>NZ_JARAYJ010000011.1:0-262340 GCF_033794345.1 Streptomyces niveiscabiei
CATGATCCGCCGCTACATCATCTGGCGAAACAAGCACGCCGCCGACGAACTCCTCCGCGAGGTCGTCAACAGGGCGAACGTTGCCTGATGCGGCACTAGTCCGAGGCGGACTTGTACTGGGCCGGGGCGGACCTGCGATCGGAAACTGATCGGTTTCTCGCGTTCCGGGGGCGGCCATGACCGCTCTGAAGAGGGCCGACCCGCGCGACGTCGCCGCCCCCGCGCCCTGTACCGGAACCTGCCCACCCTCATCGCGGCCCGTTCGCACATTCGCGTACGAAACGCGATCGGCCGCACTCTCCTCACGATTCCGAATTCCCCACCCAGGAGGCAAAGACCATGCCCTCCCGGCCCAGGAACTCCTCGCGTTCGGCAATGTCTCCCTCCTCGAAGGGTCGTTCGCCGACGAGGACGTCCTGCGGGAAGGATTCCGCGGCTGCGACGGCGCATTCGTCGACATCGGCGGATTCGACACCGGCGAGAAGATCGAGACCTACTGGGTGATCCGCAGTTACGAGATAGCGATCGAAGAAGGAATCAAGTTCTTCGTCTACGGAAACCTCGACTACGCCCTCAAGAAGTCCGGCTACGACTCCAGGTTCCGCACCGGCCACTACGACGGCAAGGGGCGCATGGCCGAATGGGTCCTGTTCCAGAACGAGAAGAACAGCGACCGGATGGGAGCCGCGGTCTTCACGCCGGGCCCCTACATCGAGGACGGCATCGTCACCTGGCGGGTCCCGCTCGGTGAGGGAGCCGTCCCCCACGTCGCCATCGAGCACATGACATACGCCGATATGGCCGTGGCCTTCGAGAAAGTCACCAGGAATCCGGCACAGTACATCGACACCGATCTGGAAACCTACTGGAACAGCCCGGACCTGACGGGGATAACCGATCGCTCCGCCGGTTACAACGCCGATCCCCACGACAAGAGCACCATGAGCTTCCGCGACAACTTCACCGGCTTCTGGAACGTGTGGAAACGCGGAATCATCACCAGGGACTACGCCCTGCTCGACGAAATCCACCCCGACCGGATCAGAACCGCCGAATCGGCTGTCCTCAAGAGCAGCGCGGATTTCCGGACGGGAATGCTGTGAGAACCGGCCTCACCCCGCTCCCGGACGGGCCGCCGAGCCCCGTACGAGGTCGTAGGAGTCGATGACCAACTCCTCGACCAGGGCGGCGCAGACGCCGGGCCCGGCGCCTACCGAGATCCAGTGGGTCTTGTCGAGATAGCACCCGGCGCTGATCGTGGCGTACACCGCGTATAGCCGCTGCCCATGTTCCGGCTCCGCCTTGACGGTGATGATCCGCTCGCCGGGATCGTCGGTGACGATCAGAAAGACCTTCCCGGCAACCTCGCGGACCTCCAGGCCGGGGGAGAACGGCGGCAGCTCGCGGTGCCGGGCAGGGCGTCGGCGTAGTGAGCCGTCAGTCGCTGTACATCCGCGCCGTCCATACCGTGCGTCTCCTTTCTGTCCCGCGCCAGCCCGCCCGGAGCCCTCAACTGCGGACACACCCAGTGCTGGCACCCGCCCACCACCGTCACTGGGCCCTTCATCCTCATCGGACCGGACGTCCTGGACACCACGACCGCCCGCCTCCTCGCCCCCGCCACCGCATACGACGCGCCCGCCGCCCTCACCCTCACCCCGACGACGCCCCCTGGGCCGAACGCACCGCCCACCAACTCCTCGACGAACACCGCGCCCTGGGGCGGCGCCCCCTCGGCCTCCACCACGCCCTGCGCCTCGCCCACAGCACCGGCACCCCGGCCACCCCCGCGCCCGCCACCCGCCGCGCCGCACTCCATCGGCGGTTCCTCGACGCCCTGGAACTCCGCTTCCGCGAACTGCACCACGTGGACGACTACGCCCGCCTCCTCGGCTGTTCGGTCCGCACCCTCACCCGCGCCGCCCAGGACGCCGGCGCCCGCCAGGTCATCGACGAACGCCGCCTCCTCGGCTCCGCGACCTGGGCCGCCGGCCCCGACCACGCCCGAGGCCGCGCGGTGCGAGGGAACGGAGTTCGGTGTGAGACGCGGCTGATCAGATACTGCGGAGTGAGGAACCGGGGGAGCCGGGGGGAACAGTTTCTTTCGGCTCCCCCGCGCGGCCGAGGTGCACATCCCGCTCTCCGCTCCCGCTACGGGAGAACCGGGCGCCTGGAGCGACACCCGCACCGCGGCGGTCGGCGCCGGAGGCGCGCGTGTCAGTCGCCCTGTCTGGCCGAGAGCCCCCGGGTGACGAGGCTGAGGGCTTCCGCCAGTTGTTCGCGGTGGTGGTGCAGCAGGTCGGTGGTGAGGCCGGTGTCGGCCGTCTCGCGGGCGAGGAGGTCGGTCGCCACCTTGAACACGGCGTTCATGGCGGCAGCCTGCGAGCGGACCTCGAACCCGTCGGACGGCAGACCCGCCCGCGCCGCGAGCGCCTCGGCGAAGGAGTCCTCGGCGCGCTCCCCGAGGACGAGGTAGACGGCGCGCAGCGCGGGCTCGTACCGGGTCAGCCGGACCACGGCGTGGACGGCCTCGATGTCCGCCTCGGAGGACGAGTCGAGGACGGGGCGGTAGGCCTCGCGCAGATGCTCCGTCAGTTCGATGCCGGGCGGCCAGGTGCGCAGGGCCGCCCGGAAGGCATCGACCACCTGGGTGAGCAGCGGCTCCACGCAGCTCTCCTTGGTGCGGAAGTGGCGCCAGAGGGTGCGTTCGGAGACCCCGGCGGCCCGGGCGATCTCCTCGCCGGACGTGGCGGCCACGCCCTGTTCGGCGAAGAGCCGTACGGCATGGCGGGAGATGCCGAGGCGCTGCCGCTCGCGCTGTTCGCTGCTCACGGGCGGCCGGCCACGACGGGGTGCGCGGCCGGCGCCCGCTCTGAAGTCCTCCATCGGGCGATCTTAGGTGGCTCCTCGCGCGCGGGCCGATTGGCGCGAACATTATTGGCAGTCGCTGCCAGTAAAGTGCTACGGTCGGGCCACCGGAAGGACCACCGGAGGAGAGCCATGAGCGTCGCTGCCGAGCGCCTGCACCTGCCCCTCACCCGTCCGAACGTTCTCGACCTCGCCCCCTTCTACGCGGTGCTGCGCCGGGAGGCCCCGGTCGCGCCCGTCACCACCCCGGCCGGGGACCCCGCCTGGCTGGTCACCCGCTACGACGAGGTCCGCGACCTCCTCGGCGACAAGCGGCTCGGCCGTTCCCACCCCGAACCGGAACGAGCCTCACGCATCACCTCCGCCGCCGTACTCGACGGACCCACGGGCAACTACGACACCGAGGAGGCCGACCACAGCCGGATGCGCCGGCTGCTGACCCCGGCGTTCTCGGCCAAGCGGATGCAGATGCTCTCCGGCCACGTCCAGGACCTCGTCGACCGCTGCATCGACCACCTGATCGCCGATCACGCCGACGCCCCCGACGGCGTGGTGGACCTGCACGCCGGCCTCGCCTTCCCGCTGCCGGTCGCGGTCATCTGCCGGCTGCTCGGCGTCCGCGAGGACGACCACGCGTACTTCGCCTCGCTGTCGGAACGCATGTCCAACCACGCCATCGGCGACGAGGCCCACCGCGCCCGCGACGAGTTCAGCCACTACATGACCGGCCTCGCCGAGGCCAAACGCCGGCGGCCGGGCGAGGACGTGCTCTCCGACATCGTCCGCGCCCAGAGCACCGACCCGGACTACGACTACGACGAGATGATCCGCCTCTGCGTCGGACTGCTGTTCGCCGGGCACGAGACCACCGTCAACCGCATCGGCCTCGGCACACTCCTCCTGCTGACCCGCCGCGAACGCTGGCGGGCGATGTGCGCCGACCCGGACGGCCGGGTCAACGCCACCGTCGAGGAGATCATGCGCATGGGCGCGCCCGGTGACCTCGGGCTGCTGCGGTACGCCCACACCGACCTCGACGTCGCCGGCGTCACCATCCGCCGCGGCGACGCCGTGATCCTCTCCGTGAACGCCGCCAACCGTGACACCACCGTCTACACCGACGCCGAGACCTTCGACCCCGACCGCGAGGAACGCAACCATCTCGGTTTCGGCCACGGCGCGCACTTCTGCATCGGCGCCAGCCTGGCCCGTGTCGAACTGCGTGTCGTGTTCGCCGCCATGGCCCACCGCCTGCCCGGCCTGCGGCTCGCCAAAGCCCTCGACGAACTGGAGGTACGCACCACGCTCACCGGCGGCGTCACCGAACTGCCCGTCACCTGGTGACCCCGCCGCGGCGAGGACGGCTCCAGGCCATGAGCCCGGCCACGCGACGCGGACCGGGCTCACCCGCCTTCTGCGAGAGGATCAGGCAGCCGGACAGGGGGACGAAGCTTCGGCAGCGGCCCGCGCCAGGATCTGCCGCGCGGTGTCGCACTGCCGCCGCCGCAGCGCCTTCCAGACGGGGAGGAAGTCCGGACTTCCTGGTGCCGGGGACGGTCGAGCGGCGCGGACGGCACGGCCGACCAGCACTGCCTCGCCCTCGCCGAACGAGTCCAGCGCCAACTCGACGCCCTCGACCCCACTGGGGAGGAGTAGCCCATGGGGCGGACGTGTTCTCCAGCCCAGGTCCGGCCGTCCGGCCCCGAAGGCGCTCCGCCGGTGCCGCCCGGCGACGACGGCCGGGCCGGCTACTTCGCCAACGCGTCCATCGCCCGGTCGAGCAGCACGGCCAGCGGGACCGTGCCCTCACAGGCCACCCAGGCCGTGGAGGCCGTGTCCAGGCAGGCGAGCGCGGCGGCGGTGAGTGCGCTCGGCCTCGTGTCCTCGGGCCGGTCCGGGTCGGCCCCCAGCCGCCGGGCCACCTCCGGCACCAGCAGCGTCTGCCAGCCCCGTTGCTTCTCGTGGTGCCGGGCACGCAGGGACGGGGTCTCCTGGAGCATCCGCAGACAGGTGAGGACCTGCGCGGGCGGCGCTGCCTCGTTGGTCCGCGTGAGGGCGTCGAAGGACCGGCGCAGTGCCTCCCAGGGCTGTTCGTCGTCGGGGCGGGCGGCCGGTCCCTTCCAGACGTCCGAGGACGATGGCCTCCTTGGTGCCGAAGTACCGGAAGAGACTGGCGCGTGACAGGCCCGCCTCGGCGGCGATCTGGTCGACGGTGGTCCGGTCGAACTCCTGTTCGGTGAAGAGCCGGTGGGTCACCTCGACCACTTCCGCCTGAACCGTCGCACGGATGTGCTCGCGCAGACCGGGCGGCTTGCGTGCGGACCGGCCGGCGGCACGGGCTGTCTCGGACATGCGCGGAGAATGCATCACGGACTCATCTTGATACCGAGTATCAGGGTGTGGAGCTCTGGATGTGCGGCGGTCATGGTGCAGCGCCGACGCCCGTGGCCTGCGATCACGCGGTGCTGCCCTGGGCTTCGGTGGCGACGTCGGCCCACTCCTCCCAGGTCTTCAGCCGCTCGGCATAGACCTGCGGGACGATCTGGAGCGGGGAGGCACCGAAGAAGACCCGCAGGGGCGGGTTGTCGGCGTCCACGACCTTCAGCAGAGCCGCACCGGTCGCAGCAGGGTCGCCGTGCTGGAAGTTCCTCCAGTACGTGGCGTTGGCCGCGCGCACGCCGTCGTAGGCGGGCAACTGCCCTGCGAAGTCGGCGGAGGAGCCGGACCAGTCGGTGGCGAAACCGCCGGGCTCGATGAGGGTGACCTTGATGCCGAACCCGGCGACCTCCTGGGCGAGAGACTCGCTCGCGGCCTCCAGGGCCCACTTCGAGGCGTTGTAGACACCGAGGTTGGGGAAGGCGGCGACACCGCCGACGCTGGAGATCTGCACGATGTGACCACTGCCCTGGGCCCGCAGGAGGGGCAGGACGGCCTGGGTGACCCACAGGGCGCCGAAGAAGTTGGTCTCCATCTGGTCGCGGACCTGCTGTTCCGACAGTTCCTCGACCGCGCCGAACAGTCCGTAGCCGGCGTTGTTGACGATGACGTCCAGGCGGCCGAAGTGCTCGTGCGCCCGCTGTACGGCCGCGGTGACGGCGGCCTTGTCCGTGACGTCCAGGGGCAGCGGAAGGATCGCCTCGCCGTGCGCGGCTGCCAGGTCTGCCAGTGAGCCGGTGTTCCGGGCGGTGGCCGCGACCTTGTCGCCGCGCTCCAGGGCCGCCGTGACGAACTGGCGCCCGAAACCGCGTGAGGAACCAGTGATGAACCAGATCTTGCTCATGAGAAGAACTCCCGTTCGAAGTGAAGGTTTGACGTGCGGCCTCAGACGGCCAGGAGCCCGGCCTGCGTCGGCGCCTGGGCGACGGGGGCGGAACCGTGGATCGGGCCGGGGAGGCGGGACAGGGGCAGACCGGTGCCGTGGTTGATGTGGGCGATGATCTCGGCGGTGATGGAGACCGCCGTCTCCTCGGGGGTGCGGGCGCCGAGGTCGAGGCCGATCGGCGAGCGCAGCCGGGCGAGGTGCTCCTCGGACACGCCGCTCTCGCGCAGCCGCCCCAGACGGTCCTCGTGGGTACGGCGGGAGCCCATCGCGCCGATGTAGCCGACCGGGAGTCCGAGGGCCGCGCGCAGCAGGGGTACGTCGAACTTGGCGTCGTGGGTGAGGACGCAGACGGCGGTACGGGTGTCCACGTCGGTGTGCTCCAGGTAGCGGTGCGGCCAGTCGGCGACGACCTCGTCGGCGTACGGGAAGCGCTCGGGGGTGGCGAAGACGGGGCGGGCGTCGCAGACGGTGACCCGGTAGCCGAGGAAGCTGCCGGCCCGGCTGAGGGCGGCGGCGAAGTCGACGGCGCCGAAGATCAGCATGCGGGGCGGGGTCGCATGGGTGTGGACCAGGAGCGTCAGCTTCTGCGGGCAGGTGTCCGCGTCCCCGCCGGCCTCGACGCGGGCGGTCCGGCCCGCCCGCAGCAGCGCCCGCACCTCGCCGGCCACCGTACGGTCCGTCCGCTGGTCGCCGAGTGTCCCGTCGTACGCGCTGCCGCCCCCGAAGACGGACAGGGTGCGGCCGATCAGGCGCTGCGGTCCGTCGATCACCTGGGCCACGGCGACGGGCACACCGGCCAGTGCCTGTTCGAGGGCGGCGGTGAGGTGGGGCCGGCCGGTGGGGTCGATCCGCTGGACCAGGACCTCCAGTTCGCCGCCGCAGGTCAGTCCCACGGCGAAGGCGTCGTCGTCGGAGTAGCCGAACGTGGCCCGTACCGGCGGTTCGCCCGATGTCAGGACCTGCCGGCACAGCTCGTAGACGGCGGCTTCCACGCATCCTCCGGAGACGCTGCCGACGGCCGCGCCGTCGGTGTCCACGGCCAGTGAGGTGCCGGGCGGCAGGGGGGCGCTGCCGCTGACCTGGATGACGGTGGCGAGGGCGAAGGGGCGGCCGTCGCGGCACCAGCGGTACAGCATGTCCGCGATGTTCAGCATGAGTGGCTCTCCTGGGGGAGGCGGGGGAGGTGGGGGAGCCCGCCGCCGCGCCGACATGGGGGATCGAGGCGCGTCGGCGGGCCGTTCGGCGGGCGGGAGCCCCTGTGCCGCCGTGTCAGAGCAGGGCTTCGGCGGTGATGGGCAGGTCGCGGACGCGGCGTCCGGTGGCGTGGAAGACCGCGTTGGCGATGGCGGGCGCCACGCCGATCTGCACCAGCTCGCCGAGGCTCTTGACGCCGATGGGGGCGGCCTCGTAGTCCTCCCCGTCGAGGTAGACGGCCCTGAGGTCGGGGATGTCGGCGTTGACGGGGACGAGGTAGTCGGCGAGGTTGGCGTTCACGATCCGGCCGTCGCGGTGGTCGGTGACCGTGTGCTCCAGCAGGGCCGCGCCGATGCCGCCCACCATGCCGCCGACGGCCTGGCTCTCGGCGAGCTTGGGGCTGACGATGCGGCCCGCGTCGTACACGCCGAGCATCCGCCGCACCCGGACCAGCCCGAGCCGGGCGTCGACGGCGACCTCGGCGAACATCGCCGCGTAGCCGTACATCGAGAACCGGCTCCCCTCGTCGGGTGTGTAGGACCCGCGGGCTTCCAGGTGGGTGCGGTGGTTGCGGGTCAGGAGCCGGCGGTAGGTCTCACCGCGCGCGGGGTCGCCGGGCAGGTGCAGGCGGCCGGCGCGGACCACGACGTCGTCGGGGGCGGCCCCGTGCAGCGGCGAGCGTTCGTCGCCGACCGCGAGCTCGATGGCCTGCCGCCGCAGCTTGTCGCAGGTGTCCTGGACGGCGGAGCCCACGCTGAGCATGGTCTGCGAGGCGCCCTGCGCCGGGGCGGGCGGCATGGCGGAGTCGCCGAGTTGGAAGGTGACGCTGGGGACGGCCAGACCGAGGGCGTCGGCGGCGACCTGGGTCATGGAGGTGTACGTGCCCGTGCCCGTGTCGTGGGTCGCGGACCGGACCACGGCGGTGCCGTCGGCGTCGAGGCGGGCGTGGGCCTGGGCCGCGCCCCGGAACACGTCGTAGCAGCCGGTGGCCACGCCGGTGCCGATCAGCCAGTCGCCGTCCCGGGTCGAGCGCGGTGCGGGGTTGCGCCGCCGCCAGCCGAACTCGCGGGCGCCGACGCGGAAGCACTCGCGCAGCCGCCGGGTGGAGAAGGGCTGCCGGGTCGCCGGGTCCTCGCCGGGTTCGTTGCGCAGCCGCAGTTCGATCGGGTCGATGCCGAGTTCGTGGGCGAGTTCGTCCATCGCGGTCTCGATGACGAAGGCGGCGCTGCTGTAGCCGGGGCCGCGCATCCACAGCGGGGTGCTCACGTCCAGCGGCACGATCCGGGGCCGCTGGCTGACGGCGGGTACGTCGTAGAGCATCTGCCCGAGGGCCAGGTTGGCCTCCCAGAACTGCTCGTAGCGGGAGGTCTCGTACGTCATGGCGTGGGTCATCGCGGTCAGCCGTCCGCGCCGGGTGCTGCCCAGCCGCAGCCGGTACTCGTAGGCCGGCCGGTAGCCCACCGTGAAGTACATCTGCCGGCGGGTCAGCGCGAGCTTCACCGGACGGCCGGTCTCGCGGGCGGCGAGGGCCGCGATGGTGACGTGCGGCCAGGCCCGCAGGGCGCCGCCGAACGCGCCGCCGACGAACGGCGACAGGACGCGCACGTTCTCCAGCGGAATGCCGAACACCGCCGCCAGTTCGGTCTGTGTGCCGATCACCCACTGGGTCTTGTCCCACAGGGTGAGCTCGTCGCCGTCCCAGCGGGCGATGGTGGCGTGCGGCTCCATCGGGTTGTGGTGGTTGCGGGGCAGCCGGTAGGTCATCTCCAGCCGGACCTCCGCCGCCTCCAGCGCTTCCTGGGCGTTGCCCCGCGCGTAGGGCCGCGCGAAGGGCGCCGGCCCGTCCTGGGCCGGACTGCGGGTCAGGTCCGTCGCCGGCTGTTCGGCGTCGTAGGAGACCTCCACCAGGCTCGCGGCGTGCTGCGCGACCTCCAGGGTGGTGGCCACCACGACGGCGACCGGCTGGCCGAAGAACCGGACGGCGTCGTCCTGGAAGACGTGCAGCCGCTCCCCGGGGAAGGCGTTGCCGACCCGGTTCTCGCGGTAGGCCAGCCGCGGTCTGTCGAGATGGCTGATGACAGCCAGGACTCCGCGCTGGGCGTGGGCGGCGCGGGTGTCGATGCCGGTGATCCGGCCGAGGCCGACAGCGCTGTCCACGACGACGGCGTGCACGACGCCGTCGATGTCGTGGTCGGCGGCGTACAGGGCCCGGCCGGTCACCTTGAGCCGCCCGTCCACCCGGGACAGCGGCGCTCCGACGGCTGCCTGCGGCTGCGGGCTCACTTGCCACCTCCTACGACGCGCAGTTGGCGCTCGACGGTCCGTTTGAGCAGGTCGACCTTGAAGCGGTTGTGGTGCAGGGGCCGGGCTCCGTCCGCCGCCCGCTCGGCGGCCCTGGCCCACAGGGCGGCGGACGGCCGCCGCCCGATCAGCTCCCGCTCGACGGCGGACAGTTTCCAGGGCACGGTGCCCACACCCCCGGCGGCGACCCTGGCCTCGCGGATCACCCCGGCGCGGATGTGCAGGGCGACGGCCGCCGAGGTGAGCGCGAACTCGTACGACTGCCGGTCGCGCACCTTCAGATAGCCCGACCTGAGCGGGCGCGGAAGTGCCGGTATCTCGACGCCGGTGATCAACTCGCCCCGGCGCAGGGCCTGTTCGCGGTCGGGTGTGCTGCCCGGCCGGAGCAGGAAGTCGGCGAAGGGCACGCCGCGCTCGCCGTCCGGCCCGAGTACGACCACGGTCGCCTCCAGCGCGGCGAAGGCCACGGCGACGTCGGAGGGGTGGGTGGCTACGCAGTCGTCCGAGGTGCCGAGGATCGCGTGGGTGCGGTTGAAACCGTCGCGCGCCGCACAACCGGAGCCCGGCGCACGCTTGTTGCAGTCGGCGCCCACATCACGGAAGTACGTGCAGCGGGTGCGCTGCATGATGTTGCCGCCGATGGTCGCCATGTTGCGCAGCTGCGCCGACGCGCTCAGCTCAAGGGCCTCGGAGATGACCGGGTACAGGGCGCGTACGCCCCGGTGGCCGGCGGCCTCGGACATCCGCACCAGGGCGCCGATGCGCAGGCCCCCGCGCCGGGTGACCACGATCTCGCGCAGCGGCAGGGCGCTGATGTCGACCAGGGTGCGGGGACGTTCGACGGTCTCACGCATCAGGTCGACGAGTGTGGTGCCGCCGGCGATGTAACGGCCGCCGTCGCGGCCCTCGTCGAGGGCCTGCCGGGTGGTGGCGGGCCTGGTGTAGGAGAAGGGGTGCATGGGGACCGTGCCTCAATTCCCGTGCGCGGCCTGCTCGACCGCCCGCACGATCTTCACGTACGCGCCGCAGCGGCAGATGTTGCCGCTCATGAACTCCCGGATCTCGTCCTTGGAGCCGGTGTGGCCCTCCTGGATGCAGCCGACGCCGGACATGATCTGGCCGGAGGTGCAGTAGCCGCACTGGAAGGCGTCGTGGTCGATGAACGCCTGTTGCAGCGGGTGCAGCCGTTCGCCCTTCGCCAGGCCCTCGATGGTGGTGACCTCGGCGCCCTCCAGCCGGATCGCCAGCGTCAGGCAGGAGTTGACCCTGCGGCCGTCGACCAGGACGGTGCAGGCGCCGCAGGCCCCGGCGTTGCAGCCCTTCTTGGAGCCGGTCAGGCCGAGGTGTTCACGCAACAGGTCCAGCAGCGAGGTCCGGTTGTCGACAGTGACGGTGCGGCGCTCGCCGTTGACGGTCAGGGAGACCCGGCTGCTGGGCACCGCCTCGGCGCCGAACACGGACGCTCCCGCCGCGAGGCCGCTCGCGACGACCGCACCGCCGATGGCGCTGGTGGCCGCGATGAACGTACGCCGGGACGGGTCGGGCGACGTCGCCCCGGGGTCTTCCTCGGGGGGAGCGACCGTTGACGCGGGGGGTTCCATGGACATGTCCACTCTCTCGGTCGGCGAAGGACAGGGGGGCCGCGACCAGGGGGCGCCGCGCCCGGTCTTCCCGCCGGGCGGCTTCGTGGCTGCCGGGTCCCCGATGACTCGGACACGGTCCACGCCGCGGCGGGCGAGGCCGCCCATCGGCCCGGAAGGAGCGCGGCAGCCGGGGGTGGAACACGGTCGGCAGCCGCCTCACCGGGCCATCGGTGCGGTACGGCGTCCACTCTGCGGGATCCGGCGCCGGACAACGAGGAGACGGTTTTGGGACGACGCGGGTACGTACCACTGCCGTTGGTATGTCTGGCAGTAGCAGGCACAGCGGGGGGCTGCACCCCATCACAAGGCCGGGCCCGCGCCGGTGGCGTAGCCGACGGCTGCGTCGAGGAGCTGTCCGACGACCTCGGCCTCCTCCGGGCTGCGCGGGGAGTAGACCATCAGATACGTCAGAGGCTCGCCGTACATCCCGGCCAGAGGGTGCCGCTCGGCCCACCCGGCCTCCAGCGCGGTGACGGCGTCCGACGGGCTGAGGATCATGTGCATCGAGCCGTCACCCGGATGGATGTGGGCGACCTCTCCCTTGGCCATGCGTGTGGCGGCCGGTGCCTTGTCCAGGTCCAGCAGGGTGATCGCGTCATGGTGGCGTTCGAAGGCGCTGAGACGGTAGCCGAGGACTCCGGGGGAGCCGGCGGCGCGTGTGTCGAAGTGGTCGAGTACGGCGACCCGGGCGTGCAGCGAGCCGGGCTGGTCGAGCTGGCGGTGCGGCACGGGGTAGCGGCCGATGCCGGGGCGTTCCCCGTCGCGGTGGGGGAGCTGCGGCAGCCATCGCCCGTCTCCGGCCTCTCCGATGAAGGGGTGGTGGACGGCGGGGTCCTTCGTCTCGCGCATGCGGGTCCGCAGGTAAGTGACCTGGAGCCAGCCTCGGGCACCGTGGGGGATGCCTCCTCGGCCCAGGGCGCGCCAGCGCTCGTAGTCCCGGACGGCGGCGACCGAGGCGGCGAACGCCGCCCCGACGAGGCTCCGTCGGACGACGCGGGACGGTGTCATGCCGCTTCCTTTCCGGGTGCCGCGACCATCCGCTGGCGGATGCGGCCGATGCCTTCGATGGCGGTGACGACGGTGTCCCCGGCCGCGAGGAACCGCGGCGGCGTACGGCACAGCCCGACACCGCCGGGTGTGCCGGTGAGGATGACGTCGCCGGCGTTGAGGGGGACGACCGCGGACAGCCGCGCGATCAGCGTCGGGACGGGGAAGATCAGCTCCCGGGTGCTGGCCCGCTGCACGATCTCGTCGTTGACCGTGCAGGTGAGCGTGAGGTCGTCGACGTCGTCGAACTCGTCCGGGGTGACCACCCAGGGGCCCAGCGGGGAGAACCCCGGGTAGGACTTGCCGAGGCCGAACTGGGGGGCGGGGCCCGACATCTGAAGGATGCGTTCGGACAGGTCCTGGGCGACGGTCAGGCCGGCGACGTGGTCCCACGCCTCGTGTTCGCCGACGCGGAAGGCGGTCCTGCCGATGACGACCGCGAGTTCCGCCTCCCAGTCCACGTTCCCGTCGGGCAGCTCCACGCTGCTGTAGGGGCCGGTGACCGACGAGGGGAACTTGGTGAACACCGGCGGCAGTCCCTCGGGGGCGGCGAGGCCCGCCTCGTCCACGTGCTCGTGGTAGTTGAGGCCGACGGCGATCACCTGCCCGGGGGCCGGCACGGGCGAGCGCAGCCGCTCCGGTTCGAACGGCACCGCATGCTCCAGCGGTGCGGTCGCCGCCCACCGCCGGAACTCGTCCCACTGTCCGTAGATGTGCTGGGGCGACGGGCCGAAGCGGCCGGCGCTGGCCCTCTCCACATCGAGGGCCGCGCCGTCGACGGCCAGGACCAGCCGGCCGTCAAGGTTCGCGATGCGCATGTACAAGCTCCTGTCTCACTGTCCGGCGGTCTGCCGGCCGCCGGGGGGATCTTCATGACTGCTCGAACACCCTGCTCAGGAAGGCGAGCGTGGCTTCGTGCAGCGACGCCGTGTCGAAGGCCGCGTCGGCGTGACCGGCACCGGGCAGCACGACCAGTTCCGCCGGTACGCCCCGGTCCCGCAGCGCACGGTGCAGCCGACGGCTCTGCCCGACGCCCACCCGCCGGTCCGCGTCCCCGTGGGCGATGAGGAACGGGGGGCTGCCGGGGCGGACGTACCGGGACAGCCGGGCCCGGTCGGCCTCGGCCGGACGGTCGGAGGGGACGTAGCCGAGAAAACGCGCGGCCGACGATCCGGGACCGTTCGACACCTCGACGACGTCGTCGGGTACGTCGTCGTCCAGGCGCAGATAGTCGTTGGGCGCGCAGTGGTCGATGACCGCCGCCAGCGTGCACGGGGTCCGCGCGTGGGGCCCGAGCCGCCCCACGAGCCACGCGTCGTCGGCCCCCAGTGCGACGGCGCCGACGAGGTAGCCGCCCGCGCTGGAGCCGAATCCGACGACACGGTCCGCGTCCAGCCCGTAGGTGTCCGCGTTCGCGCGGACCCAGCGGACGGCGGCGGCCACGTCGTGCACGGGGCCGGGGAAGCGGCTCTCCCCGGAGAGGCGGTAGGCGACGGACGCGACGGCGTAGCCCGCGTCCAGCAGGAACCGCCACGGCCCCATCGCCTTGGTCCCCGTGAAGAATCCGCCACCGTGGGCGTACACCACCACCGGGCGTGCGGTGCGCCGGCCGTCGTCGGGCAGGTGCAGGTCGAGGACGAGGGGCCGGAAACCGGGTGACACCGCGTACGGCACGTCCAGGTGACTGCGCACCCCCGCGAACGGCGTGCTCGGCGCCGGGCGGAGCAGCTCCGGCCACGGGCCCGGGTGCCCGGCCCTGACCTCGTACGCGCGGCTGTCCTCGGGCGGCATCAGGCGGGCGTCTCGGCGGTCACGGTCAGGACCGCGCGGGCGAGGATGTGGCCCGCCATGGTGAAGCCGAGGTAGGCGGGGGTGCCGTCGGCCGGGACGCCGATGCGGTCCACGTCGAGGGCGTGCACGACGACGACGTAGCGGTGCGGGCCGTGTCCGGGCGGCGGGGCGGCGCCCACGAAGCGGGCCAGCCGCGCGTCGTTGGGCAGCTGGAAAGCGCCCTCGGGCAGGCCGGAGCCGGTGTCGTCGCCGGCGCCCTCGGGCAGTTCGGTGACGGTGGCGGGGATGTCGGCCACGGCCCAGTGCCAGAAGCCGGAGCCGGTCGGGGCGTCCGGGTCGTAGACGGTGACGGCGTAGCTCCTGGTGTTCTCGGGGGCGCCGCTCCACGACAGATGCGGGGAGATGTCCTTGCCGCCGGGGACACCGACGATTCCGGACAGCTGGGCGAGAGGCCAGGTGCCTCGGTCGGCCACGGTGGTGCTGGTGACGGTGAAGCCCGGCACCTCGGGGAGCTTGGCGAACGGATCGTTGGCGCTCATGGTGTCGCTTCCTTCCTTGATGGTTTCCCGGGCCGCCGTGGCCGATCGTTCGGGGCGGCGGTCCGAGCAGGGGGTGGGTCGGGTCAGCGCTGTGCGGTGGCGCTGATGCGGCCGTAGCCGATGGTGTGGCTGCTCAGCGTCAAGGCGGCTATGGCCGGTGTGCTGGTGGCGGGCAGGCCCAGGCTCGGGGTGTCCAGGGCGTAGACGGTGATCCGGTAGTGGTGGGCGATGTCCCCGGCCGGCGGGCAGGGGCCCGCGTAGCCGGTGAGCCCGCCGTCGTTGGTGCCGGAGGCCGCACCGGCCGGCAGGGCGCGGCCCAGGCCGGTGGCGTCCGCCGGGATGTCCCAGGCCATCCAGTGCCAGAAGCCGCTGCCGGTGGGGGCGTTCAGGTCCTGCATGGACACCGCGAAGCCGCGCGCGGCCTTCGGCGCCCCCTCCCACCGCAGCCGGATCGGCTGGTTCCCCCCGGTGCAGCCGAAGCCGTTCGCCCAGGCGGTCTCGGGGACGCGGCCCCCGTCGCGCACGTCCGGGCTGGAGAGCCGGAACCGCTCGGCGGCCAGCGGAATCCCGCTGCGGATCCTGGTGTGGCCGTAGCTGTCGTGGTGCGCGTGATGGGCGTGGCCGTTCCCGGCGGCTGCCGTCGCACCGAGTCCCGCCACGAGGGCGGTCGAGGTGGCGGCCAGCGTGACGAGTGCGCGGAAGGACTTTCTCACGGGGTTCTCCCTGGGGTGATCTGCGAGAACAGGACGACGAGGGCGTACGCCGCAGCGGCTCAGCCCGTCTTCTTAATCGACGATACTACAGATAATCGATTATCTGTCCGCCGATCTATACTGAGCGCATGGTTCACACGTCCGAAGACCCCTCCACTCCGGCTCCGGGGAAGCGAATGCTGTCCGAGCAGGTCTACGACCAGCTGCGGGAGGCGATCCTGCGCGGCGAGTCCAAACCTGGCGAGCCCCTGAAGCCCCAGGAACTGGCCGGCCGGTACGGGGTGAGCCTGGCGGTCGTGCGCGAGGCCCTGGTGCGGGTGGTGGGCGAGGGTCTCGCCGAGCGGCTGCCCAACCGCGGCTTCGCTGTCCCCGCCTTCTCCGACCGCCGCTGGCAGGAGATCGCCGAGGCCCGTCGCACGATCGAACCCGTCGTGCTGAGACTGGCGATCGAGCGCGGGGACCTCGACTGGGAAGCCCGCGTACGCGCTGCCCACCACCGCCTCGCCCGCACCCCTCTCTACGCGCCGGACGAGGGCGACTACCTCAGCGGGGCGTGGTCAGAGGCCCACCGCGCCTTCCACCGCACCCTGCTGGAGGGGTGCGGCAACCCCGTCCTGCTGGACACCTTCGACCGCATGTGGACCGCCAGCGAACTGGGCCGCCGCTGGTCGGCACACCACACCCCCGGCCGTGACGCCGCCGACGAACATCGTCGACTGGAGGCGGCGGCCCTGGCCCGCGACGCCGACACCGCGGCCGACGTACTGACCCGGCACCTGACCGTGACCGCCGCAGTCCTGGCCGACCCCGGGGCGTGAGGGGGCTGTTCAGCCCCGGACGAGGCCGCCGGGCCGTGTGACGCGGAAGCAGGCCGCGACCCGCGCGAACTTGTCGCGGCGTGCGGTCAGTTCACCCTGGCGCGCCGGCGTGCTTCCCGGACGACGCGATCGGCGGTCTCCTCGGGGGTGAGGGCCGCGGTGTCGAACCACCAGCCGGCATCGCCGAGTTCGCGCTTCATGCCGGCATCGAGGTCTTCGTAGCCGTCGAAGTCGAACCGCTCTCGTGGATCACGGAGCGTGTTGCGGTACCGGCATGCCTCGATGCCCGGTGCGAGAACGACGAAGAGGACCTGCCGGGCCGGGAGGAGGGACACGAAGAAGTCCAGTTGCCCGCGGTCGGGGATCACCCAGTCGATCACGGGCGTGAAGCCGGCGTCGGAGAAGTTGTTCGCCAGCATGCACAGATTGCGGTTGCACAGCTCCAGTTGCCGCGCCGCCTCGTCGGCGGGTTCACCAAGCGCCCAGACGCGCCCGCTGACGACCAGCCTGCTGACGAAGTCCCCGTCCAGCCGGGCGGAGCGCGCCAGACGCTCCGCGACGAGCCTCGTCACCGTCGACTTCCCGGCACCCGGCATCCCCGTCACGATCAGGCAGTCCGGCCTCTCGGAAGTTGTCACGCCCACCATCGTGTCAACGTGCCCGGCGGCCGGCAATCGCGTTTGCGGGCCCTGGTCCTGATGGGCCGTCAGCCCCGGCCGCCGAGCCGGGAACGCCCGCGCGCAGGCGACCGCCGCGAGCGCGAGGAAGGGGCCGGGACTCGGCGATCCCGACGGGCTCGGCTCGTGCGCCGATGTCCGTCAGCGGCTTGGTGGGGTGTCGCCGTCGTCCTGGTCGGCCGGGTGGAGCAGTTCGATGACGCGTTCCTCGTAGCGGATGCGGGCCGGGGAGAAGTCGTACGGCGTCTTGGCGAGGGCCTCCAGTGTGGTCGTTCCCGTCTCGTGCGGGTGGTCGTGGTTCTGGTCCAGGAGGGTGTCGAGGGATTCGTCGAGGCCGGATGCGGTGATGGTGGCCGCCAGGGCGGTCTCATGGGCGCATCGCCGGGTGGCCAGGTCTTCGATGCGGGGGTCGTCGGGGGACAGGGTGTCGTCCAGGTGTGTCTCTGCCTCGGCCAGGCGGTCCTCCTCCGCGCGCAGTTCGGAGTGGGTGGCGAGGATGAGGAAGCGGTCGGCCTGGGCGGCGGCGACCAGGGGGTCGAGGGTGCGTTCCGTGATCAGGAGGGTGTCGAGGTCGGCCGGGCGGAGGGCTCCGGGCGGCAGGGCGCGGAGGCATTCGCCGACCAGGGGGGAGAGCAGGCCCAGCCGGCTGCCGGCCTCGCGGAGGCGGCTGGGCTTCGAGGGCGGCGGCCTTGGCGGCGAGGGACGCCTCCAGCCGGGCCAGGGACTCCTCGACGTCGGTGACTTCCTCGAAGCCGGCCCGGATGTCGTCCAGGGCGACCCCCGCGTCGGCCATCTTGCGGATCCACAGCAGGCGGACCATGTCGTCGTGCCGGTAGCGGCGGCGGCCGTCGCTGCCGCGTTCCGGTTCCGGGAGGAGCCCGAGGGCGTGGTAGTGGCGGATGGCGCGGGGCGTGGTCCCGGCGAGCGCGGCGGCATCGCCGATCTTGACCCGGCGGGGAGTCACGGGAAGGGGCATACGGGGAACCTCTCGGTGGCGTGCTCGCCGCCTACTGGACCACATGCCGTTACGGCACATGCAAGTGCGGCTGAGCCCCTGGCGATCACGTCCGGCCGATGCCGTCCCCGTGCCGGGGGCCGCCTCCGTGCTTCGCCGCTGCTCCCGGCACCCGTTTCCGATTCCGTTGAGCCCCGCTTCCGCGAGCCCACAGGCCGTCACGGTCACTCAGCACCCTGCCTGCGTCCCGGGAATGGTGTCGAGCACGGCGGCGGCCATGAGGCGGGCCGGTGTCGCCGTGCCGGAGGCGATGCGGCGGAAGGTGTCCTCCGCGGGGCGGGCGGGCCAGTCGGCGGGGAGGTAGGGGCCGGGGAGTCTGGGGTCGGAGCGGATGATCTCCAGCCATTCGCTGACCAGACGCAGCCGGACGGCGATGGCGTCCGACGCGGACCACTCGGTGGCGGACCAGCGCTGCGAGAAGGCGGTGTAGCGGGCGGCCAGGGAGCCCAGGTCCCACGTGTCGCTGATCATCAGGCGGATGTCGGTCGCCTCGTCGGCGCGGGCGTGGAAGACCTTCACGTGCGCGGAGACGCCGAGTTCGTCGATGACGGCGGTGAGGTCGACGTGGCCGGGGGCGATCCACAGGCCGTTGTAGAGCGGTCCGAAACCGAGCCAGCCCAGACGTGAGCGCAGGTCGTGGCGCTGGCTGTGCCAGGAGTCGGGGAGGGAGAAGCCCAGCAGCGTCCAGGTGCCGTCCCAGTCCTCGTTCACCACGCTCGTCCGCCAGAGGCGGCGCTTGCCGTCGCGGAGGATCTCGGTGGCGAGCGGGGTGAGCCCGAAGTACATGCGCCGGCCGTTCCTCCGGCGCGCGAGGAGATCGCGGTTGACCATGCGGCTGAGCGTGGAACGCACCGCCTGCTCACCCACTCCGGTCCGGGCGAGGATGTCGATGATGCTCCCGGAGTAGACGTAGAGGGGGCCCTCGTTCAGGACGTGGTTGCCGAAGAAGGCGAGCAGGAGCGACTGCGGACGCACCGGTGACCCCCCGGACCGGTTCGGGGCGGCCGGTGGCGGTCGGTCGTGCGGGGCGTTCACGTCCATCTGGGCGAGGTCACGGCCGACCGGCCCGGACGAGGGCAGGTGACGGGGGCGGGGTGGGAGCCGTGAGGGCGCGGGCGTTGGTGCGGTGCGGCATGGGCCGGGACTCCTCGTCGTCGTGGAATGGCGGGTGGAGGATCGGTGGCGGATTCCTTCGTCGCAGGCACTGACACGGCGAAGTTAGGTGTGTAGATTGCGGTCGTCAAGATAGTGCACAGCATGGGCTCGGTCGTTCCGGCTTCGGCGCCTGAGCGGTTCCCCCGGACCCCATGGCTGTCGTCGGCCGAGCCCCACGGACCCAACCGGCTCGTCCCTTCACCTCTCTCCCCGTGCGGCAGCGCGTCTCGTTATCCGTTCTTGCTCAAGGAGGAGCTCATGCACAGGCGTATGACGGGTCTCGCCCTGGTCGTGCTGTCCGTCGCCGGACTCACCGCGTGCGGTTCGTCGGACTCCGGCGACGCCCAGGGGACGCCGGATTCCGGTGGCAAGACCGCGGAGGTGACCGTCGGCGTCATCCCCATCGTCGACGTGGCGCCCCTGTATCTCGGCCAGAAACAAGGCTTCTTCGAGAAGCGCGGCATCCGCCTCAAGACGGTCACCGCGCAAGGCGGTGCCGCGATCATCCCCGGTGTGGTGAGCGGCCAGTTCCAGTTCGGCTTCAGCAACACCACCTCCCTGCTGCTCGCCCAGACCAAGGGCGTGCCCATCAAGGCCGTCGCCAACGGAGCCGCCTCCAACGGCAAGGTGGGCTCCGACGTCACCGCCGTACTGGTGAAGAAGGACAGCCCAGCCAAGTCGGCCAAGGACCTCGCCGGACGCACCGTGGCCGTCAACACGCTCCAGAACATCGGTGACACGACGGTCCGTGAGACGGTGCGCAGGGCCGGGGGAGACCCCTCGAAGGTCAAGTTCGTCGAGATCCCCTTCGACCAGATGCCGGCCGCGCTGGACGACGGCCGGGTGGACGCCGCCTGGATGGGGGAGCCCTCGCAGACCATCGCCAAGGGCCAGGGGGCCCGCGTCATCGCCTCGCCCTTCGCCGAGACCGACCCCGCGCTCACCGTGGCGGCGTACTTCACCTCGACGAAGATCGCGCAGCAGAACCCCGCCCTCGTGAAGAAGTTCACCGAGGCGATGAACGAGTCCCTGGAGTACGCGTCCGCCCACCCGGACGAGGCCCGCCAGACCCTCACCACCTACACCAAGATCAGCGGTGACGTGCTGGACAAGCTGATCCTGCCGAGCTGGCCGACCGCCGTGAACCGCGCCTCCCTGGAGAAACTGGCCCAACTCGGCGGCCAGGACGGCGTCTTCGGCGACAAGAAGCCGGACATCGGAGCACTGTTCTCATGACCCTCGCGGACATCAAGAGCCCCGCGACCGCGCGGCGCGTGCCCCTGCCCGCCCCGTCCGTCCTGCGCGGACTGGCCGGGGTGGCCGGGCTGGCGGCCGTACTGGAGACGCTGCCCCGCACCTCGCTCGTCTCCCCCGACTACCTCCCCCCGGCCTCCACGACGGTCCGCGCCCTCTGGAACATGCTGGGCGAGGGCGGCTTCTGGTCCGCTCTCGGCGACACCCTGACCGGCTGGGGGATCGGCCTCGCCATCGCCGTCGTGGCCGGAGCGGTCGTCGGCGTGGTCATCGGATCGGTACCCCTGCTGCGCGCGGCCACCGCCTCCACCATCGAGTTCCTGCGGCCCATCCCCTCCGTCGCGCTGATCCCCGTCGCGGTCCTGCTGTACGGAACCGACCTGCGCTCGAAACTGCTCCTGGTGGTGTACGCCTCGTTCTGGCAGATGCTGGTCCAGGTGCTCGCCGGCCTCCACGACGTGGACCCGGTGGCCCGGGACACCGCCCGCAGCTACCGGCTGAGCGCCTGGGAGCGGATCAGGTACGTCCTGTGGCCCACGGCGCTGCCCTACGTCATGACCGGTGTACGGCTCGCCGCGACCGTCGCGCTCGTGCTCGCCGTCACCGCCGAACTCGTCATCGGCTCACCCGGCCTCGGCCAGGAACTGGCCGTCGCCCAGACCTCCGGGGCGGTACCCAGGGTGTACGCCCTGGTGCTGACGACCGGTCTCGTCGGCGTCGCCGTCAACCTGGCCGCGCGGGCGGTCGAGCGCCGGGTGCTGCACTGGCACCAGTCCCAGCGGACCGGGAGGTAGACGCACATGTCCGTGCGCAGCGCCGTACGCGGTGTCCTGCTCGCCGTCACCCTGCCCGCCGTGCTGTTCGCCGTGTGGTGGTTCGCCAGCGCCGGCAGCACCGACTTCTACCTGCCCCCGCTCTCCACGATCCTGGACACGTTCACCGAGGTCTGGACCCTCGACCGGCTGAAATCGGACGTGCTGCCCAGCCTGCTGCGGCTGACGGCCGGATACCTGCTCGCCGCGGCCGTGGGCGTCGCGGTGGGCCTCGCCGTCGGCGCGGTCCGGGTGCTGCGCGAGGTGCTGGAGCCCGTCCTGGAACTCTTCCGCGCCGTTCCGCCGCCCGTACTCGTTCCCGTGATCATGCTGTTCGCGGGCATCGGGGACACCATGAAGATCATCGTGGTGGCGAGCGGCTGCGTCTGGCCGATCCTGCTGAACACGGCCGAAGGGGTCCGCGCCGTCGACGAGGTCCTCGACGACACCTGCCGCTCCTACGGGATCACCGGGCCGTCCCGGCTGTGGCACCTCGTGCTGCGCTCGGCGAGCCCGCAGATCCTCACCGGCATGCGGCAGGCCCTGTCCATCGGCATCATCCTGATGGTCATCAGCGAGATGTTCGCCTCCACCAACGGCCTCGGCTTCACGATCGTGCAGTTCCAGCGCTCGTTCGCCATCCCCGAGATGTGGAGCGGCGTCCTGCTGCTCGGCCTGCTCGGCTTCCTGCTGTCCCAGCTCTTCCGGTTCGTGGAGAACCGGGCCCTGGCCTGGTACCACGGTGCGCGCCGTGCCCAGCGCGACTCCTGACCGACAGGCTCTCCCGGAGGTGCCCATGTCCTTGCTCGACATTCGGAATCTACAGAAGACCTACACCGGGCACGGCCGCACGGTCGAGGCACTGCGCGACGTCACCTTCTCCCTCGACGCGGGCGAACTCGTCTGCCTGGTGGGGCCGTCCGGCTGCGGCAAGACCACCCTCCTCAAGTGCGTGTCCGGACTCCTCGACCCCACGGGCGGTGAACTGCGCCTCCAGGGCAGGCCGATCACCGGACCACCGCCCGGGATGGCCGTCGTCTTCCAGGAGTACGGCCGCTCCCTGTTCGCGTGGATGACCGTCCGGCAGAACGTCGCGCTGCCCCTGCGCGGGAAGAAGCTCGGCAAAGCACGCCAGGCCGAACTGGTCGAACACGCCCTGGACGTCGTCGGCCTGAGCGACGCCCACGCCGCCTACCCCTGGCAGCTCTCCGGCGGCATGCAGCAACGCGTCGCCATCGCCCGCGCCGTCGCCTACCAGCCCGAAGTGCTCCTGATGGACGAACCGTTCGCCGCCGTCGACGCCCAGACCCGCGCCGACCTGGAGGACCTCGTCCGACGCCTGTGGCGCGACCTCGGCGTCACCGTCCTGTTCGTCACCCACGACATCGACGAGGCCGTCTACCTCGGCCAGCGCACCATCGTCCTGTCGAAATCGCCGACCGTCGTCAAGGAAGACCTGCGCATCGACCTCCCCGACGAACGCGACCAACTCCACACCCGCTCCACCCCTCGCTTCGCGGAGCTCCGTGCGCGGGTCTACGCGCAGATCCAACGAGCCAAACACGAACAGCCGGAACAGCCCAGCACACCGGCTGTGCGAACCGGACACTGAGAAAATCCGGCGGGCCTGCTACGGCGGACGGGCAGGAGGCCGGCGACGTCTCGGCGGCGCCGGCCGTGAGGTGGGCTGTCCCGCGCAACGACGAGGACTCCTGACAGACGGGTTCTCGACCAGGATCGCCCGCGTCCGCCGAGAGCCTCGCGCGCTCCCCACGACACGTCCCGGCGTACGGTCCTGCGCGGTGCGCTCGCCACGGCGGGGGCGGTCGTCGTCGGCGCCGGACTCGCCGGGCTCAGCGCCGCGAACGGATCGACACCCGGCACACCCATATCCGCAACCTCGCGGACGAACTCGGCCTGCGTCTTGAGGAGGACGATCCCGGCCGCCGGCACGGCGAACGCTCGGTCCTCCGGCTCCAGGGCGCCGTACGCGGCGAGGCCGTGGTCTCCACGGACATGGACCTGGTCGAGAAGCGGCAACGACCTGATCCCGGGCGCACTGGCCGCCCGCCTGCCAAGCCCGCCCTGCACGTCGGCGCGCCCCTGCTCGCCGTACGCCGCACCGGCGACGCCTACCGGCTGAGCTTCGGCGGCGTCCGCCGGGAGGTGATCGCCGACCGCGTCGTCCTCGCGCTTACACCAAGTACGGGGGGTGGACCGGCCGCTGCGAGGGACGGCTGCACTTCGCGGGCGAACACACCAGCACGCACAGTCAGGGGTACCTGGAGAGCGGCGAGCGCGTCGCTCGCGAGGTGCTCACCCCGCTCGGAGGAGGCTGAGCGCACCGGGGTCCCGCCCGGCTCTCCCGTGGAGAGGGGGCCGGGCGGGTTTTCCGGTCGTGTCACGCGGTTGCCCGGCGACGACCGTCCCCCGTCTCAGCGGTAGTAGTACGCCTTCGCCTCGACCGTGTGCGCCTTGCCCTTCAGGCAGATGCGCATGTAGTACGCCGTGCCGGACGACGCCTTCGTCTTCACCGTCATCCAGTTGCCGGTGCAGTAGCCCCAGCCGCCCTTCTTGACGACCTTCTTGTCACGGGTGCGCACCACGTCGATCTTGTACTTGGTGCCGTCACCGCCGTTCCAGCAGCGCGCGTTGACGCCGAGCGTGCTGCTGCGCGGAACGAAGTCGGGCGTGGCCCAGTACTTGGTGGGCTTGTGGCTCTTCGGGCCCCAGATCAGGTGCCAGCTCGCCTTCGCGGCGGCGGCCCCGGTCTGCGAAGTGGCGGTGCTCTGCGCCACCGGAGCCACCGGCGCCGCCTGGGCGGCCGGAGCGGCTACCGCGAGCCCGGTGCCCAGCGCCACGGTGGCCGTCGCCAGGGCGAGGCTCTTTCGCGCCGTCATCGTGTCGAATCCTTTCCCGGACCACCGGCCGGGTTCCCCCGTCGGGCCCCCGTGTCGACCGTGTCCGTGCGGCGCCCGGTGGTCGGCCGCGGCGCCGGCGTGCTGATGCAAGAAACTACGGACGGTCCGTGCCGGGCCGCGTCCGGCAGCGGGTTGAACTCCCGGCGGACCCGCGGCGGTAGACGCCCGGTTCCTCCAACTTTCGCGGTACCGCGGCAGTTTGACGTCCCGCCGCCCGACCCCCGGCTACGCTGCGGCAATGCGGATCCGCCCCCCAGTCCGGGCCGGCCTGGCGGCCGACGTGCTGATCGCCGTGGCACTCGCCGGTGTGTCCGTGCTCCTCGGGCAGGAAGCCGTGAGCCAGGGATGGTCCTCCCTCGACGCGCCCGCGTACGCGCTCGTCGGGCTGGTCAACCTGCCGCTCGCGCTGCGCGGCCGGGCGCCGGTCGCCGTCTGCGCCGTCGTCCACCTCGTGTGGTTCTGCTACGTCACCGCCGGCTACTGGCCCGTCGTGAACTCCTTCGGGCCGATGCTCGCCGTCTACACGGTGGCGTCGCTGCGTCCCGTGCGGACCTCCGTCGTCTGCGCCGTCGCGATGGCCGGGGTCTGGATCGACGCGGGACTGGTCAGTGACGGCGGCTCCATGGCGTCCGTCGCCGGCCAGGCCGTCGTCTTTCGCGCCGTGCTGTGGCGCTTCGGTGTCATCGCCCGCCGCAGCGCCGAACTGACCGGCAGGCTCCGCGCGGAGCAGGCCGAGCGGGCCCGCCGGGAAGTGGCCGAGGAGCGCGGCCGGATCGCGCGCGAACTGCACGACGTGGTGGCCCACCACATGTCGGTCATCTCGGTGCAGGCGGGCCTGGCCGGGTTCGTCTTCGACTCGGACCGCGACACGGCGCGCGCCGCGCTCTCCACGATCTCCGGCACCAGCGCGGAGGCCCTCGACGAACTCCGCCGCATGCTGCGGGTGTTGCGGGCCTCGGACGAGGACGGCGCCCCGGCCACGCCCATGCCGGGCCTCGCGCGCCTGGGGGAGATGGTCGAGCGCGTACGGTCCGGCGGCGTGCGGGTCGGCCTGCGGACCGAGGGCACGGTCCGCCCGCTCGCGCCCGGCGTCGAACTGTGCGCGTACCGCGTCGTGCAGGAGGCGCTGACCAACGTGCTGAAGCATGCGCCCGGAGCCGCCGCGAGCTTGGAACTGCGCTACGGGCCACGCCAGTTGGAGGTCAGCGTCGTGAACGACGGACAGGGGGTGATTCCGGACAAGGTTCCGCCGGGCAGCGGGCACGGGTTGATGGGCGTGCGTGAGCGGGCCAAGCTCTACGGTGGGCGGGTCGACATCGGCCCGCGCGGCGAGGGGGGTTTCGCGGTGCGTCTGACGCTGCCCACCTCCGCACCGACCGTGGGCGAAGGGGGAGACCCATCGGGATGACCAGGGTGCTCGTCGTCGACGACCAGTTCCTGATCCGCGCCGGCCTGGTGGGGCTGCTGCGCGCGGCACCCGGCATCGAGGTGGTCGGCGAGGCGGGCGACGGCGAGGAGGCCGTCGCCCTGGCCGCACGGACCCGTCCCGACGTCATCCTGATGGACATCCGGATGCCCGGCATGAGCGGCGTCGCGGCCACCGAGAAGATCCTCGCCGAAGCCCCCGACCCGCCGCCCCGGGTCCTCGTCCTGACCACCTTCGACCTCGACGAGTACGTGTACGGCGCCTTGCGCGCCGGTGCCTGCGGCTTCCTGCTCAAGGACTCGGGGCCGGACCGGCTGCTCGCCGCGGTGGCCGCGGTCGGCGGGGGAGACGCGCTCTTCGCGCCCAGCGTCACGCGCCGCCTGGTCGAGGCGTTCGCCCACCAGGCCGCGGACGCCGGAAGGTCGGACGAACCGCCGCCCGATCTGGGCGCGTTGACCGCGCGCGAGGTGGAGGTGCTGAGGCTGACCGCCCGCGGCCTGTCCAACCTGGAGATCGCCGGCGAACTGTTCATCAGCGAGGCGACGGTCAAGACCACCTCAACCGCACGATGACCAAACTGGACCTGGGCAGCAGGGCGCAGGCCGTGGTGGTGGCCTACGAGACGGGGCTGGTCACTCCGGGGGGCGCGGGCTGACAGGCCACTTCCCGGCACCTGCAGCGCGTCTGTTTTCGGCCATGCCGTGTCCTGTACGGAAAGGTACTTCCCTTCAAGGTCATGCACCTGACATTTTGCATCCACCATTCGTTTCGTACGGTCCGGCCGGTGCCCTCGGCATGGCCGGGCCGTCTCCGGAGGACGCATTGACACCCCACATATCCAGCCGCACCAGACGCACCCTCGCGCTGGCGGTCACCCTCGGCGTCGCCCTCCCGTTCGGCGCCACGAGCGCCCTCGCGGGCACGCTCCCCGTCGTCCCCGCCACCGCGCAGGCCGCCAAGGCCCACGCCCCGGCCGCGGCCCCGGCCGCCCAGAGCGCGGACTGGGTGGCCGGCACGCGCGCCTACCTCGTGATCACCGCCCCCGGTAACACGTCGGCGGTCCGCACCGCGATCACGGCCAACGGCGGCACCGTCTTCTCCGGCTTCGACGCCATCGGCGTGATCGTCGCCCACTCGGCGTCCAGCGGATTCGCCACCGCCATGCGCGCCGTCGCCGGCGTGCAGCAGGTCGGCGCCACCCGCACCTCGGACGTCCCCGCCGACGCCTACAGCCCGGCGCTCCCGACCAGCCCCTCCCAGTCCTCCACCCCGGCCGGAGAACCGGTCCGGGCCGACATGAGCCAGATCAAGGCCGACCAGGCCTGGGCCGTGAACCCGGGCTCCGCCTCCGTCACGGTCGGCATCCTGGACACCGGAGTGGACGACCAGCACCAGGACCTGGCGCCCAACTTCGACGCCGCCGACTCGGTCTCCTGCGCCTACGGCAAGCCCGACACCCGCACCGGAGCCTGGCGGGACGTCGACACGCACGGCACCCACGTGGCGGGCACCGTCGCCGCGGCCAAGAACGGCAAGGGCGTCGTCGGCGTGGCACCCGGGGTGAAGATCGCCGCGGTCCGGGTCGCCGAGCCGGGCAACTCCTTCTTCTTCGCCGAGAACACCATCTGCGGCTTCGTCTGGGCCGGTGACCACGGCTTCAAGGTCACCAACAACAGCTATTACACGGACCCGTGGCAGTTCAACTGCCCGGACAACATCGACCAGGCCGCCATCATCGAGGGCGTCAAGCGCGCCCAGGAGTACGCCGAGAGCAAGGGCTCCCTCCAGGTCGCCGCGGCGGGCAACGAGAACTACGACCTCGCCCACAAGACGACCGACTCCGCGAGCCCGAACGACTCGACGCCGGTCACCCGCACCATCACCAACGCCTGCCTCGACATCCCGACCGAACTGCCGGGCGTGGTGACGGTCGCCGCCAACGGCTCGGGCGTCACCAAGGCATCGTTCTCCAACTTCGGACAGGGCGTCATCGACGTCTCGGCGCCGGGCAGCAACGTGTACTCCACCCTCCCCGGCGGCGGCTACGGCAGCAAGAGCGGCACCTCGATGGCCAGTCCGCACGTGGCCGGCGTCGCGGCACTCATCGCGAGCGCCGACCCGGGCATCACCCCGGCGCAGATCCGCGCCAAGCTGGCCGCCCAGGCCAACGACATCGCCTGCCCCTCGGACAGCCGCTGCACGGGCACGACGGCCAACAACGGGTTCTTCGGCGAGGGCCAGGTCGACGCCCTCAAGGCCGTCGGGGCCACCCCGCCGCCCGGCGCGTACTTCGAGAACCTCGCGGACGTCGCCATCGCCGACAACGCGACCGTGGAGAGCCCGATCGCCGTCACCGGCGTGACCGGCAACGCCCCGGCCGCCCTCAAGGTGGGCGTGGACATCAAGCACACCTACATCGGTGACCTGAAGGTCGACCTGGTGGCGCCCGACGGCACCGTCTACACGCTGCACAACCGCACCGGCAGCGGCGCCGACAACATCGCCCAGACCTACACCGTGAACGCCTCCTCGGAGGCCGCGAACGGCACCTGGAAGTTGCGCGTCAACGACAACGCCGCCTCCGACACGGGCAAGATCGACGCCTGGAACCTCACCTTCTGACGCGGGCCCCGGCACCTCCGCCTGGACATCCAGGCGGAGTTCACCGGCGCTGGATATATACGGGCGACGGAAAGAGAGGGAATCGCATTCGCGTGCCGGAGCCGGAGATTCGGAAAGTCGATCATTCGATGGGTGTGGCCGATTCTCGGCGGTGTGGGGGAGTGGGCGACTGGCGTAGGCGCTGCTCGGGGCGTTCCGCGAGCGGAGGGGGTGTCTCCGGTGGCGGGAATCGGAGCAGGAATGCGCCATTGTCGAATCGGGGTGTGGTGACCATGGTGGTGGAGGTTAGGCTGGGACGCGTTCAATAACACGCTGCCTACGGGGGTTGCGGGTGGGCTCCGAATTAAGAGTGGGGATCATCGGTCTGGGGTCCCGAGGGTGCAGCATTCTGGAGCGGATCGTCTCATTGGCTCGGAATGAAACCCTCCCCTTTTCCGTGAGAGTCGACCTGGTCGACCCCACGTCATCAGGTCAAGGATTGCACGCCACCGATCAACCGGACTATCTGCTCCTGAATACGCTCTGCGGCGAGATATCCATGTTCCCGGGCCCGGAATCCGTGGGCGCCGCAGCAGCGGAGAGCGGGCCAGGACTCTTCGACTGGGTCACGGCGCGCGGGCTGCGGCTGGCCGAGGACGGCCATACGGTGACCCGGTCGGGCGGGCGTCCCATCGTCCCCGGTGATTTCCTGCCCCGGCGGATCCTCGGGGAATACCTGCGCTGGTTCTTCGAGTGGACGTGCCGCAGGGCCCCGGAGGGAATGCGCCTGCACATGCACCGCTCCGAGGCCGTCGACGTCCAGTCGCACGAGGAGACCGGCGTACGGATCACCCTGGCCGACGGGACGGCGCTCACCAGCGACTACGCTTTCCTCACGCTCGGGCACGTCGGAAACGGCCGGCGGACCGGGACGCGTGCCGTCGCCGACCCCTATCCGCTGCCCGAGAGCGTCGAGGCCATCGCGCCCGGGGAATCGGTGGCCGTCGGAGGGTTCGGGCTCTCCGCGATGGACGTGGTCTCCGCCCTGACCATCGGGCGCGGCGGACGGTTCTCCCGGAAATCCGGCGAGGTCCGTTATCGGCCCAGCGGAGCGGAACCCCGGATTCTGCTGTACTCCCGATCCGGAATGCCTTTCCGGGTCCGGCCGAAGCGCGAGGAGATGACGAGCCGATTCCAGCCGATGGCCCTCACCCGCGAGACCGTCGCGTCACTGAGGTCGGCCGGCCCGCTGGATTTCGACGAGCAGCTCATGCCGCTGATGCTGAGCGACATACGGATCGCCCACCTCCGATGCCGGACCCTGGTCGAGGAAGGGCACGAAGCGGAAGAGGAACTGGCGGCGGACCTCGCCGAAGCCGTCCGCTCGGGAAAACTCCCCGAGGTGCTCGACGCACTCGACACGTCTTTCGACCCGACCACCCTGTGGGACCCGTCCCAAAGCATGGAACTGCACGACAGCCACGACTATCAGAAATGGCTGACCAGGACGGTGGGCGACGATCTCACCGAGGCGGAGAAGGGCCTTTCCGGCAGCCCGCTCAAAGCGGCGGCGGAAGCCGTACGAGAGGTCCGTGACATTCTGCGCGACGCTGTCAACTTCCGTGGCCTGACCTCGGCCTCGCTCGACACGTTCATGAGCCGTACCGTGCCGCTGATGAACCGCGCGGTCGTCGGCCCGCAGAAGGAGAGGTACGCCGAACTCCTCGCCCTGGCCGACAGCGGAATCGTCCGTTTCCCCTTCGGCGCGGCTCCCCGCGTCGCCCCGGCGGAACCGGGCCCCGGCTGGACCGTGTCGTCGACCACCCTGGAGGTCCCGTACCGGGAGCGCGTGGACTGGCTGTGCGCGGGCAACGCCCCCTGGCCCGACCTCGCCGGCTCGGCGAGCCCGCTGGTCCGCTCGCTGCGCCGGCGCCGGCTGCTGACGCCGTACGCGCCGGACAGCGGCAGCGTCACAGCCGCCGACGTCGACCCCTCGCTCCACCCGGTCGGACCGGACGGCACCGGCGACCCGCGGCTGTGGCTGATCGGCCCGCTGTGCGAGGGCGCCACCTTCTACAACCACCTGATCCCGACGCCCGGCTACTCACGCGCCTTCGTCGACGCACACCGCTGCGTGACGGACATGTACGAGCACTTCACCCGCACCACGCCAGAAGAAAGGGCCCGCCCGTGACCACCGACACCACCTCCGACGAGCTGGCCAAAGGGCAGTGGAACGACGCCTACCTCCTCGACGGCCACGCCAACCTCTGGGGCGACCCCCCGGTCCCGTACGTCGTCAACACCGCCAAACTCTTCGCCGACCACGCCGCCTTCATCGTCCTCGACCTCCCCTGCGGCGACGGCCGCAACCTCGCCCCCCTCGCCCAGGCCGCCAAGATCGTGCTGGCCGGCGACACCTCCCACAACGCGATGCGCATCGCCCGTACGGTCACCGCGAAAGCCGGCGCCGACAACGTCCTGTTCCAGGAGACCGACGTCTTCGCCACCGGCCTGCCCGACGCCGGCGTCGACGGCATCTTCTGCTGGGACCTCCTGGGCCACCTCACCGAACCGGTCAAAGCGCTCCAGGAGCTGTACCGGATCTGCCGCCCGGGCGGCCACATCGTCGCGAACATGTGGACCATGGCCGACTGCCAGGTCGCGGACCCCGGCATGGTGGCCATCGGCCCCAAGGAGTACCGCGACCACGCCGACTTCTACTGCAAGTTCTACGACCGCCCCGACCTCGACGCCTACCTCGCGCAGTGCGGAGTGGCCGACGAGGTCGTCGCCATCGAGCGACTGCGCTGGATGGAACCCCCGCACGCCGGATACCGGCCGTACTTCCACGAGCACGAGAGCCTCGCCTTCACCCTCCGCAAGAACGAGGGATGACCCGTGAGCACGCCCCTGTCCGGACGGGTCTCCGCCGGCCCGCACCGGCTGCTCCACGACGAGGTCCTCGCCCCGCAGTTCGCCTTCGAGACCGAACACCTCCTGCCCTGGTACGTGGCCATCGAGAAGGTCCTGGCCGTCGAGTACCGGCGGATGGAGCTGATCACCGCCGACGAGGCCCGCCGGATCGGCGAGGCCCTGCACGAGATCACCGCCGACACCCTCACCGCCGACCCCGACCGCAACCTGTCGGACATCGCCTTCGCCGTCGAACGCCACGTGGCGGACCGGCTGACGGACCCGGTCGTCGCCTGGCACGCCGACCGCAGCCGCAACGACCTCCAGGCCTGCGCCCAACTCATGTTCGCCCGCCACCAGCTGGCTCTGACCGCCCGCGCCCTGCTGACCTTCGGCGAGACGGTACGCCAGACGGCCGCCCGGCACACCGAGACCGTCATGCCCGGCTACACCCACGCCCAGGCGGCACAGATCATCACCGCCGGCTACTACCTCGCGGCCCTGTCCGAAGAAGTCGTCGAGACCGCGGGCCGCCTCCTGGCCACCTACGACGACATCGACCAGTGCCCCCTGGGAGCCGGCGCCATGGCCGGCCAGGAACTGGACTGGGACCGCCACAGCGCGGCCCGCCTGCTCGGCTTCCGCACCCCGCGCCGCCACGCCCTGATGGCGGTGGCGTCCCGCGGCTGGGCCATGCGGATCACCGGCGAACTCGCCCTGTTCGGCACCGTCCTGAGCCGCTTCACCACCGACCTCATCACCTGGGGCGGCAGCGAGTACGGCTTCCTCGACCTGCCCGACGCCTACGCGGGAATCTCGTCGGCGATGCCCCAGAAGAAGAACTTCCCGCTGCTGGAACGCATCCGCGGCCGGACCGCGCACCTGACGGCCTTCCACGTCGACACCCTGGCCGGACAGCGCAACACCGCCTACGCCAACTCCGTCGAGGTCTCCAAGGAGGCCGGCGCCCACCTCCTGTCCGCCTTCCTGACCGCACGCTCCGTCCTCGCCCTGGCCACCGCCGTCGCCGGACACCTCGACCTCCGCACCGACAGGATGGCCGCGGCCTGCTCCCGCGAGTACGTCGGCGGCTTCACCCTCGCCAACCAGCTCACCCTCGCCGAGGGCATCCCCTGGCGTACCGCGCAGGTGGTGGCCGGCACCTACATCCAGACCGCCCTCGAACAGGGCCTGACCCCCCGCCAACCGCGCCCGGACCTGCTGCGCCGCGCCGCCCAGGACCACGGCCACACGCTCACCGCACCCGAACAGGCCCTCGCCACCGCCTTCGACGTGCACGGCAGCATCCACCGCAAACGCTCCGCCGGCTCCACCCACCCCGCCGAGGTACGCCGCCTGCTCGCCGCCCAGGCCGACGCCCTCCAGGACGCGGCATCGGCCTGGGACGCGCGCGACGCCCGCGTGCACGACGCGCTCACCGGGACCGACCGCCTGCTGGGCCTCGTATGAGCCCCACCACCGGCTTCGGCACCGCCAACGGAACCTTCGGAGAACTCCTCCAGGGCATGCTGCCCGACGGGCGGCGCTTCCTGGTCACCCTCCCCCTCGACGCCTGGGCGCACGCCACGTTCCGGCCCACCGCCGGCGCCACCGTCTCCGTCCACCCGCCCGGCAAGACCAAGGCGAAACTGCTGGCCACCCGCATGCTGCGCGCCTACGGCCACGACGGCGGCGTCCTCGAACTGACCGGCCGCATCCCCGAGGGCAAGGGCCTCGCCAGTTCCTCGGCCGACCTGGTCGCCACCGCCCGCGCGGTCGCCGACGCCCTCGCCGTCCCCCTGGACGAGGAGACCACCGAACGCTTCCTGCGCGGCATCGAACCGTCCGACGGCGTCATGTACGCGGGCGTCGTCAGCTACTACCACCGCCAGGTACGGCTGCGCGAACGGCTCGGCTTCCTGCCGGCGCTGACCGTGGTCGCCCACGACAGCGGCGGCACGGTCGACACCGTCCGCTTCAACCGCACCGCCCCCGCGCCGGACCGCCGCACCCGCCGCGAGTACGCCGTACTCCTCGACGCGCTCTCCACCGCCGTCCGCGCCCGCGACCTCGCCGCGGTCGGACAGATCGCCACCCGCAGCGCCGAACTGCACCTGGGCCCCGTACCCGGTCTGCGGTTCGAGCGGATGCGGAAGATCTGCCGGGAGGTCGGCGGGCTCGGCCTGGCCGTCGCGCACAGCGGCACCTACCTCGGGATCCTGATCGACGGACGCACCGACCCGGCCGGCCACCGGGAACGCGTCGAACGGGCCCGCGCCCAATGCGCCGAACTGCCCGGCGCCATCACCGTGTTCCGCACCTGTGACGAACCGTCATCCACCGTGCGGCGAACCGGACTTGCCGGAGGCGACTATGCTCTTTGAGAGCGTCACAGCAGCGATCGGACACACCCCTGTGATCCGCGCCCCCGTCGAGGCGGCGGACGGCGTGGAGACCTACCTGAAGCTGGAGTTCCAGAACCTGTACGGGATGAAGGACCGCGTGGCCCGGAACATCATCACGGAAGCCCGCAGGCGCGGCACCCTCGCCGAAGGCGCTCCGATCATCGAAAGCTCCTCCGGCACCATGGCCCTGGGCGTCGCCCTGGTCGGCGCGGCGCTCGGACACCGCGTCCACATCGTCACCGACCCCCGCATCGACCGCGTCACCCTCGCCAAACTCCGCGCCCTCGGCTGCGAGGTGCACATCGTGGACGCGATGACCGGCAAGGGCTGGCAGAGCGCCCGCCTCGAACTCCTGCACCGGCTGCGCGCCGACCTCCCCGGCGCGTTCTGGCCGGACCAGTACGAGAACCCCGACAACCCCGCCGCCTACCGGCTGCTCGCCGCAGAACTCACCGACGACCTGGGCGAGTTCGACGTACTCGTCGGCTCCGTCGGCAGCGGCGGATCGCTCTGCGGCACCGCACGCGCGCTGAAGGACACCCTGCCCGGCCTGCGCGTGGTCGGCGTGGACAGCGTCGGCAGCGTCCTGTTCGGGCAGCCCGACCGGCCCGGGCGCCGGCAGAGCGGGCTCGGCAACAGCCTGATGCCGGGCAACCTCGACCGGCGCCTCATCCACGAGGTGCACTGGCTCAACGACCGCGAAGCCCTCTCCTCCGCCCGCGAACTCGCCCGGGAACAGCAGATCTTCGCGGGCAACACCTCGGGCTCCGTCTACCGGGTCGTGCGGCACCTGGCGGCCCGCGCCGAGCCCGGGACCCGCATCGTGGGCATCCTGCCCGACCGCGGGGACCGGTACGTCGACACGATCTACGACGACGGCTACTGGGCCGCCGAAGCCCTGGACGCCCAGACCGCCGCCCCGGCCCCCGCCACCATCTCGGCCCGCTCCGGACAGACCGCCGAGACCTGGTCGCGGGCCGAGGACATCGACCGCTCGCACAGCGGGCAGCGCCTGCTGTTCATCGAGTCCAACACCACCGGCACCGGCATGCTCGCCCTCGGCCTCACCCGGGGCCTCGGCCCGCGCCCCGTCCTGCTCACCAACGACCCCGGACGCTACCGGGGCCTGACGGACACCGGCGCCGACGTCCTCACCTGCGACACCAACGCGCTCCCGGCCCTGCGCGAGACGATCCTGCGCGAGTTCCGCCGCGAACAGATCGCCGGCATCACCACCACCAGCGACTTCTACCTCACCGCCACCGCCGAACTCGCCGCCTGGCTCGGCCTGCCCGGCAGCCCGGTCGACGCCGTCGCCCGCTGCCGGGACAAGTCCCGCACCCGGCACGCCCTGCGCGACGCCGGAATCCACCAGCCCCGCTTCGCCACGGTCACCGCCGCCGACGACCTGGACGCGGCGACGGCCCGCACCGGCCTGCCGTGCGTCACCAAACCCGTCGACGACAGCGGCTCCAACCACGTCCTGCTCTGCACCACCCCCGATCAGGTACGCGCCCAGGTACGGCGGATCCTGGCCGAGGAGACCAACGTCCGCGGCCAGTCCACCGCCGGCGCCGCCCTGATCGAGGAGTACCTCGACGGCCCCGAGTACAGCGTCGAGACCATCACCCGGCACGGCGAGACCCGGTGTGTCGGCATCGTCGAGAAACACCTCACCGGCCACCCGCACTTCGTCGAACACCGGCACGTCTTCCCCGCACCGCTCGCCCCGGACGCCGCGCACGCACTGACCGACACCGTACGGCGCGCCCTGGACGCCGTCGGACTCACCGACGGCACCGCGCACACCGAGGTCCGCCTCACCCAGGACGGCCCGGTCGTCATCGAGATCAACGGGCGCCCGGCCGGCGGGATGATCCCCGAACTGATCCGGCTCACGACCGGACTCACCCTCCAGGAACAGCAGTTGCGCATCGCACTGGGCCTGCGCCCCCACACCGCGGCACCCCCCGACGGCGTCGCCGTCATCCAGTTCCTGCTCACCGACCGCGCCGGAACCCTCGCCCGCGTCGACGGCGCCGACGCCGCGCGCGCCGTCGACGCCGTCCGGCAGGTCGTCGTGACCGCCGTACCCGGACAGCGGGTCCAGCCCGCCCGCAATGCCTACCACCGCCTCGGACACGTGATCTCCTGGGCCCCGACCGCCGACGAGGCCACCGCTGCCTGCGCCAAGGCCCACGCCGAACTCACCGTCGTCCTGGAAGAACCGCACCCCCGATGAGCGGAGGCACCATCGCACCCGACCCCCAGCCGCAAACCGTCCCGGACGGCGACGAGGACTGGCCCCGCCGCAGGACCGCGGTCATCCGTGACTCGGTGGGCGTCGGCCTGGCCGTCGGCGCCCTGGGACTGTCCTTCGGAGCCCTCGCCGTCCTCGCGGGCTTCAGCCCCGCGCAGTCCTGCGTCCTGTCCCTGCTGATGTTCTCGGGAGCGTCGCAGTTCGCCGTGATCGGCGTCATGGGCTCCGGCGGGAACCCGGTCACCGGCGCCGCCACCGCCGTCCTGCTCGGGGTACGCAACAGCCTCTACGGCCTCGCCCTCTCCCAGCTCCTGCGGGTCCACGGAGCCCGCCGGGTCCTCGCCGCGCACCTGGTGCTCGACGAGAGCTCCGGCATGGCCATGGGACAGCCCACCCGCCGCGCCGCCCGGCTGGCGTTCTGGGCGACCGGCACCGCCGTGTTCGTCTGCTGGAACCTCGCCACCCTCGCCGGCGCGATCGGCGCCGAGGCCCTGCCCGACCCCGAGGCACTCGGACTCGACGTCGCCTCGCCCGCCGCGTTCGTCGCCCTGCTCATGCCCCGGCTGCGGACACCCCGCCTCTGGGCGGTGGCCGCCGGCGCCGCGGCCACCGCCATCGTGACCGCCCTCGTCCTGCCCGCCGGCCTCCCCGTCCTGGTCGCGGGGCTCGTCGCCTGCCTCGTCGCCCTCGCCGCGCGCGGCCGGACCGCCAACGACCAGGACCCGAAGGGAAAGCGCTGATGTGGACCGCGATCATCCTCGGCATCGCCGGGGTGTACCTCCTCAAACTCGCCGGGCTCTGCGTCCCCGCGTCCGTCCTGGAGAAGCGGCAGGTCCAGGAGATCTCCGCGCTGCTGCCCGTCGCCGTCCTCGCCGCCCTCGTCGCGATCCAGACCTTCACCACCGACCACCGCCTCGTCCTCGACGCCCGCGCCCTCGGCTTCGGCGTCGCCCTCGTCGCGGCGCTCCTGCGGGCGCCCTTCCTGCTCGTGGTGGCCCTCGGCGCGGCCACCGCGGCCCTCGTACGGTTCCTGTGGTGAGCGGGCCGTGACGTGGGACGGGGGCCGCTCGGTATAGACGACACAACCAGGAAGGAGACCGGGGAACAGGCCCGGCCGGGCTCGTCCCTCCACTCAGCTATGGGGATCAATCATCATGGCCGTACCCACCGCCTCGACTGGGAGGACGTCACCCTCAGGGAATGGGAGTGCACCGTCCTGTGGTCCGACCCCGCCGAACCGGAGGCCGGCATCGTCCTGGACCGCTCCGCGTTCTACCCGGGCGGCGGCGGACAGCCCCCGGACCACGGCGTCCTGATCTGGCAGGGCGTCCAGACCCGCATCGTGGGGACCCGCAAAGGCGACGACCTCTATCTCCTCCCCGCCCCCGGCGACCCCGTCCCGGTGGCGGGCACCACCGTCACCGGCGCGCTCGACGACGAACGCCGCTCCTCCCTCATGCGCACCCACTCCGGGCTCCACGTCCTGTGCGGCACGGTCTTCCGCGACTTCGGCGCCCTCGTCACCGGCAACAACATGGAGCCCGGCGAGGCCCGCATGGACTTCAACCTGCCCGAAGTGCCGGCCGGCTTCAAACAGAGCCTCGAAGACCGGGTCAACGCCGAGATCGAGGCCGACCGCCAGATCGTCGTACGGGTCCTCCCCAAGGACGAGGCCCAGGAGATCCCCGACCTGGTCCGCACCCAGTTCAAGGCGCCGCCCGACCTCGCGGAGGTCCGCATCGTCGACGTCGTCGGGCTCGACGTCCAGGCCGACGGGGGCACGCATGTCGCCTCCACGCGGCAGATCGGGCGGATCAAGGTGGTCAAGGTGGAGAGCAAGGGACGGCAGAACCGGAGGGTGAGGGTGCGGCTGGAGTCCTGAGCCGGCCCGCTCCGAGGGCGCGTGGTCATGTCTCTTCGGTGGGCCGGGTGTCCAGTGCCTCATAGAGCCAGGCGAGCTCGGACCGGGTGATGGCGCGGGCGGTGAGCAGCATGGCGCGCCGGTAGGGGGCGTCGGTCTGTTCCGTCGCTGAAAACCCTTCCGGCCTGGACGCTCGCGACCAGCGCCACCGCGGCCCAAGTCCCTTGGCCGACGGCCCGGTTGCCGAACCGTCGGATTCCGGCGCGGAGCCGGACACCGGAGGAGTACGCGTTGCCACCCAAGCCGGTCAGGCGGGGGATGCTCCCCGCCCTCGCGTTCGCCGCGCCGGGACCGGTCGCGCAGGCCGTGGCCCCCGAAACCGCGCCCGTGAGGCAGCACGCGGGAACGGCCAGAACCGGGCCCCATCACCGGGGACCGGGCCACCCTGCGCCCCCGGCCCGGCGGCAAGGCCCCCGCCGTGTCCATGCCGTCCGGCAAGGGTCGCGAGGACAGGGGCTTCCGCCTCCCGCTCACCGCCCAACGCCCCACCGACGCCCGGCAGTCGGCGGTGACCCGGCTGACCCTCCAGGTCTCCTGGCCGACCGGTGGGGACGCCCCGCGCCGACTCACGTACAGGCCGTCAGAACCGTACGGCGGGGCAGCGGGTGCCGTGGGGTGGGACTGCCAGGTCGGTGAGGTAGGTGTCCACGGTGTTCTCCATGCACGGGCCGCTGGTGACGCTGCCGTGGCCGTGGCCCTCGTAGGTGAGGAGTACGCCGCCGCGGCCGAGCTGCCGGGCCACCGAGACCGCCCACGGGTAGCCGGTGGCGGGGTCGTGCAGCGCGTTGGCGAGCAGGATCGGCGGGGCACCGTGTACGTCCAGGCGGTGCTGCGGGTTCGCGGTCGGCGTGCCCAGACACGCTGCGGCCATGTGGATCGGCAGGAGGTACGGAAGGTTGGGCGCGGTCGTGCCCATCATGGCGACGAGCGAGGCGTACTCGGCGTAGTCGCGCACCGGCAGGTGCCAGTCCGAGCAGAAGACGGGCGTGGCCGGAGGCAGCGGCGCCACCGAGGTGGACGACGCGGGCAGCGGCCTGCTCGCGTCCATCTCCGCGATCGCCGTGGCCAGGCCCGCGAAGTCGGCCTGGTAGAACTTCCGGAACGCGACCTTGTTGACCAGGTCCGACGACGACAGCGGGGTGCCAGGCCGCGCCGGGTCCGCCAGCTCGCCGCGCCCGGCCCGGGCCAACAGGCCCTGCCAGACGGCGCGGACGTCACGGGCGTGCAGTACGCATTCCTCCGCACCGTCGCACCACTTCACGAACTCCCGGAACGAATCCTCTGCCGTGGCCGCCTCGGACCGCAGGAAGTCACGGGTGGTCGGGACGCTGTGGTCCATGACGCTCTCCAGCACCATCGCGCGTACGCGGCGCGGGTAGGTCTCGGCGTACTGGGCCCCGAGCAGCGTGCCGTACGAGCTGCCGTGGAAGGTCAGTCTCCGCTCGCCCAGGGCGGCCCGGAGGGCGTCCAGGTCCCGGACCGTCTGGGCGGTGTCGAGGTGGTCGAACACGGGGCCGGTCCGGGCCCGGCAGTCGGCGCGCAGCCGCCTGTTGTACGCCACGGTCGCGTCGAAGTCCGCCTGGCTCCTCAGTTCCGGTGACGGCCGCTCGGCGAGCAGGCCGCCGGAGCAGGCCACCGGGTTGCTGCCGCCCACGCCGCGCGGGTCGAAGCTCACGATGTCGAACCTGCGGCGGACCTCTGTGCTGAACCGGCCGATACGGTCCACCACCATCTCCACACCCGAGTCGCCCGGCCCGCCCGGGCCGAACACCATCGAGCCGACGCGTGCGCCGGGGTCGCCGGCCGTGCGGCGGGCCACGGCCAGGTCGAGTCTCGGCCCGTCCGGGCGGGCCCAGTCGACCGGCACCGAAAGACTGGCGCACTCGGCCCCTGGCTCCGCCGGGCCGGCGCACGGTGCCCACCGCAGGGCCCCGGTGGCAGACGGCGACGCGTGGACGGCGGGAGCGGCGGCGAGGCCGGTGATGACCGCCATGGCGGCACCCACCACCCCGGCCGTGCCCCGCGCGGCGATGCGCCGCACGGCGGATCTGCCCCTCAACGGCATGGATCCTCCTCGTGAAGGAAGCGGTTGCGTCAGACATGCGGACCCGGCCGGGGTGCCGTCGTCACGTTAGGTGCACTGGTGCCTGTGCGGTGCCTCCGCCGGAGGTTTTTCCGGGTCAGGTCGGGGATCGCTCAGGGGCGGGTCAGGGGGGAGGGGATGTCTCGGCCGGAGCGAGCAGTCGGGAGACGAGCTCCCAAGCGCAATTGGCGAATGTCTCTCGCACTCTCCTCCAGTCATAAGGGGCGCCTTATCGATCGAATGGAGATCCTCACGCTTGTCGATGCTGACAATCGGAACTCCACTGTGCGAGGGTTTGCACATCGCAATGGACCGGGAAACCGGTCCGAGTGGGAAATCCCTTCGTGCGCGACAGGGGCTTCCCGGCAGCGATTCCGACCATTCACCACCCGACCCACGGGGGTTTTCATGCGGATCTTCCGTGCGGCGGCCGGCGTTCTCGCCGCCGCTGCTCTCACCGCTTCCTTCGGCGTTTCGACCGCTCACGCGGAAACGACGGGTTCCACGACTCGGGCCGCCGCGGAGAGCGACTGCAAGAACGGCAGCCACAACATCGGCGGCGGCCGGAACACGGTGTGGGTCTGCGGGTCCAGCACACATGTCTACCGGGCCAGCGGAAAGTTCGAGGTCGCGCTCCTCGGGACCCCGACCCCCGTCACCGGGCACGTTCACGTCTGGAGCAAGTGGGGCCACATCGACCTCAACGGGCCGACCGTCACCCTGCGTTCGGGCGAGGCTTCGCACCTCGACTGGAACGGCAGCTGGGACCTGCCGGACGGAGACTCGGTCTGCTCCGCGTGGATCTACTCGGACGGTTCGTCGACCAGCCCCGCCTGCCTGAACATCAGGCGATAAGCGCTGGTGCCTTCTGGCCGCTCCATGCCGGGAAACGGCCTGGAGCGGCTTTGGGCTGTCCGGGCGGGCGTGGCGGGCGGTGGGGTTCGGAGCGTCAGGTGTGCCGTCGGGCGTCGGTGAGGCCCTGTCTGGTGGCTTCGTGCGCAGCGTGCCGAACGGCTTCGATGGTGGATTCGGAACGTCTTCGCCGCAGCCAGGCGAGGGCGGATGTGGAGGGGGCGAGGTCGACCACGTCGAGGTATCTGATGCCGGGGCGGGGAAAGTAATCGCGGGCGGCTGCGGGGAGAAAGCACATCGCTTCTCCAGCGGCCACCGTGTAAAGCAGCGATTCCATGTCGGTGACCATCGGGCCGTATTGGACGCGGCTGCCGTCGGGCCGTGGATCGACGGCCCAGAAGTCCCACCACAGCCGCGGAACCTGCTCAGGCATGGAGACCACCGGGACGCCGGAGAGCTGGGCCAGGGTGAGCCGGGGCAGGGCCGCCAGGGGATGCCCGGCGGGGAGGCAGGCCACTCGTGGCTCGGTGGCCAGGTGGTGCAGTTCGATGTCGTCCGTCACCGGCGGACGGAGGAAGACCACATCGACCTCCTGCTGCGCGAGCGCGGCCAGGTGATCGCCCAGGCCGAGGTCGACTAGTTGCACGGTTGTCCCGGGGTGACGGGTTTGCAGCAGGCCGAGTACGGCCCGGGTGTGTGCCATGGACGCCTCGGCTCCCATGGTTCCCACGACGAGCCGTCCGGAGGTCTGGCGCACCTGTGCGTCGGCGACGTGCCGTAGCCGGTCGACCGCCGCGACCGCGGCCCTGGCCTCGGGGAGCAGGGCCTGTCCTGCCTCGGTGAGGGTGATCGTCCGGCTGGTGCGCTCGACCACCGGTACCCCCAAGCGTTTCTCCAGTTCTCTGATTTGCTGACTCAGCGCCGGCTGCGTGATGAACAGGCGCGCGGCAGCGCGTCCGAAATGGAGTTCCTCGCTCAATGCGAGATAGAGCCGAAGCTGATGAATGCTCGGTTCCTTCGGTACGGATGCCCTCATGGAGAAGGCCAACCTTTCATACGTGCCTTGCTGTCATAACGAGCATGTTATTGATCGCCATGCATTCTGTGCCTCTGATTCGATGACACCCCCGTGTGGATCATGCGATAGTCAGTGGCGTGGTTGTGCTGTGAATCATTGGGCGCAGAAATTTGGAGAAGACATGAAATCTCGTTTCCTTGCCGGAGCAGGTGTTCTCGCACTTGCTGCCAGCGGTGTTTTGCTCTCGGCCCCCGGAGCCTCCGCAGCCGGACCGCCTCCGTGCACGGTCACGAAGGAAAGCCCCGGCTGGGGCCACTCGCAATGCTTTGGGGGCAGCGGCCAGCAGCGCGTGGTACTCACCTGCGGCAGCGGCTCCAGCGTGAACGTCAACTACGGGCCGTGGGTGGCGGCGGACGGCACTCAGTCCCACGCCTACTGCCGAATTCCCACGACTATCACGCTGGTCGACGTGCAGTACGTGCCCTGACGTCGCTGTCGCACCTGATCACGGTGTGAGCGAGACGGACCTACGAAAGTGCCTTCCTGTCCGACCGGAGGGCACTTTCTCCGTCCGGGCGCCGAGGACGGGCCGCGGAACTCCGCTTCAGCATGGTGATCTCCCAGAGATGCAGCACATGGACATCACCGACTCCAGGCCCGGCAACGGACCGGAGAACCCCGACGTCGGCGCATCGAACTGTAAGCCGCACCGAAGGCTTCCCGTCCCTGACAGATGTCAGGGCACGGCCTCTGCCCGTTGCCCGACTGCTTGCACGTCGTCATCCGGTCCACGTCGTCTCCTTCCCCGGTCGGTGCTCAGGTGCCGTCGAAGTTTGGACGGGAAGGGGGAGGACGAGGCGGAAGGTGCAGCCTCTGCCGGGGGCCGTGTCGAGTTCCACGCGGCCTCCGTGGCCCTGGGCCACCGCGGAGGCGATGGCGAGGCCGAGGCCGCTGCCGCCCCGTGCGCGGGAGCGGGAGGGGTCGGCGCGGTAGAAGCGTTCGAAGACGCGCTCGGCGTCGGCGGGGGAGAGCCCGGGCCCTCGGTCGGCGACCTCGATCACGGCGACAGGGGTGCGGTCGGCGTGATCAGTACGGTTCGCACGGCCGGTGTCGCCTCGCGGACCCCGGAGCGTGGTCCCCACCCGTACGTCCACCGGCGTCCCCGGCGGCGTGTGGACGAGGGCGTTGGAGAGGAGGTTGTTGACGACCTGGAGCAACCGGTCGGGGTCGCCGACCGTCTCGACGACCTCCAGCTCCGCGTCCTCGGTGTCCGCGTCGAGCGGGCTGAGCGTCACCCGGTGTTCGCCGTGCGCGCGGACGGCCGCCGCGCTGACCGCGTCGGCGGCGAGGGACAGCAGGTCGACGGGGTCGCGGCGGTAGGCGGGCTCCTGGTCGAGCTTGGCGAGCAGGAGCAGGTCGTCGATGAGGAGGTTCATGCGTTCGGCGTTGCGGGCGAGCTGTTCGTCGGCCTCGCGGCGCTGTGCGGCGGGCCGGTCGGGGTGGCGCAGGGCGAGCTGGGCGAAGCCCTGGACCGTGGTGAGGGGGGTGCGCAGCTCGTGCCCGGCGTCGGCGACGAAGCGCCGCAGCCGCTCCTCCGAGAACTCCCGCTGCCGCATGGCTTGCTGGAGCCGGTCGAGCATGTCGTTGAGCACGGTGCCCAGGCGCCCGGTCTCGGTGCGCGGGTCGGTGTCGGACAGCCGCAGGCCGAGGTCCCCGGCGATGATGCCCTGCGCCGTACGCTCCATCCGGGTCAGCGGCCGGAGCGCGAGCCGGACCACGGCCCGGACGACGACGATCAGTACGGCGACGGCCGCGATGAGGATGAGGGTGCTGAGGAGCAGCTGTTTCGACAGGACGGCCTGCGGGCTGTCGAACGGCAGGGCGACGACGTACGTGCTGCGCGCCGGGCTCTCCCGCCGCAGGACCCGCCAGCGGCCGTCCCCGGACTCGGCGGGAACGGTCGTCACGTGCCCCAGTTTCAGGCCCAGTTCAGCGGTGGTCGAGGCGAGCCGGGGGCCTGGCCTGTCGCCTTCGCCGAGCGTGCTCTGTTTCGCGCCCCAGGCGTTGTAGAAGGTGACCCGGAAGTCCGAGGGCAGGGTGATCGCGCCCGGCGTCGACCTGACGACCGGTTCGGTGGTCGGGGCGAAGACCTGGTCGGAGAACTCCAGATGCCTCAGCTGCCGGTCGACCCGGTTCAGCAGCCAGGAGTGCATGCCCGCGACCCCGACGGCCTGCGTGGTGAGGACCACGACCGCGGCGAGGAGGGACACACCCCACACGAGCCGGCCGCGCAGCGACCGGGGACGAGCCGTCCACCGCGGGCTCATCCGCCGCCTCCCGCACCATGGCCCTGCGGAAGCCGCAGGCAGTAGCCGACACCGCGCACGGTGTGCAGGAGGGGCGGATCGAAGCGGTCGATCTTGCGGCGCAGGTACTTGATGTACGTCTCCACGATGCGGCCGTCCCCCGCGAAGTCGTAGCCCCACACCTGGTTGAGGATCTTGTGCTTGCTGAGCACCCGGCCCGTGTTCTCCATGAGGTAGACCAGCAGGTTGAACTCGGTCGGCGACAGCGGGACGTACTCGCCGGCGCGGCGCACCTCGTGCGCGATCTCGTCCACCTCCAGGTCGGCGAAGCGCAGGACCCCGGCACCCGCGCCGTCCGGGCTCTCGGGGCTGGTGCGGCGCAGGATGGCGCGGATGCGCAACAGGACCTCCTCGATGCTGAACGGCTTGGGCACGTAGTCGTCGCCGCCCGCGCTGAGGCCCGCGATGCGGTCGGCGAGCTCACCGCGCGCCGTGAGGAACAGCACCGGCGTACGCACCCCGGACGCCCGCAGGCCCCGGGTGACCTCGATGCCGTCCAGGTCGGGCAGCATGATGTCGAGCAGCACGAGGTCGGGACGGCTCGCCTCCACCGCGCGCAGGGCCTCCCGGCCGGTGGCGACGCCGAGGACCTCGTACCCCGACAGCCGCAGCGCCGACTCCAGCAGCATGCGGATACCGGGGTCGTCCTCGACCACGAGGAGGCGGTGCGCGGGGACCGGGGCGTCGGGCATGGCGGGGCTCCGTTCTGCCGGAGGACGTCACGGGGTGCGACTCCCGGGGGCGCAGTCGTACAGGACCGTTCCGGCACCGCCCGCCATGCGTCCCTGAGCGGAGCCGCTCCCGCCGTAGTCCTTCGCGGGGACCTCGGCGCAGTTCTCTGCGAGCCACCTCGTCCGCTCCGCACCGGCGTCGCCGCCTTGCAGGGCGGCGATCCCGCCGGACGAGCCTAGGACGTAGCGGAGTTCACCGTCACCGGTCCATTCGGCCAGTTGCCGTACGGAGGGGACGTCGTCGGCGCCGACGAAGCCGCCCATGCCGATGACCGTGGCGTCGGTGTTCAGGACGAAGGCGCCCGCGGCGACGGCGCCGCCGTCGACGGCGAGGGTGATGCGGGCGCCCCCGGAGCGGGCCGCGGCGTAGGCGAGGATCTCGCGGTGGGCGGCGGTGAGGTCGGTGCCGCCGAAGCCCTGCGGCAGCACGAACCCCTTGGGGAGGCTCCCGTCGCCGGGGATTTCGATCCCTTGCGGCAAGGGTCCGCCGCCGCCCAGTGTCCGCCCGCCGAAGGACACCGGCCCCGCCGACGGCGGCACCCCGGCCGCCACCGACCCCGCCTCGGCCGGCACGCTCACCGCCCACACGCCCGGCGCGAGCAGCACCGCCCCCACCGCCCCGCCGAGCGCGGCCACCGACAGCCGGGGCCTCAGCGCCGCCCCGGCCAGCAGCGCCAGCGCGGCCACCGCCACCGCGGCCACCACCCAGCCCAGCCACCCGTTCCAGGACGGCACCCGCCGGATCACGGCCACCGCCCACGCCGCGCTCACCAGCACGGTCCCCGCCCCGACCGGCAGCGCCCACCGCGCCCCCGCCCGGTGTGCCCGCACCAGCGCCGTGACCAGCCCGGCCGTCAACGCGGCGACGGCGGGCGCGAGTTGGGTCGTGTAGTAGACGTGGAACGTCCCCTCCTGGACGGAGAACATCAGCCCGCACACCACCAGCCAGGTCCCCCACAGCACCCACCCGGACCCCGGCAGCCGCTTCCCGGCCGGACCGCTGCCGCGCCTCCGCAGCACCGCCCCGGTCACGGCGACGGCCAGCGCCACGGTGCTCGCCGGGAGCAGCCAGCCGATCTGCCCGGCCACCTGCTCGCTGAACAGCCTGAGCGGCCCCGGCTGACTCCTGAACGCCCTGCTGAGCCCGGCCCCGCCGCTGCCGCCCGCGCTCTCCCCGAAGATCCGGCCGAGCCCGTTGTACCCGACGACGAGCTGCCAGGCCCCGCCGTCGGCGCTGCCCCCGATGTACGGCCGCCGCCCCGGCCACCAGCCGACCACCGCGACCCACCACAGCGAGGAGACGGCACACACCGCGCCCGCGGCGAGCAGCGCCCCGACCCGCCGCAGCCAGGGGACACTCGCACCGGCCAGCCACGCCGCCGCGAACGCCGGCAGCACCATCCACGCCGCCGCCATCTTGGCCAGGAACCCGCACCCGACCAGGAATCCGCTCGCGCACAGCCACCGGGTGCTGTTCGACCGGACGGCCCGGGTCAGCGCGTACGCGCCGCCGACCAGGAACAGCACGAGCAGGGTGTCGGGGTTGTTGTACCGGTTGATGGCCACGGTGACGGGCGTCAGGGCCAGCACGAGCGCGGCGAGCAGCGCCGTGCCCTCGCCCGCCCAGAGCCGTACCGTCCGGTGCAGGACGAACACGGCGGCGACGCCCTCCAGGACCTGCGGCAGGATCAGCGCCCAGCCGTGCAGCCCGAAGATCTTGCCGCTGACGACCTGCGGCCACAGCGCCGCCGGCGGCTTGTCGACCGTGACGACGCCGGCCGGGTCGAAGGAACCGAACAGGAAGTTCGTCCAGCTGCCGCCCATCGACTTCACGGCGGCCGAGTAGTAGCCGTTGCCCCAGCCGAGCGAGCCCAGCGCCCAGCCGTACAGCAGCGCGGACAGGAGCAGGATCGCGGCGAGCGCGGCGGGGGCCGCCCGGCGCGGCAGGACACGGACGGCGACGGGGAGCCGTACGGCGGGGCCCGGCGTCACCTCGGTGGTGTGGGTCACGGAAGGCTTCCTCTCAGAGGTCCCCGGCGGTACGGCGGAACACGGCCAGCCGCAGCACCAGGAAGCGGACGCCGGTCACCAGCACCGAGGCGACGGCGAGGACGAGGGCCTCGGCACCGGTCGAGGCGTCGGGGGAGGCGTCGCGGAAGAGGAGGACGGCCCCCGAGGTGGCGAGGTAGCCGACGACGAACAGCACACCGGCACCGAGGTGGGCGCGGCCGGCCCCGGCCGTGGAGTGCCGGAAGGTCAGACGGCGGTTCGCCTCCGTGTTGAGGAGCGTCAGCACCAGCAGGGAGACGAAGTTCGCCGCCGCCGGCGGCCACCAGCCGCGCAGCAGCCAGTACAGGAGCGCCTGGCCCGCCGTCGAGGCGACGCCGATCACCGCGAAACAGGCGATCTGCCAGGTGAGTCGGGCCCGGTCCTGGTGCGGGGCGAGGACCGCGTCCGGGTGTTCGGCGGCCGGGCGCGGGCGGGCCGGGACGGCGACGCGGGCCTTGCCGGACGCCTTGAGGCGGGCCATCCGCCACAGGCCCTTCAGGTCGTCGGCAGCGGTGTGGACGACGTCCACCCGCGTGTCGACGTCCTCGACCCAGTCGACGGGCACCTCGTGGATGCGCAGGCCGTTGTGCTCGGCCAGCAGGAGGAGCTCGGTGTCGAAGAACCAGGCGTCGTCCCGGGCCTTCGACAGCAAGGGGCGCAGGACGTCCGTACGGGCCGCCTTGAACCCGCACTGCGCGTCGCTGAAACGCGCGCCGTGCGTCAGCCTGATCAACGCGTTGTAGCAGCGCGAGATCAGTTCCCGGCGCGGGCCGCGCACCGTCCGCGCGCCGGAGGCCAGGCGGCTGCCGATCGCCAGGTCGGAATGGCCGCTGGCGAGCGGGGCGATCAGGGGGAGGAGCCCGTCGAGGCCGGTCGACAGGTCGACGTCCATGTAGACGACGATCTCCGCGTCGCTCGCCCCCCACACCGTGCGCAGCGCGAGCCCGCGCCCCTTGCGGTCGAGGTGGACGACACCGACGCCGGGCAGCTCCTCGGCGAGTTCGCGGGCCACGGCGAGGGTCGTGTCCGTGCTGGCGTTGTCCGCGACCGTGATCCGCCAGGTGTAGGGCAACTCGTCGCGTAATCGCGCGTGCAGGGTCCGGACACAGCCCGGAAGCGCTCGTTCCTCGTTGTGGACAGGGATGACGACCTCGACCGTCGGCGTGCGGGTGACGTCCGGGGCGGGCTGCTGGGGGGTCCGGGCCGTACGCGTGCCACTGAATGTCCGCGTCATGGGTTCCTCGGGAGGTGAGGGTCGATGGGGGCGGCTCCGGTACGCGCCCGGTCCTTGGGCCGCGCACGCATCGACTCTGACCGGTGAGGCAGGGGAAACCCGGGGAGAAAGCCGGGAACTGACGGGGAGTTCGGTCTCGGTGCGGGTACCGGGCGCCGACGAGGGCGCCCGGCTCGACGGCCTTGCCGAGAAACCCGCCCGCCCCGGCACGCAGCGCCCGTACGACGTACTCGTCGGTCTCGAACGCCGTCAGGACGACGTCGGCACGGGCGAGGCCGGCCGCGCCTCGGCGGAGCGGACCAGCGTGACGCGCAGCGGCGACCCGTTCTTGGAGGTCGGACCGTACTGGATCAGGGGTCAGAAATGGACGGCTGTCCGTTTTGTTTGCGGGGATGAAGGTGCGCACAAGAGATCCGAAGGTGCAGGGGGGATCTGTACGGGTGGCGCCGAGGAGTGGTGTGAGCTGCGGTTTCGTGGGTGAGATCGGGGCGCTGGGGTGTGCCGCATCGGCCGGTGACGGCGTACGCGTGCGGGCGTTAGGGTGGAGGAGTAAGCGGACAGCCGTCCAGCAGGAGGAGGGGCAGTGGAGTCGAGGACCGGCGCGCCTCAGCGGTCGGACGCGCAGCGCAACCGGGAGCGCATCCTGGAGGTGGCGCTCGTCGAACTGTCGCGCTCCGCTGACGTCCCGCTGAGCACGATCGCCAAGAAGGCGGGCGTCGGGCAGGGGACGCTGTACCGCAACTTCCCCAACCGCGAGGCGCTCGTCCTGGAGGCGTACCAGCACGAGGTGCGGCAACTCACCGACGGCGCGGCCGAGTTGCTGAAGACGATGGAACCCGACCTCGCCCTTCGCGTGTGGATGGACCGCCTCGCCCGCTTCATCATGGCCAAGACCGGGCTGGCCGACGCGCTGCGCCAGGCGGCCGGCGCGACGGAGGGCGCGGAGCCGTCCGGGTACGCGATGGTCCTCGGGTCGATCGAGCACCTGCTCGCCGCCAACCACGAGGCCGGCACCATCCGCCCCGGCGTGACCGCCGGCGACTTCCTGCGCGCCATCGCCGGCATCTGGCAGATCGACATCAGCGGCGACTGGCACCCCCAGGCCACCCGGCTGCTGGACATCGTCATGGACGGCCTGCGCGCGGGGGCGCCGGGGCGGGGCTGAGGGCGGAACCCGACGGAACGGCACCGGAAGTCAGGCGGTGCGGTCAACTCCCCACGTTCTACGGTGTGCTGAGCGTCGTTCAGGTATTCGACCGGCAAGGAGCACAGGACTGTGGACGTCGAGATCCCCCAGGACGTACACGACATCGCCACCCGACTCGGCGGCGGTGTCCCCTACGCGCTGAAGGCGGTGGCGGGACAACTGGTCGATGATCCCGACCTGGGGCATCCCTCCGGCCTGCCCGGAATCCTCACCGTGAGGATCGAGGACGACGTGATCGAGGACTGCCCGGCCCTGGCCATCGGCTACATCCGCGAGCCCGACCGGATACAGATCCGGTTCCTGACCCTGGCCCGCCCCGCCGAACCCCTTCCCGAGACCGAGACCGAGCCCGAGGAGGAACCCGAAGAGCGCCCCGACCCCGTCGCCGAGGCGACCACTGCACGCCAGGTCGCCGACGCCTGGCGGCGTATCACCAGCTGGCTCCGGGACCATGCCCCCGACTCCTACGCCGCGCTGCGCCCCGGCGCCGGCCTCGGCACCCTGGCCGCGCTGGAAGGTGAGCTGGGCATCCGCCTGCCCGTCGAACTGCGCGTCCTGTGGACGCTCACGGCAGGGGACGACGGGGGCTGCCTGCCCGGCAACCGCGCGCTGATGCCGGTCGACGCCGTGGCCGACGTCCACCGGCTGAAGACGGACATCCAGGCCGGGCTCGACGTCGACAACGCCGGCCTCTGCGAGGAGGACCGGATCACCGCATGGGCGCCCACCCGGATCCCGGTGGTCGCCTTCGGGCCGGCCGACACCACGTCGGGCCTGTACCTGGACGCCGCGACCGGATACCTGGGCCGCTGGTCCCGGTACAACGAACCCCCCCGGCGAAGAACTCGACACCCTCGTCACCTACTTGGAGGAGACCGCCGACATGCTCGAAGCACCGGCCCTCGCCACCCGGGACAGACCGGGGCTCGTCGGCGGGACACTGGTCTGGCTCAACGGCAGGCACCCCACCGACGAACACCACTGGCAGCCGGTGACCGGCTGACCGCACGGCTTCGACGCGTCGGCGGTCAACAGGCCGTCGTACTCGAAGTCGCCCATCCCGTGCGGGTGTTCCGCGCGCGGCAGCGGCCGGGTGTCGTGCATGACCTGCGCGAGCGAGTCGCCCGGCACGGCGGACGAGCACCGTGAGGCGAGCGGTGAGGACCACGCAGGAGAACGGCTTGGACAGACAGCTGTCCGCCCCCGTGTCCAGCCCCTCGGCCTCGTCGTCCTCCACCATCGGCACGCGCATGAGGAGCAGCCTGCCCCGCCCTCGGCCCGCGCGACGCCCTTGCTGAGGCCCGCTTCAGGACCCAGAAGTTCGCGACGGCGGCGTAGGCCGTGCGCGGAGCGTGCTGGCGAATTGCCGGCCCGGGTTTCCGGCGGCGGCGAGGGGTGCGCCGTGGCCCGGTCGCGCGGTGCGGGCGGGCCGGGCCACGGCTGTCTGCGGTCAGTAGCCGTAGATCATCTTGTAGGCGACCTCGGGGAGGAACTGTCCGGCCGAGGAGCCGCTGCCCACGCCGCAGTTGCCGTCGGACTCGCCGGGGGTCTTGATCCACAGGAGCATCTCGGCGCCGCCGCCCATCTGGGTGGGGGTGCCGATCTTGCGGCCGGCGGGGTTGCACCACTGGCCGTTGGAGCCGTTGCCGTTGCGGCTGGTGTCGACGACGAACGGCTTCGTGTAGCCGTAGCGGGCGCTGAGTTCACGGTTGACGGCGTTGCCGTAGTTGGTGTTCTCGGCGGTGGTGAAGTAGTTGGAGATGTTGAGGGAGAAGCCGTGGGCCTGGCGCAGTCCGGCGTTGTGCAGGCGCTGGGCCATGGTCGCGGCATCGGCCCAGCCAGGGTTGCCCGAGTCGAGGTAGACCCAGGCGTTGGGGGCCTGGCGGCTGAACGTGGAGAGCGCGCCGGTGAGCATGTTCTGGCGCTCGGTGATCTGGGCCTGGTTCATGCAGCCGTAGTCGCCGAGCGAGTCCGGTTCCAGGATCACGACGGCCTGGCGGCTGCCGATCCCGCCGGCGAACTGGGAGATCCAGGTGGCGTAGGCGGAGGGTGAGGCGGCCCCGCCCGCGGAGTGGCCGCCGCAGTAGTCGCGGTTGTAGACGTTGTAGGCGACCATGATCGGCAGCTTGTTCGCGTTCGCCGCCGCCCCCGCGTACGAGCCCGCGGCGGTGCCGATCGACCCGCTCCAGGAACCGAACCAGCGGGCGGCGGGGGTGTTGGCGAGGGAGTTGTTGATGGCGGAGGCGCGGCCGTCGTTGGGGTTGGCGGCGACCCACTGCTTCGCGCTGGAGTTGGGGTCCACGTAGAACCCGTTGGCCTTGACGGCCGGGCCCGCCGCGTGGCCGGACGGAGCGACGGCGAGCGCCAGCGGCAGGGCGAGCAGGGCCGCGGTCAGGGCGCGGAGCTTTCGGCGCATGGAGGTACCTCCTGGTGGGGGAGCGTCGCCCGCCCTCGTCCTGGACGGGCGACGCGGTAAGGAAGTGCGGCGGTACACGTCCCTCGGTGCCGGCGGCTCTCCGGCAGTTCTCCGGTGGGACGACACGTCGGACGACCGGCGACTCGGTGTGGGAGCGCTCCCAAAGTGGAAGCGGTTCCAGTCGTGTCGAGGCCCTCCTGGTGTGGTGGATATCGTGTGGGGAGCCGTTGGGGCTGTCAAGAGCAGCCGTACGACCCGCCCTTCACACGGCGAGGGCGAGGATCTACAGTCCTGTTCCTGGAAGCGCTTCCAGACGCGGGAGGTCCACGGTCCATGGCAGCAGACGGAGCCCGCCGCCGGCCGACGCTCGAAGCCGTGGCCGAACTCGCGGGAGTCTCCCGCTCCGTGGCCTCCCGCGTCCTCAACGACGCCCCGTACGTCAGCCGCGTCAAGCGCCAGGCGGTCGAGCGGGCCGTGAGGCAACTCGGCTACGTCCCCAATCCGCGGGCCCGGGCGCTGGCCACCCGGCAGACGGGAGCGGCTGCCCTGGTCGTCTCGGGAGAGGACCCGTCGATCTTCGCGGACCCCTTCTTCGCCCAGGTGATCGTGGGGGCGTCGGCCGCGCTGGAGGAGGCGGACCTGCATCTGATGCTGTGTCTGGCCGCCTCCGAGCGGGGCCGTGAACGGGTGGCGGCGCTGCTGCGTTCCCGTGGCGTCGACGGCGTCATGCTGATGGCGCTGCGCGAGGGCGACCCGCTGGTGCGCATGGCCGAGGAGGCGGAGCTGCCCGTCGTGTTCGGCGGACGTCCGGTGGGGCCCGCCCCGCGCTGGTACGTGGACGTCGACAACGTCGGTGGCGCCCGCGAGGCGACCGAGCGCCTGATCGCGCGCGGCCGGACGCGGGTCGCCGTGATCTGCGGACGCCTCGACACCGAGGCCGGGCGGGCCCGTCACCGCGGCTACCGGGACGCGATGCTCGCCGCGGGACTGACGCCGCTTCCCCCGGTGGAGGGGGACTTCACCGAGCCCGGCGGGGCCGCCGCCATGGCCGTACTCCTCGCCGGCCACCCCGGCCTGGACAGCGTGTTCGCCGCCAACGACAACATGGCGGCGGGCGCGCTGCGCACCCTGCGCGAGGCGGGGCGCCTGGTGCCCGACGACGTCGCCGTGGTCGGGTTCGACGACCTCGCCGTGGCCCGGATCGCCGACCCGCCGCTGACCACCGTCCACCAGCCCATCACGGCTCTCGGGAGGGAGACGGCCCGCATGATCGTCGCGCTGATCGACGGCCAGGACCCCACCCCGCTGATCCTCCCGACCCGCCTGGTCGCCCGCGCGAGCGCCTGACGGCGGCGGGTTTCGGCCCGTTGGCGTTCCCGCTCGCGAATCCTGTGAGAAGTGTTGACGTTGATCATCCCGTCCCTATCATCCAATTGATCGACACTCCGACCTTTGTGCGACATTTCGAACGACTCGAAGGTGCACCACACGCCATCCCGGACGGCCTCCGCGTGGGGCTCGCCGGAGCCGCTTGGTCAAGGATGACGAGGTCCTCATGCGCAGACGCAGTTTCCGCAGCCGCACGCATCTGTCCGCCGCACTCGCCGCCACGCTCGCGGCACTGGCCGCCCTGGCGGCGATGCTCGTCGCCGTCCCGGCCCACGCGGCCACCACCGCCGCCGTACGCGCGGTCGCTTCCGGCCGCTGCCTCGACGTGCCGGGAGCCGCCCAGGCCGACGGCACGAACCTCCAGATCTGGGACTGCACCGGCGCGGCCAACCAGCAGTGGACCCTGACGGACAGCGGCCGGCTGACCGTGTACGGCAACAAGTGCCTGGACGTTCCGGGCACGGCCACCTCCGGTACCCGCGTGGTGATCTGGACCTGCCACGGCGGCGCCAACCAGCAGTGGCGGGCGAACGCCGACGGCACCATCACCGCCGTCCAGTCCGGGCTGTGCCTGGACGTCAGCGGCGCCGCCACCGCCAACGGCACGGCCGTACAGCTGTGGTCGTGCAGCGGCGGCGGCAACCAGAAGTGGACCGGCCTGTCCGGGACGGGTAACGGCTGCGCCCTTCCGGCGGCGTACCGGTGGAGCTCGACCGGGCCGCTCGCGCAGCCGGCCAACGGACAGCTCTCGCTGAAGGACTTCACCACCGTGACGTACAACGGCAAGCACCTGGTCTACGGGACCAGCTCCGACGGATCGTGGCACTCGATGGGGTTCAGCCCCTTCACGAACTGGTCGGACATGGCGACGGCCACCCAGACCACCATGAGCCAGCTCGCGGTGGCGCCCAAGCTGTTCCACCTCTCCACCAAGAACATCTGGGTGCTGGCCTCCAACGGCTGGGGCACCGCCTGGCCCTTCGTCTACCGCACCTCCAGCGACCCCACCAACCCCAACAGCTGGTCCGCCGCGCAGCCGCTGTTCACCGGCAGCCTCCCCTCCGGCGCCCCCATCGACCCGACGATGATCGCCGACGGTCAGACCATGTACCTGTTCTTCGCCGACGACAACGGCAGCATCTACAAGTCGACCATGCCGCTCGCCGACTTCCCCGCCAGCTTCGGCTCCTCGTACACGACGGTCCTGCGGGACACGAAGGAGCGGCTGTTCGAGGCACCCGAGGTCTACAAGGTCCAGGGCCAGAACCAGTACCTCATGATCGTCGAGGCGATGGGGGCGGGCGGGCGCTACTTCCGCTCCTTCACCGCCACCGACCTGAACGGCGCGTGGAGCGAGCAGGCCGGCAGCGAGAGCAGCCCCTTCGCGGGCAAGGCCAACAGCGGAGCCACCTGGACCAACGACATCAGCCACGGTGACCTGGTCCGCACCAACCCCGACCAGACCATGACCGTCGACCCCTGCAACCTCCAGTTCCTCTACCAGGGGTACGACCCGAGGACGCCGCAGGGCACGCCGTACGAGAGGCTGCCGTACCGGCCGGGGCTGCTGACCCTTCAGCGCTGACCGACGCCTTGAGGGGCCCCGGCCGTACGGGCGTTCGGCGGCCCCGGCACGGCGGGTTCCCGGTGACGGGCCGTCGGCGTGGCTAGTGTCTGCCGCGTGAACGCAGACGACGTGAACCGGCGGTGGACACGGGCCATGCCCGACGCCTACGAACGCCACCTGGTGCCGGTCTTCTTCCAGCCCTTCGCCGAGGACCTGGCCGCGCGTGCGGCGGCGGCGCGCCCCGGAAGCATCCTGGAACTCGCCGCCGGGACAGGGGCGTTGACCTCGGCGCTGCTCGCCGCGCTGCCCGGGGTCCCGGTGGTGGCGACCGACCTCAACGAGGCGATGGTGAGCGCCGGGTCGGTACGGGAGCCGCGGGCGGTCTGGCGGCAGGCGGACGCCCAGCGGCTGCCCTTCGGGGACGGGGAGTTCGACCTCGTCGTGTGCCAGTTCGGGGTGATGTTCTTCCCCGACCGGCCCGCCGCCTACGCCGAGGTGCGCCGGGTCCTCGCGCCGGGCGGACGGTTCCTGTTCAACAGCTGGGGCCCGCTGGCCTCGCACGGCTTCGGGGCCGCCTTCCAGACCGCCGTGGAAGAGGCGATGCCGGACGGCGCGCCCGCGTTCCTGCGCGACGTCCCCCATGGTTACACCGATCCGGCCGTCGTCGCCGCCGATCTCACCGCCGCCGGCCTGTCCCCGGCCGGCGCCGAGGAGGTCACGCTCGACGGCGTCGCGGAGTCGGCCGCCTCCGTCGCCACCGGCCTTCTCACCGGCACGCCGGTGAGCGCCACCGTGGACGCCCGCGAGGACGCGCGGACCATCCGGGACGCCGTCGTGCGGAGCATGACGCGACGCCTCGGCGCGGGACCTGTCACGGCGCCGATGACCGCGACCGTCTACACGGCACACCGCGAGGGGTGACCAGGAACACCGGGCGCGTCCACCCCCGTTCACCGGCCCCGCGCCTCGCTCGCCCCGCCGGTCAGACGTCCCGCCAGCGCGCGCTCGCCCAGGAGAAGATCCCGAAGGCGACGAGGCCGGCGGCGATCAGGGCCAGCAGCCAGGGGCCGGCCGGGCTCTCGGCGAACGTCCGCAGGGTGTTGTCCAAGCCCTTGGTCGTGCCGGGCCGGTGCTGGACGGACGCGGCGACGGCGAAACCGCCCGCCGTGGCGAAGACGACGCCGCGAGCCGTACCGCCGAACACGCCGACGAAGGAGACGGCCCGACGGACCCGGCGGGACATCTCCGCCGTCCGGAGGTGTTTCTCGAACCTCCGCAGCAGAGCCCGCACGGCGATCCACAGGCCGGCCGCGGTCACCGCGGCACCGGCGACGCCGACGATCCACTGCCCGCCGGGCCAGTTCAGCGCCCTCGCCGTGAAGTCCCGGGAACTCTCGTCGGAACCTCCGCTGCCGCTGCCCGTGTCACCGGCCGCGTAGCGCAGCACCGAGTACGTGACGAATCCGTAGAAGAGGGCACGGCCCGCGGCCGTCGCCCTCTTGCCCGGCTTGTCCCCGTCGGGGCCGGCCTGTCCGAAGACGGCCTCCGACAGCCGCCACAGGGCCATACCGGCCAGAGCGATCCCCAGCAGCCACAACAGCGGTGTCCCGAAGGGCTTCTGGGCGATCTCGGCGACCGCCCCGCCCCGGTCGGCCTGCTCCTCCTCACCGGAGAAGGCGATCCTCAGGGAGAGGACGCCGATCAGCACATAGATGACTCCACGGCCGACGAATCCCGCACGGGCCGCCGTCGTGATCGCTCTGCCACGCGCCGCGCGGCGGACCTGTCCCTGTGCCGTTGCAGTAGCCATGCCCCACCGGATGCCCCCGAAGAGCGAAGCCATCCCAGGCCCGTACCGGCCGGCTCCCGCGGCCCGCTGTCCAGGCAGGCTTCCGGACACGGTCGCGGGACCTCTGCCCGGACGCTGAGGCCGGGCCGGTGGCCCGGACCCGGCCCACGCGATCCATGGCCGGTCCAATGCCGCCGCGCCGAGGTAACACAGCGCGGCCCCACACAGCACGATCGCCACCGGCTCCCGCTCGACGCCGGTCGCGAGTTGGAGAACCGCGGCGGCCGGCCCGAGCGCGCCCGGCCAGCGGTGCGGGACACGGTGCCAGGCGGTCGGGGGTACGGGTTTCAGGGGCGTCATGCCGACGACCGTGCCCGTGGGGTGGCCGCCGCGTCGAGGGCGTACCGGCCGCTGGTCCGGAATCCTGGGATCCCTGTCGGGCAGACCCGGCCCTGGCAGGCAGGGGCAACGCCGTGGACGTTGCCGGGGCGGCTCCCGCAGGTCCGCTTGTCGATACCTTGACGAACCGTTCCAGGGCCGTTCAGCCCGCCTGCCGGGTCCGCGTCGGATGCCGTGCCCAGGTTCCTTCAGCGTCGTGGAGGAGGGAACTCATGGACACACCACGTCTCGCGGTCGGGGCGCGCGGGCTCACCAAGGGCCTCGGCGAGGTGGTCGCGCTCGACGGTGTCGATCTGGAGGTGCGGCAAGGCCGGATCCACGGGCTGGCGGGGCCGAACGGTGCGGGGAAGACGACGCTGCTCGCCGGGCCTGAGGGAGTGACCGGGTTCGTCGACGGGCCCGGCCTGTATCTGTCGCTGACGGTACGTCAGAATCTGCTCGAGTCAGCCGAGTTGAGAGGGAGGGCGAGAGGGCGGCCGTCGACGAGGCGCTGCACGAGGTCGGTTTGAGCGAGGTCGGCGGCTTCTCCCTCGGCGTGTGCCAACGCCTGGGCCTGGCCGCCGCGTTGCTCACCGAACCCCGGCTGCTCGTCCTCGACGAACCCGCAACGGCCTCGCCCCCGCCGGGAAACGGCACGTGCCCCGCGTCCTGCCCCGCCTCGACGTGCTGTGCACCGAGGTCACCGTCCTGGCCGCCGGACGCACCGCCCTCTCCGGCCCACCGGAGAAGCTCGCCGCCGAGAACGGCGAACTCGACGCGGTCCTGCACCCCGGCGACAAGAAGCTCTGCAACCCGGACGCAGGGGGGAGGGCCGGATTTCTGACGGTAGGTGATATTTCCGGTAAAAGGGGATTCTTATTCGACCGGTCGACGGCGGTGGCATCGGTGATCCGGAAAATACGGACAGTTCGATCTTCTCTCTTGTCATGTTCAGTGAAGGTCGTTCAAGATTCAGGGGCGGTCGCCGGAAACGGCGGACCGCCGGACGACGGCCACCGGAAAAGGAGACCCCCCATGCCCTTTTCCACCCCCCACTGTTAGCGGTCGTTCGTCCGGAATCCGGAAGGAACTCCCCTTGCGTATTTCCCGGAAATCCCTCGCGGTGCTCGGCGCCGCCGTTCTGCTCTCCTCCGTTACCGTCTCCGGCGCACAGGCGGCGGTCGCCTCGACGGGCCAGTACGACCCGGCCATGCTCAGCGCCCTGGCGTCCTCCCTCGGCGTGAGCCAGAGAGCCGCCGCCGAGCGCCTCGACCACGAGACGTCGCAGCAGCACACCCTCACCGCGCTGGAGCGCAAGGGAGTCGCGACGGACGGCGCGTTCTTCGACGCGAAGGGCCAACTGGTCGTCAACGCCGAGAGCACCCAGGCGGCTCAGCGCCTCGCGGACGCCGGACTGCACGCCCGCACGACCCGCCACGGCGAGAGCGAACTGAACAAGATCAAGGCCCAGCTGGACACGGCGGCGCTCAACACGACGCCCGCCGGCGTCAGTTCCTGGGAGGTCGACCTCGCCTCCGACACCGTGACGGTCAAGGTCGCCGACGGCAGCACCCCCGCCGCCCGCTCCTTCCTGAACCAGGCACGCGCCCACGGCGACGCCGTCCGCGTCCTCTCCGACCGGCAGGAACTCGCCCCGCAGGCCGTCATCAAGCCGGGCTCCGAGATGGCCTTCAACGGCTTCGTCTGCTCCGTCGGCTTCGGCGCCCGCGACTCCTCGGGCCGCCAGTACCTGGTCACCGCCGGGCACTGCATCGAGGACCTCCCTGTACTCAGCTACCAGGGGAGCCGCTTCGCGCAGGGCACCAACTCCCGCTTCGCGCAGGGCAGCCGCAGCGTCGACATGGGCATCGCCCGCCTCGACTCGGGCAACTCCATAGCCACCGTGGTCAACACGTACGGCCGGGCCACCGAGCCCTCGGTGCTCGGCAGCCGCCGCGCGGCCTCCGGCGCCACGCTGTGCAAGGCGGGCCGGACCACCGGCTGGACCTGCGGACGGGTGAACTCCTACAACGTGTCCGTCACCTACTCCGACCCCAACGGCGGGCCCGACACCGTCGTCACCGGCCTGGGCAGCTCGTCGGTCTGCACCCAGGGCGGCGACAGCGGCGGCGCCTACATCTCCGGCAACCAGGCCCAGGGGATGACCTCGGGCGGCCCGGTGAGCCAGCGGTGCAACGGTTCGGTCAACTCGCCCGGGTCGTCGTACTTCCAGCCCCTCGACGACGCGCTGTCGTTCTACGGGCTGACCCTCAACACCGCGTGATCCTCGGAGCGGTGCGGAAGTGAGCACGGGGCCGGCCGACATGTGGCCGGCCCCGTTGCGTACGCCGGGAACGGCGACACGCTCCTTCCAGGCGCCGGGCGATTTCTCGCGGGACGCGGCGAGGAATCGCGGGGCCGAATTCGACCGAGCGCCCGTGTCGTATGCGCGGCTGGATTCTTCGGGGGAACCAGGGGATTCAGGGGATTCGGCCTATTTGGTCTATTCGGTCTATTCGGTCTATTCGGCCGAGGGTGCGGAGGGCTCCCGGGGAGTCTGTCTCGGCGTCAGTTCGGCGAGTACGTCGACGCTGTCCCGGCTCGTGGTCAGCGTCGCGCCGTTGCGGCGCAGGGCGCCGAGCGCCGCCGAGTTGTGCGCCAGCGTGTCGGCGACCACCGTCCGCGCGCCGGCCTTCGCCGCTTCGTCGAGGAGGAGCCGCAGAGCGGCGGTGCCGATGCCGCGTCCGCGCTGGGAACGGCCGAGCCACATGCCGGTTTCGAGGACGTCGTGGTGGCTGTCGTGGCTGTCGCGTAGAGCCAGTCGGGCCGACCCCACGACCTCGCCGTCGTGGACGATCGTGAAAGTGGACTCACGGAGCGGGCCGTCGAGCCCGGGGAACCGGGACCGGTGCCAGTCCCGGAAGGCTTCCCGGCGTTGCGCCGTCCATCCGGGCGGACCGGCCACGGGAGGCATGACCTCGTCGGGCACCGCGTCCGCGACGGCCACCGCGAGGAGCTCTTCGAGGGCTTCCTCGTCCATCTGCCGCACCGCCACCTGACCGACCACGAGCGTTCCTCTCCACCGACCGCCGGACACCGGTTCCCGATCCTCACGGCCTGCGGGGCGCGGCGCCAACGGTTTTCGCGGCGGCCCGGGACGGCGTACCCGTACCGCGTCGGCGGACCGGTGGGACGACCGGGCGCACCGCCTGCGCCGGACCGCTACCCCCTCGCCGTCGGAGGCCGTGCAACTGAGGGACGCGACACGCCCGTCCCTCGGCACCCCGGCGCTCGTTCCACGCCTCCGCTGGCCGCGTTGTGCTTCCGGCCGTCGTATCGGTGGTTGACCTCGCGCTATCGCGGTGCGCATCGGCAGCCCCCCCCGCCACCGAGGGGATCGTCTTGTCAGGCGCGATGACCGGATGGGCTTCGGGGGCCGCCCTGTGGCTCCGTCTCCCAGCCGGCCAGTATCCGCAGGGCATCCGCTGACGGGGAGCCCGGCTCGGCGTGGTGGGTGACCATGCGCATGGGGGCGCCTCCGGGCAGTGCCAGGGGTTCGTGGACGAGGTCGAACTCGCCCACCAGCGGGTGCCGCATACGGACCACGTCGCCGCCGCCCCGGCATATCACCTCGTGCCGTGCCCATAGTTGCCGGAATTCCGGGCTTTTCCGTGTCAGCTCCTGGATGAGGGAGGAGAGGTGGGAGTCGTCGGGGCTTTTTCCGGCGTTCATGCGGAGAACACCGGCGATTTCCAGGGCGATTCGGTGCGGGTCGGCGAACCTTTCACGCGCCTCGGGCGAGAGGAACATCAGCCGGGCGACGTTGAGATCCTCGGGCCGTAGCCGGTCCCAGTCTCCGAAGACGGCGAGGGTGAGCCGGTTCCACCCCAGGATGTCCAGCCGCCGGCTGATGACGTAGGCGGGCACGCCGATCGTGTCGAGCAGGTTCTGGATGCTGGGGCGCAGCGGCTGGGAGGACGGCGCGGCCTTCGTCGAGGCGTGCCGTCCGGGCTGGGCCATCCGGATCAGATGCTCGCGCTCCTCAGGGTTCAGACGCAGGGCGCGGGCCACGGAGTCCAGCACCTCGTCCGACATGGTCTCGCCGTGGCCCTGCTCCAATCGCGCGTAGTAGGCGTACGACACGCCCGCCAACTGCGCCAGCTCTTCACGCCGCAGGCCGGGAACGCGTCGCCGGCCGTGGGAGAGCACGCCTACGTCCTCGGGGCGGAGCCGGGCCCGACGCGACCGCAGGAACTCCCGCAGCTCAGCGCGCCGGTCGAGTCCGGACGTGACTCCGTCACCGGTCGCCGCTTGTGAGGCCATCCGTGTTCTCCAGTTGTCAGACGTACCTGGCTGATGAGGAGCAGAGTACTTCACCGCTCCGGTGATTCATCTTGATACGTGGTTTCCATGGGAAATGCAGTCTCTCTGGCTCTGACGTCGGACGCCTTCTGCTCCAGCGCAGTCCTGGTACGCGCCCGGGTGCGCAGTGCGGGACGTGCCGAAATAGAGTTGTTTGACTCTAGCGATCGGAAATTCCGTCGGAGGAAACTCGTGGTCGGCGGAAGAAAGCTCCGCCGTGAAAAGACTGAAAGAAAGGCCGACGTAATGTCGTTCGCTCGTCGTCTCTCCGGCATCCGGTCGCACCGCACAGCGGTCGGTGCCGGTGTCGCAGGGTTCACGCTTCTCGCCGCCGCCTTCAGCGGTATCGGTCAGGCACAGGCCGCGTCCCAGTGGACGCTCTGGGTCAACGCCCCCGGGGCGACCGGGAGCATCCAGATCCAGGAGGCGGGAGACGGTCAGTTCCGGGGCTGTGCGCGCACGAATCTCCAGCAGGGGGGCCGGAGCAGCACGAGGGTGGGGACCTACTTCGCCGATTCCGGCAGCGCTGCCGGAATATGGGTCCACCGCTACAGCGACGCGGCCTGCCAGCACAAGGTGGGCGGGCCCGTCCGGTACAACATCCACGCGGACGAGGACCGGGACCGTTTCGGTTCCGACTGCCGGGACCTGACGGTCTGGGCCGACTCGACGCAGCACAGGTTCGGCAACTGCTGAACGCCCGGGTTTCCGCACCGCCCCGCCATGATCTCGGACCGTGTCGAGCGGTGAACCGCAGACGCTGACCGGCGGCGGGCACCACCTTGTGAGACCGGCACAAGACGCCCGCCGCCCCAGGAAGGCACGTACGCCGAGACCGCCGGACCGGACGACTTGGGCTCGGCCGTCGGCGATGAAACGGGCTCCGGGGAACCGGTCTCGATGGGTGAGCTTCTCCGCGCCGGCGAGCCGGCCGGTGTCGCTCTCGGACACGCGGCCGAGGACGACGAGGCCGTCGGAGTAGGGGAAGTCGCGGTAGAAGACGGCGGGGTTTCCCCAGGGCGCGTAGTAGGCCAGGTCGCCCGCCTTCGGTTCGGCGCCGCTCGGGGCGCCCGAGGTGGACGGGCGGCGCGGCAGCACGAACCGGGGAGGCCGGATCCGCGTCGAAGGGACCTGGAGAGCCGCGCGCCGGGGAAGCGGCGGCTGGTCACGCGGGCAGTCTGGCACCGTGACTCGGGCGCGCGGGAGGGAGACTTTCCTCCCTCCGTTAGCCTCGCCCCGCGCTGTCGCCGTGATGAAGGTGTGCTTGCCGGGGCTCGAAGGTCCTAGTGCTTTCTTCCGAGGCCCGCTGCGCCGGGAGACCGATCCCGGTGTGCCCGGGCGACCGTACGGTGACGCTCATGAGCAACGCGGTGGAAGTCGTCCGGGCCTACGTCGATCACGACACCGACGCGGTCCAGGCGGCGCTGGCCGGTCTGGACGCGGACGGCCGGGCCGAGGCGTACGCCGTCCTGAACGGCCTGCTGGGCTCCACGATCAGCATCATGGAGCTGACCGGCAGGCGCTGGAGCGTCGACGAACTGGTCAGGTACTCCGACGAGGCCGCCACCGCCGCCCCGGCCCACTACGAGTTCGCCATCACCGAGGCGACCCGGGCGTGGGCCCGGGGCGACGGCCCGGCGATGCGCGCGCTGTCGGGCCAGGACCTGCTGGGCGCCCTGCATATGACGGCCGTCGGCGTCACCGCCCTCGGGCTCGCCCTGTGGGGCAGGGCCGGACTCCTCGACGTTCTGGACGAGTTCGACCGGATCGCCCGCGGACTCGTCGACGGCGTCTAGCTCATCCCGTACTCTCGCCGGCTCCGTCGTCGATGCCACCTGCCTGCGGGGCCGGCGAGAACCCCGTGATCCCGGTGGCGGCGACCCGGCTCGGGGCCTGCTCTTGGGCCGACCTCGCGTCACCGGGCCCCGGAGAAGAACGCGCGGATCCCGGCGACGAGATCCTCCGGCGCCTCCATCGCGGCGAAGTGGCCGCCGTGGTCGAACTCCGTCCACCGGGCGATGCCGAAGGTCCGCTCGGCGTACTTGCGGACCGGCCGGGAGATCTCGTGGGCGAAGACCGCGACCCGCAGGGGGTGCAGGAAGCTTCCCCAGTTCGCGGCGTTCTCCTTGTAGAAGCGGGCCGAGGAGGAGCCAGTACTGGGCATCGGGTCGCGGTCGACGGCGTCCTCGGGCAGGCCACGGGAGTCGGTCCACTGGCGGAAGGGTGCCACGATCCAGGCGAGCCGCCCGACCGGGGAGTCGCGCAGGGAGAAGGAGAGGGGCTGCGACCGGGTGGACTGGAGCTTCGTGCAGCCCGACCGCTCGTCCGAGAACCGCTGGTAGCCGTCCGGGCGGGCCTTCTCCGCGTCGGTGAGCCCCGCGAGTTCGGCCGGATCCTCCGGAGGGAACGCCGGCAGCCAGTTCACGTGCATCCCGCCCACGTTCCCGGGGGCCGCCCGCCCGAGGGCGGGCGAGACGGTCGTACCCCAGGCGCCGCGTCAGCTCGGCCCACGCCCCCGCGACCCGCCAGCGGCTCGACGACCTTCCCGAACTCCACCACCGAGCCCGGCCGGCCGGGCGTCACGATCAGCGGCAGCGCGTCCGGCTTCGCCGGCCGCACATGCGGGAAGTGCACGTTCTGCCCGTCGATCTCCGTCGTGTACCGCGCGAAGGAGGTGAGCCGACGCTCGTGCGCCCGCCCGTCGTACGAGGGCGTCCACCTCACAGTGGAAGACCGGCGTCGGCGGGACGGGGCGGCTGCCTGCATGAGTGAGCGGGCAGTCCGTGATGGTGCGGCTCAGCAGCCGCGACTCGGGGGAGCGGGTCGTCGGGGCAGCCGGTGATGCCACGCCCGGCGACCGGCCCCGCACCGAGGAGCCTTCGATGAGCACGCGAGGCCCCGCAGCGGCGCGGGAGCCCTGGGCACCGGTATCGGTCCTCTCGCCGTCGGCGCTGTCCTCGACGGGGCGGGCGCCGGAGTCCTGGGCGTCCTCCTCGCGGCCGGTACCTTCGCCGCCTCCCTCCCGCTGCGGATGACCGTCGCGAGCACGGAGACGGCCGGGGAACAGCGGCAGCCGCAAGCCGTGGACAGCGCCTTCTGACCGACAGGGTCCCGACCCGTTCGGCCGCCCCGGGGCTCAGCCCGTCGTCATGTCCACGAGCGGCAGGCTCCCCCCGGCCAGGCCGATCGTCGCGGAGACGAGGGCCCGCAGCACGGTGTCCTCGGCGGTGTCGTCCGGTAGGACCAGGCGCTGGAGGATCAGCCCGTCGAAACCGGTGAGGAAGAACCGCGCGATCGTCTCCGCCGGCTGGGCCAGTTCCTGTCCGGTGCGCTCCGCCGCCTCGGTCACCAGCTTCGCCGTCGCCGCGATCGTTCCGCGGTAGTGGCTGTCGACGGCCTCGTGCAGGTGCGGTGTGCGCAGCGCGACCATGGTCAGCTCGGTGAGCAGCTGATGACTGGCCGGCTGTTCGCGCAGGGTCCGCCACAGGGCGCCCGCGAGCGTGGCCAGCGTCTCCTCGAAGCCGCTCCCCTCGGGCACCGCTCGCTCGACCTGCGTGATCAGGTCGGACGTCAGCTGCTCCATGACCGCGCGGTACAGCTCCTCCTTCGTACCGAAGGTGTAATGCACCGTCGCCTGCGCGACGCCCAGCTCGGCGGCGATCGCCCGCGTGCTTCCGGCGGCGACGCCCTCCCTGGTCATCAGGTCGATGGCGGCCTTGATCAACTGAGGGCGGCGCTCCGCCGCGGTCACATGAGCCATACGAACATTGTAGCGACTCAGTCCCATGAGCGAGTCGAGCGATCAAGTCGCTTCCGGTGCTGGCTGAAAAGCTCAGGCCTGCACTCGAACGGGTGACCGGTGCCGAGCGATTTCTCCGTTCCGGATGGAACAGAGGGTCAAGGAGGGGTGAAGGCTGAAGGGATTTTCCCGGTTCGGCAGGGGACGGTGGTATCGATTCTCGTGATGGATCCGGGCTTCGGGGGGAGAAACCGTCATGGCACTCGTCGTCAGTTTCACGGGCCGAGTTCCGCTCACCGCGCCGGGCGCGGGGTCCTGGCTCCAGGTGTGGTCGTACACGGTCCAGGCGGGTCCGGCGGAGCTGTTGCCGGGGCAGCGGGTCGCGCTGGCGTTGCCCGCGGACGCGGATGTGCGTGACCCGGCGCTGTTCCCCGGGGTTCCGGCGTTGACCGGCATGTTCCTGGAGACCGGTGACGGGGCGGGCCGCCAGTACGTGGGGCGTGCGGTGAGCGGGACCGGCGCCCAGACGATCTCGTTCGTCGCCCCGCAGGCCCAGCGCAGCCGCGAACTGCTGCTCGTGACGCAGTCCCAGCCGGGCCGCCCCTGGTCGGTGAAGCCCTTCGCGACGAGCCCTTCGGGGCCGAGCGACAACGTCGGCGTGCTCCCGGCCCCCGCCCCGGCGCCGGGCCCCGGACCGGGCCGCCCGGTCGGCGACTTCGCGGGCACGGTCCCGTACGCGAGTGAGCTGTTCGGCGTCTACCAGCCCCTGCCGGGCTGGCTCGGCCACGCCTCCACCGCGCGGGCCGCCGCCGCACTCGGCGTACGGCTGCCGCAGGAAGCGCCGGACGGCCCGGGGCGGCACACCCTCGGCGAGGGCGCCCTGGCCCCGCTGGCCCCCCTCGCGGTGTGGGGCAACCGGCCGCCGACGGACGGCATCCTCTCGCCGGTCGGCCTGGTCAACCTCTTCCGGGAGTACTTCTTCGAGTTCGACACCTTCCTCGGCCCGCCGGTCGGCCACCTGTGGCTGAGCCCGGGCGGCACCGTCGAGGTGGTGGAGACCTCCACCCGGCGCACCCTGGTCGAGCGGACCGCCGAGCAGTCCGAGACGTCCACCCGCAAGACCGAGGAGGCGCTGACCGAGCAGACCGACCTCGCCGACGCGGTCAAGGAGTCCAACGCCAACGAGACCTCGCTCGGGGTGACCTCGAACGCGAGCGCCAACTACGTCGGCATCGTGCACGCCGACGTCAGCGCCAGCTACAGCACGAAGAACACCACGAACACGTCCTCCGAGGTCAGCCACAAGCACTCCCGCACCCAGAGCTCCAAGGCCAGCAGCGAGATCACCCGGAACTTCAAGACCACCTTCAAGACGGTCACCGAGACCACCGACACGTCGAGCCGCCGGTACGTGGTGCAGAACACCACCGACAAGCTCGTCAACTACGAACTGCGCCGCAAGATGCGCAAGGTCGGGGTCCAGCTCCAGCACATCGGCACCCAGCTGAGCTGGCAGGTGTTCGTCGCCGACCCGGGCCGCGCCCTGGGCCTGGGCGAACTCGTCCACGTGGTGCCCGCCCCGGACCTGACCGCGCTCAAGCAGCCGGTCAAACCCCCGCCCCTGGCCCAGGCGCACGTCACGTACTCGGACAACTACCCGATCCAGAAGACCGCGGACAGCGACAACGCCCCGCACCAGGACGCCGACTGGGTCAAGCAGGATGGCTGGGACCGGCTCTGGCGGGGCGAGGAGGACGAGTACATCGTCGCCCACTTCGAGTACTCCGCGCCGCCGCCGGGACCGGGCTGGAAACTCAGCACCGCGCCCGGCAACGAGATCCGCAAGGTCTCCGCGACGACCAGCAGCGGCCAGGTCGCCAAGTTCCTCGCCACCTACGAGGTCCTGGACGCCACGTCCGGCCGGTTCCGCGCCAACTGCACCAACGTGCACTTCGGGGGCGGCCCCTACATCGCCTTCACCCTCGCCCTCGTCTGGGAGCCGCCGCCCCCGGAGCAGGACCCCGCCCAGCGGCAGTACCTCGCCGAACTCGCCGTGTACGAGCACGAGGTGGCCAAGGTGCAGCGCGCGGCGTACGCGCAGGCGGTGCACGACCGGCTCGACCTGATCGCCAAGGTCCGCCCACGGGACTCCGAGGACCTCCGCAAGGAGGAACGGCACAGCGTCTTCGCCGACCTGATCGGCCAACTCGACCTGTTCCAGGGGCAGGACGAGAAGCGGCACCTGTCGGCCGAACTGATCCGCGGGATGTTCGACGTCGACCAGATGCTGTACTTCGTCGAGCCGGACTACTGGCGCCCGACACCCACCACCGGAACGCCCGACGCCGGATGGCCGGGGTCCGACGCGGTGGGCCGCTACCCGGTGCCGCCGCACGACTGGGAGGCCACCTCCGGCGATCCCGTCGCCGGCGCCACGGTCACCAGCCGCTTCAGCCACACCGGCGCGGTCAACCCGCCGCGCGCCACCACCTCGACGCCCGCGGACCAGCTGGAGCACCGGGTCGACTACCTCATCACCGAGAACACCCCGCCCGCCCCCACCGGCAGCTCCCTGGGCTGGCTGATCCAGGCCGACGGCGACGAACGGCGCAACGAGTTCCTCAACGCCTCCTGGGTCAAAGCCGTCCTGCCGGTCCGCCCCGGCCACGAACTCGACGCCCTGGGCTGGCTGTCCAGCGCCCACGTCGAAGGCGACGCGGCCCTCGACAAGGAGTACGCCTGGCAGACCGGCGACCCCGCCGACTGGCAGGGCAAGTCGATCGGCTGGGTCCTCCAGGCGCTCGCCGCCGAACTCCAGGCCCGCAACACCGACATCACCCGCACCCTCGCCGCCGAGAGGGTCTTCGAGACCGGCTTCGACCCCCTGGACGGCGGCTTCCGGCCCGCCGACCCCTACCAGATCTTCGACCAGTGGACCGAGGTCCTGCCCACCGACCAGGTAGTGGCCGTCGAGGTCACCTACGACCCCCGGACGGGGCGCCAGCTGTGACGGCCGGGGCCCGGTGACGCCGTGCGGCTGACCGTCGTCAACGCCCATCCCGCCGTCCCGCTGTGGACGCACTTCCTGCTGAAGAAGTGGACGGCCACCGTCGAGACCCGCGCCCAGGGCGCCGGCGCGGGGCGGCCCGTGCCGGTGCCCGTGGGGCCCTCGGGGTTCACGGCCGACCTCGCGCCCGGCACCGCCTGGCTGCGCCTGGTGATCGACGCGAGCGTCGACGTGGACCGCACGACCTACCCGATGCTGCGCATCCAGCAGGAGTTCACGGTCACGCCCGACGGCGGGCTGATGCCGCTCGGCTGGCGCAAGGGCCCGGCGTACGACCCGCTCGGCCGCCCGAAGGGGATTCCCGCGCTCCATCCGCTGCTGAGGGTCACCGGCACCACCGTCGGGCTGGACGTGCGGTTCGTCGACATCACCGACCTCTACAACGCCCTGCACGGCCGCTCGGCCTGGGCGCAGGTCATGAACCTCCTGCGCGGCACCGACCGCACGATCCGGGCCCTGGCGAGCCTGGGCGGCCACCCGCTGGTCTGGTACGCGGTCCTGCCCGCCAGCACCTACCGCCTGCCCCGGATCAAACCGGCCGTCATGATCATGCCCGCCGACTACGGCGCGATCTCCTACGACAACAGCCTCGCCGGGCTGCGGTCCCCGCTGCACGGCGTCTCCGTCGTCACCCCGGACAACAATCTCCAGTCGGGCCTGGAGATCCTGGCCAGGCTGCTGACCGAGCCGCTCACGGACGACCGGTACGAGAAACTCCTCGCCCCCTACATCGACGTGCGCAAGTCGTTCCGCGGCGACCCGGCCGCGCTGCCCGGCCCCCTGCACCACTTCCGGGGCGTGCTGTCCTACCTCCCCGGCAAGGATCCGGTACCCCAGTACTGGGACGTCCCGCTCGGCTTCGAGCGCGCCATCCACGACGAGCGGTACGTCCTGCTGGTGCCGCTGATGAACGGCGGCGACGGCGGCGTCCTCCTCCAGCGCGGGCTCGCCGACCTGACCGCCGGCGCCGTCCGGACCGTCTACACCCACGGCACGGCACTGGACGCCGACACCCTCGCCGTCGACAAGCCGGTGCTGATGGCCTACAGCCAGTCCGGCGGCAACGCCTTCACCAGCGCCGGTAACAACCTCAAGGAGACCGGCGGCCTCGTCCTGTTCGAGGCCGTCTACACCAACGAACCCCCGCGCGACGCCCCCAACAGCCGACTCCTGCTGGGCAAGGACGTCATCCCCAAGCTCCTCAAGGAGAACGTCAAGGTCGTCGTCATCGGCCGCTGGCGCGAGCGCCCGCGCTCCTACCTGCCCGACGGCAAGCTCCTGCGGGGCATCACCGTCCTCCCCGACGCCGCGAACTACCACCTGCTCGACTATCCGCTGCCCGCCGACGGCCGACTGGCCTCGGCGCACCCCGTCGTCGCGCTCCGCTACTCGCGCCTCGTGGACGGCAAGCACGACAAGGCCCTGGACCTGATTCTCGGATCGGACGACCCCGCCCAGGTCGACGCGCCCACGGCGCAGAGCGAGGCGGCGGTCGAGGCGTCGATCGCCGCGTACCGGAAGGCGGGCCTCAGCGGCGAGGCCATCGTGCGCCGGGTGTTCTCGATGGAGTACCTGCCGGACAGACGGGGCGCCTACTACCTGCACAACCTCATCCTCGCGGGAGGCCAGCACCTGGACCCGGGGACGGGAACGTACAGGGGGTTCATCCAGGAGGCGCTGCGCGTGTTCGGACACTGACCACGGATGCCGCCGGCCTCGCGCGGGGCAGGCCGGCGGCACGGTCGGCGCCTACAGGTGCGGGAGCACGAAGTCGTACCCGGCGACGCTGTGGGCGGCGCCCGCCGGGCAGCGGCCGTTGGTGGGGTAGCCGTAGTAGTAGAGCCCGTAGCACTTGGGGCAGAAGCGCCAGTTGCGCTGCGAGGTCGGGGTCTCGGGGATGTCGTGCGGGAGGACGAAGTCGTACCCGGCCGCCGCGTGGGCCGCGCCGGCGGGGCAGCGGCCGTTGTCCGGGTAGCCCCAGAAGAACATGCCGTAACACTTCGTGCAGAAGCGCCAGTTGTGCTGGGCGGTGGGGGTCTCCGGGATGCTGTGCGGGATGGTGAAGTTGTAGCCGGCGGAGTCGTGGCCGCCACCGGCCGGGCAGGCGCCGTCGGTGGGGTAGCCGCGGAAGAACAGGCCGTAGCACTTCGTGCAGAACCGCCAGTCGGCCTGGGTCGCGCGGACCGCCGCGTGGGCGGAGGGGGCGGTCGCCGCGGTTGCCGCGGCGGCGCCGATGCCGACCGCCGCGAGGCCGAGTGCCCGGCCGAGCACGGTCCGGCGGGCCGGATGGGAACGCTGCTGCGGTGCGTCGTCGCGTCTTGCCGGTAAGCCCATGGGTGCACCCCTTCGTCAAAGGGCCTTCTGGTGGAGCCCGAGTGGGCATTCGGTGCGACCAGTATTCGGCTCATCACTTTGTGTGGTCAACGGGGGTGCGGGGACGCGGTTGGCGGGCCGGGTGCGCCCTGTACTACCCCCTCCGCGTGATCCGTTCCGCGCGCAACGCGCGGGGCGTGACGCCGAGTTGGCGGCGCATCGTGCGCGTCAGGTGGCTCTGGTCGGTGAAGCCGCAGGCGAGGGCGATCTCGGCGATGGGGGAGGCGGTGGTGAGGAGCGCTGTGCGGGCCCGTTCCAGGCGTTGCCCCAGGACGTACTGGTGCGGGGAGCGCCCCGTGGAGGCGCGGAAGGTACGGGAGAAGTGGGAGGAGCTGACGCCCGCGATCCGCGCGAGGGTGTCCAGGCTCAGGGGCTCGGCGAGGTTGGCGTGGATGTGGTCGGTGACCTGGGCGAGCCGGCGCGGCGCGAGCCCCGACCCGGCGGGCCTGGCCGCGTTGCCCCGGGAGGAGGCGACCTTGATGACGTGCGCGGCGATCGCCTGGACCAGGGACTGCGCGTACAGCCCGTCGGCCGGGCCGCTGCGCTCGTACTCCAGGACCAGGCGCTCCACCATCATCGCGAGGAACGTGTCGCTGAGGTGGTACGCGGGCGTGATCTCCAGGGTGCCGCGCAGCCCGCCTTCGTCGGCGAGCTTCTCCAGCCAGCCGGGGTCGAGGGAGACGAGCATCAGCTCGGCGTCCTCCTGCCAGCGGGGGCGCGCGGCCCAGCCCGCCGGGTTGACCAGGGACTGGCCCCGGTGGAAGCGCTCACGGCGCGCGAAGCCGTCGGCGGACCAGTCGAGGCGCGTCGAGGTGCCCGCGTGCACGACGAGGACGTGGCTGTCCGGCCCTGCGGGCGGCTGGGCGGCAGGGTGTTTCCCGGCCGCGAGTTCCACGTCCCGCTCCACGACCGCGTGCGCGAGGCCCGTGCCGCTGCCGGAGAGGTGCACGAGATGGGGCTTGATCAAGGAACGCGACACGCCCCCATTCTGGCCGCAGGGGCGGCTTGATCGCACACCCCGTCCGTAGCGTGACGCGTTTGTCCAAAGACCGCAGGATCGTGCAAGAGGCGACGGTGGCCGCCGGGCGAGGGTGGTCGTGCACGGCGTACCGACACCCTCACGAAGGCGGGATCCCCATGAGCGTGAACCACTCCCTGTCCGGCCGGACCGTCCTGGTCGGCGCGGGCGCCAAGAACCTCGGCGGACTCATCAGCACCACCGCCGCGGCCCAGGGCGCGAACGTCGTCGTCCACTACCACTCCGACGCGACCGGGCCCGACGCCCGCCGGACCCTGAAGGCGATCGAGGAGGCCGGCGGCAAGGGGCTGCTCGTCCAGGGAGACCTGTCGCGGCCCGCCGAGACCGAGCGCCTGTTCATGACGGCCAAGGACCACTTCGGCGGGATCGACGTCGCGGTCAACACCGCAGGCATGGTCCTGCGCAAGCCCATCGTGGACACCACGGAGGAGGAGTACGACCGGATGTTCGCGGTCAACTCCAAGGCCGCGTACTTCTTCCTCCGCGAGGCCGGACGCCACCTGAACGACGGCGGCAGGATCATCACGGTCCTGACCTCGCTGCTGGCGGCGTTCACCGACGGCTACTCCACGTACGCCGGCGCCAAGGCCCCCGTCGAACACTTCACCCGCGCCGCCGCGAAGGAGTTCGCCGCCCGCGGCATCACCGTCAACAACGTCGCCCCCGGCCCCATGGACACCCCCTTCTTCTACGCCCAGGAAACCCCCGAACGCGTCGCCTACCTCCAGTCCCAGGGCCTGGGCGGACGCCTCACCGAGATCGAGGACATCGTGCCCCTCGTCGTGTTCCTCGCCACGGACGGCGGCTGGATCAACGGCCAGACCATCTTCGCGAACGGAGGCTTCACCACCCGCTGACCGGGCCACAGGCCCGGCTCGGACTCTTCGGTGAGGCCGACGCGCGGACATACAGTCCGGAGGCCGGAAACGTGAGTCGGCCGGGCCGGGGTCTTCGACGGCGGTGAGGCCGCGGAGTTGGGTACGGTCGAGGTGTGAGGGGGTGGCTCTGCGGGATGGGGGTGCGGGTGGGGCGGTGGTGGCGTGCGGGAGCGGTGACGGCCGGGGTGCTGGTGGCGGCCGTCGCGGGCGCCGGGTGCCAGGACACCGGGGTGCGCGGGCGGCCCGGTGGGGAGGGGGCGGTGATCGTGGTTCGGTACGAGGAGCCGGTGGGCGCTGATCGGGAGGATGCCGCGTTTCTGCGGCGGCGGGGGGTGGTCGAGGGTGCGGCTGCGGCGGTCGCCGGTCTGGTGGAGGTGGAACGGCCGGTGGACGTCGTCGTCCGGTCCTGTGGCGGGGAAGGGGCCTCCTACGATCCGGAGACCGGGACGGTGGAGCTGTGTTACGAAGAAGTCTCCGAGACGCGTGAGCTGTTCCACCGGGCCCGGCGTCCGGACGGAGACGACGAGGTCGAGGCGGTGCTCCTGGAGACGGTGTTCCATGAGACCGCCCACGCGCTGGTCGATGCCCTGGATCTGCGGGTCACCGGCCGGGAGGAGGACTTCGCGGACCGGTTCGCGGCGCTGATGTTGCTGGATGAAGGGGTTTCCGGCGAGCGGCAGTTGCTCGTGGCGGCCGAGGCGTGGCGGTTGGGGGCGGAGACGGCCGAGGACGCCGACGACAGCGGCGAGGACGAGCACTCCTCGGACCGCGAGCGGTTCGTCGACGAACTCTGCTGGGTCTATGGGAGCGCTCCTGAACGCCACCGCGACCTCGTCGGCCCGGACGCTCTTCCCGCCGGCCGAGCGGAAGGGTGCGGCCGGGAGTGGGCCGCCGTTCGCGACGCATGGCTGACGGCGCTGGGACCGGCTCTGCGCGCGCGGTGAGTTTCCGTCGTACGGGGTCCGCCGGGATGCGGCGTACGCGGCCTTTCGGGGCCGGCCTGTAGTGTCCCCGGGGCTGCTGCGGTGCCGTGGAGGACGGGGAGTACAGCGGCGGCGGGGGCGGACGCGCCGGTCTCCGCCCTGGCCCACCTTGACTTCAGGCGCGGGGGCGGCACCGTCACCTACGCGAGCGACGTCGCCACCGACCACGAGGCCCATCGCGTCGACCCCGAGTTCCCGACGCGGCCAGCCTCTCCACGACCGCGCGCGTCTGCGGGTGATCCGCGCGCGGCTGCCCGGCGAGCGTCTGCTGGAACTCCTCGTACCAGTTCCGCACGGCGAACGCTCTGAGGATCTGAGGCCGCCGGGGGCCGGTCGCCGTACCCACCGCGTTCGCCGAGCCGCGAGGCGTCGGCGGTGCGGTACAAAACGCTCATAGTGCCGCTGCGGGAACCGATGGTCGTGGTGTGCGTCCTCACTGGTGAGGCAGGCGGTGTGTTCGGGGGAGAAGGACGTGGAGACGATCATCGTGCAGCCGCTCGGACGGGCGCGGGCCGGTGCGGGCGGGGTGGGAGTGGCGGGGCTGCTGAAGCTCGCGCCGGGGGACGTCGCCGAGTTCGGGCGGGGCACGCCCGACGGCGAGGGCGTGGCCATCGTCCTGCCCGACCCGGGCATCTCCCGGCGGGCCGGGCTGCTGGAGGCGGCCGAGGACTACTGGCGGCTGTCCAACTTCAGTACGGGTACGGCGTACCTGGTCGAGAACCTGGAGGGCGCCGGGGAGTACATCTCCGTCGGCCCGGGCCGGCTCTCCGCGCCGGTGCCGTTCGAGTTCTCCCGCGTCGTGCTGCCGGGGGTGCGGGGCACCGCCGGTTTCAAGGTGTTCGCCCCGCGCCCCGCGTACCGCGAGAAGCCCGCGGCTCCCCGGGCGGGGGAGCGGACCCTGCACCCGTACGCCCTCGACACGGCCGCCAAGTACTTCCTCGTCCTCGTCGCCCTGTGCGAACCCCGCCTGCGGGACCCGTCGGACGGCGCGCTGCCCGGCGCCGGGGACATCGCGGAGCGCCTGCGCGGCCTGCCGGACTGCGAGGACCTGACCAGATCCGCGGTGAACTACCACATCGACTACCTGGCCTGCCACAAACTCCGCCTGGACCTCACCGACGCCCCGGACACCTCGGCCCGCACCGGAACCAAACGCGCCGGCCTGGTCTCCGTCGCCCTGCGCTTCGGCCTCGTACGCGAGGAACACCTCGCCCTGCTGCCCTCCCGCAAGAGAGGCGTACCGGTGCTGGGCAGGGGGTGACCCGGCAGGCGCCGGCTGCTCCCGCCCCCTCTTCGACGGCCGCCTCGCCGGGTTCTGGTGATCTCGCGCGCCAGGAAGCCGCAGCCGCCGGTGGTCACGGTCCTCACGCGCCGTCTCCTCGGCCGTCGGCCGGGGCGTGCGCGGCGGGAGCATCCCCGGGCCCCGCCATCGCGTCCACCTCGGCGGCGTAGAGCTGCGCGGGGTCGATGCCCATGCCCGTGAAGTGGCCGGACAGCTCCAGGGACAGGGCGCCGTGCAGCCGGGTCCAGAACATCAGCGCCCGGTGGAGGGTCTCGGGCGGCGCGTCGTGGTCGCCCGCCCAGTCGCGGTGCGCTGCGAGGTGGGCGTCGAACGGGGTCGCCGGGCCGTCGGCGGGCAGGGCGGAGGCGGCGTCCAGCAGGGTCGCCATGATCTCGGAGGAGATCGCGGTGGTGTCGTCGGGGGCCTCGTAGCCGGGGACGGGGGTGCCGTAGATGAGGAAGTACCGCTGCGGGTCGCGCAGGGCCCATGCGCGCAGGGTGTGCGCGAGCGCGGGCAGGTCGGCGCCGGACTCGGCGGCGGTGCGGAAGGTGTCGGCGAGGCTGCGGTACGCGTCGCGCACCAGCTCGGTGATCAGCTCGTCGCGGCCGTCGAAGTAGCGGTACAGCGCGGGCCCGCTCATGCCCATCTGCTTGGCGATCGCGTTGAGGGACAGCGCGGAGGCGCCCGCCGTGGCGATCTGTTCCCACGCGCGCTGCTTGATCTCCGTACGGACCTGGGCGCGGTAGCGCTCGCGGGGGGTCTTCGCATCCATGGTTAGAGGCTATCACCAAAGTTATTGACACTCTCCGATGCTGGGAGTTATAACTTCTAACGACAGCAAGAGCCGGTAACTGTGGAGGTCGTGGTCATGCGTACCGAAGAACTCGTCGAGGTCGTCCTGCCGGGCGAGGTCGAACCCGAAGGACTCCTGATCCGGCGCGGCGCCGTTCCCGTCCCCGGCCCGGGACAGGTCGTCATCCGGATGGAGGCGACCGGCGTCTCCTTCGCCGAGCAGCAGATGCGGCGCGGCCGGTACTACGACCAGCCGCCCTTCCCCTTCGTCCCCGGCTACGACCTCGTGGGGACGGTCGCGGCGACCGGCGAGGGCGTCGACCGCGGCCTCACCGGCACCCGCGTCGCCGCGCTCGTCAAGGTCGGCGGCTGGGCCAGCCACGTCCTCGTCGACGCGGCGGACACCGTCCCCGTACCCGACGGCATCGACCCTGCGCAGGCCGAGACCCTCGTCGTCAACGGCATCACCGCCTGGCAGATGCTCCACCGCAAGGCCCGCGTCCGCCGGGGCGGCACCGTCGTCGTGTACGGCGCGAACGGGGGCGTCGGGTCGGTCCTCGTCCAGCTCGCCCTGGCCGCGGGGGCGCGCGTGATCGGTACGGCGTCCGCACGGCACCACGACTTCCTGCGCGAGCGCGGGGTCGTTCCCGTCGACCACCACGGCGCCGACATGGCCGTACGGATCCGTGAACTCGCCCCGCAGGGGGTGGACGCCGTCTTCGATCACGTCGGGGGCGCGGGGATCGTCGACTCCTGGAGGCTGCTCGCGCCCGGCGGGACGCTCGTCTCGTACGGCAGCGCCTCGACGCGGGACGACACCGGGGGCAAGCAGTGGCCTGTGCTCAGGCTGCTGGGGCGGGTGTGGGTGTGGAACGCGCTGCCGAACGGGCGGCGGGCGCACTTCTACAACGTCTGGGCGGGGCGTGCCCTGTCGAAGGGCCGGTTTCGGGCGCGTCTGCGGGCCGACCTCGCGGAGGTCTTCGCGGCGCACGGGCGGGGTGAGGTCACGGCTCGGGTCGCGGCGCGGCTGCCGCTCACGCGCGCCGCCGAGGCGCTGCGGCTGGCCGAGTCGGGGACCGTCGCGGGGAAGGTCGTACTGAACCCGTAGCGGGCGTCTCCAGGCGGAGCCGTCCCGGGCGTCCCTTCGCCGGTCCCGCACCGGGCACCTGAACAGCCCGGCCGATCCCACCACCACGACGAAACGACGAGGTACCTCATGTCCAGCACCAGCGTGTCCACCCCGCGACGCCGACTGCGCGCAGTCGCGGTCCCGCTCGCCGTCGCCGCCGTTCTCGCCGGCACCGCCGCCCCGACCGCCCACGCCGCCACCCCGAGCCGGTGCGGCGGCCAGGGGGTCGACCCCGCCGCCCGCATCCGCTACAGCTCCGACACCGTGATCAAGGCGCCGCTCGCCACGGTCTGGAAGCTCCAGACCGACGTCCGACGCTGGCCCACCTGGCAGCCGCCCGTCCTCACCGCCGCACGCCTCGACCCCGGCCCCCTCGGAGCCGGCTCCCGCTTCCGCTGGACCACACCCGCACCGGCCACCCCGACGACCCCCGCCACGACCCTCACGATCACCTCCACCGTCCGCGAACTCCACCGCCACCACTGCCTCCTGTGGAGCGGACCGGCGATCGGCGAGGGCCTGCGCATCGACGAGGGCCTGCACCTGTGGACCTTCACCGAGACCGGGGACGGCGTACGCGTCCACACGGAGGAGACCTGGACCGGGAGCCAGGTCGAGACGGACGTGCCCACCGCGACGGCGGCGCTCGGCGCGGGGCTCGAAACGTGGCTGCGTGACCTGAAGGCCGCGGCGGAGAAATGAAGCGGCGCGTACCACCTTCCGGTACCCGTGCCGGGGCGTGGCCCGAGGGGCGTTCGAGCGAGCCTCCAGCCGGTCGGCGGAGGCTCGGGGGGTGGGGCCGCGCGGGACGGTGCAGAACCTCCCGCCGGGCGGCCTCTCCCGGTAGGGGCTCTCACCCCCTTCTGACACGCCCCGCACATTCCCGCGCCGGCCTGACCTCCCCCCGTACCGCCCCGGAGAACCCTGACAAAGCCCTGAACCGGCGTGTCTTGAACCCCGTACGCCGCCCCCCGGAGGCTTGAAGTCGCGCGGCGGCGTGGGCAGTTGAGGAGCTCCGCGCACCGCGGCCGAAGGCAGGCGCATCACGAGACGCGGGGAGTGGGTACATGCACAGCACCTTGATCGTCGCCAGGCTGGAACCCGGCGCGAGTACGAACGTGGCGGACCTGTTCGCCGGATTCGACGCGACGGACATGCCTCACCGGATGGGCACCAGGCGCCGGCAGTTGTTCCATTACCGGGGCCTGTACTTCCACCTCCAGGACTTCGACGAGGACAACGGGGGAGAGCGGATCGAAGCGGCGCGCACCGACCCCCGGTTCATCGGGATCAGCAACGACCTGAAGCCGTACATCGGGGCGTACGACCCGGCCACCTGGCGCTCCCCGGCGGACGCGCAGGCGACCCGGTTCTACGCGTGGGAGGCGTCCGCGTGAGTACGCGCCGAGTCGTCGTCACCGGACTTGAGGTCCTCGCCCCCGGTGGCGTCGGAGCCAAGAACTTCTGGAACCTGCTCAGCGAGGGCCGCACCGCGACCCGGCGGATCACGTTCTTCGACCCGAGCCCCTTCCGCTCCCGCGTGGCCGCCGAGATCGACTTCGACCCGTACGAGCACGGCCTGACCCCGCAGGAGATCAGGCGGATGGACCGGGCGGCCCAGTTCGCCGTGGTCGCGGCGCGCGGCGCGGTCGCCGACAGCGGCATCGACCTCGGCCGCCTCGACCCGTACCGCACCGGCGTCACCGTGGGCAGCGCGGTGGGCGCCACGATGAGCCTGGACGAGGAGTACCGCGTCGTCAGCGACGGCGGCCGGCTCGACCTCGTCGACCACGCCTACGCGGCACCCCACCTGTACGACCAGCTGGTGCCCAGCTCCTTCGCCGCCGAGGTCGCGTGGGCGGTCGGCGCCGAAGGGCCCGCGACCGTCGTCTCCACCGGCTGCACCTCCGGCATCGACTCCGTCGGGTACGCCGCCGAACTGATCCGCGAGGGCAGCGTCGACGTCATGGTCGCCGGCTCCTCGGACGCGCCGATCTCCCCGATCACCATGGCCTGCTTCGACGCCATCAAGGCCACCACCCCCCGCCACGACGACCCGGCGCACGCCTCGCGCCCCTTCGACGGCACCCGCAACGGGTTCGTCCTCGGCGAGGGCGCCGCCGTCTTCGTCCTGGAGGAACTCGGCAGTGCCCGCAGGCGCGGCGCCCACATCTACGCGGAGATCGCCGGATACGCGACCCGCTCGAACGCCTACCACATGACGGGCCTGCGCCCGGACGGCCTGGAGATGGCCGAGGCCATCCGGGTCGCCCTCGACGAGGCGCGCCTGCCCGGCGAGGCCATCGACTACATCAACGCGCACGGCTCCGGCACCAAGCAGAACGACCGCCACGAGACCGCCGCGTTCAAACGCAGCCTCGGCGCCCACGCCTACCGCACCCCGGTCAGCTCCATCAAGTCGATGGTGGGCCACTCCCTGGGCGCGATCGGCTCGATCGAGATCGCCGCGTCCGTCCTCGCGATGGAGTACGACACCGTCCCGCCGACCGCCAACCTCCACACCCCCGACCCCGAGTGCGACCTCGACTACGTGCCGATCGACGCCCGCGACCAGCTCACCGACGTCGTCCTCACCGTCGGCAGCGGGTTCGGCGGGTTCCAGAGCGCGATGGTCCTCGCGGACCCGGAGAGGAAGGCGGCGTGAGCGGCACCGTCGTGGTGACCGGCCTGGGCGTCGCCTCCCCGACGGGCCTCGGGGCGCGTGAGCACTGGGACGCCACCCGCGCCGGGCGCAGTGGCATCGGCCGCCTCACCCGCTTCGACCCGACCGGCTATCCGGCCCGGCTCGCCGGGGAGATCAGCGGGTTCACCGCCGAGGACCACCTCCCGGGACGCCTCGTCCCGCAGACCGACCGGATGACCCGCCTCGCCCTCGCCGCCGCCGACTGGGCGCTGGCCGACGCGGGCATCCACCCCGGGGACCTGGACTCCTTCGACATGGGCGTGGTCACCGCGAGCGCGTCCGGCGGCTTCGAGTTCGGGCAGAACGAGCTGCGCAAGCTGTGGGGCCAGGGCAGCCAGTACGTGTCCGCGTACCAGTCGTTCGCCTGGTTCTACGCCGTCAACAGCGGCCAGATCTCCATCCGCAACGGCATGAAGGGCCCCAGCGGGGTCGTCGTCAGCGACCAGGCCGGCGGCCTCGACGCCGTCGCCCAGGCCCGCCGGCAGATCCGCAAGGGGACCCGGCTCGTCGTCTCCGGCGGAGTCGACGCCTCCCTGTGCCCGTGGGGGTGGGTCGCGCAGCTCGCCGGCGGCCGGCTCAGCACCAGCGAGGACCCCGGCCGCGCGTACCTCCCCTTCGACCCCGACGCCCGGGGCCACGTCCCCGGAGAGGGCGGCGCGATCCTGATCCTGGAGGACGCCGAGGCGGCCCGCGACCGCGGCGCGCACTCCTACGGCGAGATCGCCGGCTACGGCGCCACCTTCGACCCCCGCCCCGGCGGCGGACGCCCGCCCGGACTGCGCCGGGCCGTTGAACTCGCCCTCGCCGACGCGCAGTTGCAGGCGTCCGACGTCGACGTCGTGTTCGCCGACGCGGCCGGCACCCCCGACCTCGACCGCGCCGAGGCCGACGCGCTCACCGCCGTCTTCGGCCCGTACGGCGTCCCGGTCAGCGCCCCCAAGACGATGACCGGCCGCCTCTACTCCGGCGCCGCGCCCCTCGACCTCGCCACCGCGCTGCTCGCCCTGCGCGACGGGGTGATCCCGGCCGCCGTCAACGTCCGGCCCGCACCCGACTACGCGATCGACCTCGTGACCGACGGGCCGCGCAGCGCCGAGCTGCGGACGGCGCTGGTCCTGGCCCGTGGGCACGGCGGCTTCAACTCGGCCGTCGTCCTGCGCAAGCCCTGAACACCACCCCCGGAGAAAGCCCCACCGAAAGTCCCCCCACCCGAAAGGAACTCCCCTTGTCCGCCGACAAGTTCACCCTCACCGACCTCAAACGCATCCTCCTCGAAGCCGCCGGCGCCGAAGAAGGCGTGGACCTCGACGGCGACGTCCTCGACACCGACTTCACCGCGCTGGGCTACGAGTCGCTGGCCCTCCTGGAGACCGGCGGCCGGATCGAGCGCGCGTACGGCATCACCCTCGACGACGACGTCCTCACCGACACGCTGACCCCGCGTGCCCTCATCGGCGTCGTCAACGACCTGCTGACCGTCTCGCCCGGGAGGACCCGATGACCGGCCGCGTAGCCCTCGTCACCGGCGCCACCAGCGGCATCGGCCTCGCCGTGGCCCGGCTCCTCGCCGGACAGGGACACCGCGTGTTCATCGGCGCCCGCGACGCCGGCCACGTCGAGACCACCGTCAAGGAACTCCTCGCCGAGGGCCTCGACGTGGACGGCACGACCGTCGACGTCCGCGACCCCGAAGCCGTACGGCACTTCGTGCGCGCCGCCGTCGAGCGGTTCGGCACGATCGACGTCCTCGTCAACAACGCGGGCCGCTCCGGTGGCGGCGTCACCGCCGACCTCCCCGACGAACTGTGGGAGGACGTCATCGAGACCAACCTGACCAGCGTCTTCCGGCTGACCCGCGAGGTCCTCACGGCCGGCGGGCTGCGCCACAAGGACCGGGGCCGCATCATCAACATCGCCTCCACGGCGGGCAAGCAGGGCGTGGTCCTGGGAGCGCCGTACTCGGCGTCCAAGCACGGTGTCGTCGGCTTCACCAAGGCCCTCGGCAACGAACTGGCGCCGACCGGGATCACCGTCAACGCCGTGTGCCCCGGCTACGTCGAGACGCCGATGGCCCAGCGGGTCCGCCAGGGGTACGCCGCCGCCTACGACACCACCGAGGACGCGATCCTGGAGAAGTTCCAGGCGAAGATCCCCCTCGGCCGCTACTCCACCCCCGAGGAGGTCGCGGGTCTGGTCGGCTACCTCGCCTCCGACACGGCCGCCTCGATCACGGCCCAGGCCCTCAACGTCTGCGGCGGACTCGGCAACTTCTGACCCACCCACCCCGAGGAGTCACGACCATGACGACCCGTGAGGTCGAGCACGAGATCACCGTCGCAGCGCCCGCCGAGGCCGTCTACCGGCTCATCGCCGAGGTGGAGAACTGGCCCCGGATCTTCCCGCCCACGATCCACGTCGACCAGGTCGAGCACGGCGGCGGCGAGGAACGTATCCGGATCTGGGCCACGGCGAACGGCGAGGCGAAGAACTGGACCTCCCGCCGCACCCTGGATCCGCACGCACTGCGGATCACGTTCCGCCAGGAGGTCAGCGCACCGCCGGTCGCCGCGATGGGCGGCGCCTGGATCATCGAACCCCTCGACGCCGAGCACGCACGGGTCCGCCTCACCCACGACTACCGCGCCCTCGACGACGACCCGGCCGGGCTCGCCTGGATCGACGAGGCCGTCGACCGCAACAGCCGCTCCGAACTCGCCGCCCTGCGCACCAACGTCGAGGCCGCGCACGCCGCCGCCGACCTCACCTTCTCCTTCACCGACAGCGTCACCGCCACCGGCCGCGCCAAGGACCTCTACGCGTTCATCGACGAGGCCGGACTGTGGGCGCAGCGCCTCCCGCACGTCGCGTCCGTACGCCTCACCGAGGACACCCCCGGCCTCCAGACCCTGGAGATGGACACCCGCGCCAAGGACGGCTCCACGCACACCACCAAGTCGTACCGCGTGACCTTCCCCCACCACCGCATCGCCTACAAGCAGGTCACCCTGCCCGCACTGCTCACCCTGCACACCGGGGTGTGGACCTTCGAGGAGACGTCGGACGGCACCGTCGCCTCCTCCCAGCACACCGTCACCCTCGACACCACGAACATCGCCGCCGTCCTCGGCGCCGAGGCAAGCGTCGACGACGCGCGCGCCTACGTCCACACCGCCCTGTCCACCAACAGCCTCGCCACCCTCGGCCACGCCAAGGCGTACGCCGAGAAACGGTCATGACCGCACCCGACACGGACGTCATCGTCGTCGGCGCGGGCCCCGTCGGCCTGCTGCTCGCCGGGGAACTGCGCCTCGGCGGAGCACGAGTCGTCGTCCTGGAACGCCTGGCGGCCCCCACCACCGAGTCCCGCGCCTCCACCCTGCACGCCCGCACCATGGAGATCTTCGACAGCCGGGGCCTGTGGGACGGCGCCGACACCCCGGCGAGCGACCCGCGCGGCCACTTCGCCGGCATCCCCCTCGACCTGACGCTCCCCGGCACAAGGCCCGGCCTGTGGAAGATCCCGCTGTACGACACCGAACGCCTCCTGGGCCGGTGGGCGCAGGGGCTGGGCGCCGACGTCCGGCGCGGCCACGAGGTGCGTGCGGTCACCGACACGGGGGAGTACGTCGAGGCCGAGGCCGTCAACGGCGTCCTGCGCGCCGCCTACCTCGTCGCCTGCGACGGCCAGGACAGCACCGTACGCGGCCTGATCGGCGCCGACTTCCCCGGCCACGACGCGCGCCGCGAACTGCTGCGGGCCGACGTCGACGGCATCGACGTACCCGACCGGCGCTTCGAACGCCTCCCGGACGGGCTGGCCGTCGCCGCGCGCCGCGCGGACGGGGTGACCCGGGTGATGGTCCACGAGCACGGCGCACCCGTCCCCGTACGGACCGGCGCTCCCGCCTACGACGAGATCGTGCGCGCCTGGAAGCGGGTCACCGGCGAGGACATCAGCGGCGGAACCCCCTTGTGGGTGAACGCCTTCGACGACACCACCCGCCAGCTCACCCACTACCGGCACGGCCGCGTCCTGTTCGCCGGGGACGCCGCGCACCGGCAGCCGCCCATCGGCGGCCAGGCACTCAACCTCGGCCTCGCCGACGCCTTCGACCTGGGCTGGAAACTCGCCGCCGAGGTCACCGGCCGCGCCCACGTCCTCGACACCTACCACGCCGAACGCCACCCGGCCGGCGCGCGCACCCTGGCCACGATCGAGGCGCAGGCGACGCTGCTGTTCGGCGGGCCCGAGGTCGACCCGGTCCGCGCGCTGCTCACCGAACTGCTCGCCCACGAACCGGTCCGCGCCCGGCTCGCCGCGACGGTCGGCGGCCTGGACACCGGCGTACACCTCCCGCATCTGACGCACCCCGGCCGGGGACTGCTCCTCGGACCCGGCGCCCCTCCGGACCGCGACCTCCCCCACGCGCACGCCGAGACCTGGACCCTGCTGCGGCCCGACGGCCACGTCGTGTGGCAGGACCCGGACCAGGCGCCGCCGCCCGAGGTGTACGACCGCTGGTTCGGACCCGCCCGAAAGGAACCCTGACCATGCCCCTGATCCGACCCGACGACGGCTATCTGACCGTCTTCAACCTCTTCGAGACGGACACCCGACCCCTCCAGGACGACGTCCTCGACGCGATGCGCGACATCATCGACCACGCCGACTACCCCGGCTGGATCTCCTCCACGCTCCACTCCGGCGTGGACGAACCGGGAACCGTCAACTACATCCAGTGGCGCAGCGCCGCCGACCTCCAGGCCCGCTACGAAGGCCAGAAGTTCCAGCAGAAGACAGTGCCGCTCTTCCATAAACTCGCCCGCACCGTACGCCTGTTGAAGACGGAACTCGCCTTCACCCAGCACCACCCCGCGCTCGACGACGGCATCGAGATCTCTCCGGAACGCGACGACTACACCGTGGTCATCGTCCTCGACACCCGGCCCGAGGACCAGAAAGACCTCCTGGCCACCCTCGCCAAGCCCGACGAGTGGATCACGACGGTCCCCGGCTACCGCTCGCACACCTACTTCCGCGGCGTGGACGGCACGTTCATCGTCAACTACGCCCAGTGGGACGGGAAAGAGGCCTACGACGCGTTCCACACGCTGCCCGAGGAGCAGCGGCCCGCCGACATCCGTACGGGGCGGGAGCGGGCGCGTTCCCTCGTCACCGGGCGGCAGGCCAACACGTACCGGGTGACGCACTCGCGGTCCGCTCGGTCCGTGAAGGACGCGTCGGCATGAGCGACACGGACGTCATCGTCGTCGGCGCGGGGCCGACCGGGCTGATGCTCGCCGGGGAACTGCGGCTGGGCGGGGCGCGGGTGACGGTCGTCGAGCGGCTGGCCCGACCCACCGGGCAGTCGCGGGGGCTGGGGTTCACCGCGCGCGCCATGGAGGCGTTCGACCAGCGGGGGCTGCTGCCGAGGTTCGGGCCGCTGGAAGTCAGTCCGGTGGGGCACTTCGGCGGGGTGCGGTTCGACTACACCGTGCTGCCGGGCGCGCACTTCGGGGCGCGGGGGATACCGCAGTCGCGCACCGAGGCGGTGCTGGAGGCGTGGGCGGGGGAACTCGGGGCTGTCATCCATCGGGGGTGGGAGTTCACGGGATTCTCGGCCGACGAATCGTCCGTGTCGGTCGCGGTACGGACTCCCTCAGGGCCGCGCCAGGTGCGCGCCGCCTACCTCGTCGGCGCCGACGGCGGGCACAGCGCGGTGCGGGAGGCCGCCGGGATCGGGTTCCCCGGCACGCCGGCGTCCCGCGTGATGTACCTGGCGGACGTGGTGGGCCGTTCGCTGCGGCCCCGGCCGCTCGGGGAACGGCTCGACCACGGCATGGTGATGGCGGCACCCCTCACCGACACCGTGGACCGGATCATCGTGTGCCCCGACGGGGCACCACCCCGCGAGGACGCGGCGCCCGTGACGTTCACCGAGGTCGCGGACGCCTGGCTGCGGCTCACCGGCGAGGACATCTCCGACGCCGACACCGAGTGGGTCAGCTCCTTCACCGACGCCACCCGGCAGGCGGCCACCTACCGCGAGGGCCGGGTCCTGGTCGCCGGGGACGCCGCGCACATCCACCTCCCGGCCGGCGGCCAGGGCATGAGCACCGGCATCCTCGACGCCTTCAACCTGGGCTGGAAGCTCGCTGCCGAGGTAACCGGCCGCGCGCATCTCCTCGACACCTACCACGCCGAACGCCACCCGGCCGGGGCCCGGCTGCTGCTCAACACCCGTGCGCAGGGCACGGTGTTCCTCGGCGGGAGGGAGTCCGACCCGCTGCGCGCGCTGTTCGCCGAACTCATCGAGCACGACGACGTGAAACGGCACCTGGCCGGGGCCGTCAGCGGGCTCGACGTGCACTACGACCTCGGTGACGGCCACCCCCTCGCGGGCCGCCGCGTCGCACCCCGCGTCCTGACCGGACCGGCCGGGGAGACCACGGTCGCCGAACTCCTGCACCCGGCGCGCGGCGTCCTCCTCGACCTCGCCGACGACCCCGAACTGCGGGCGGCAGCCGCACCCTGGCACGACCGGGTCACCGTCACCACCGCCACCCCGAAGCCCGCCGACGGCCCCGACGACGACCTGCGCGGCCTGCACGCCCTGCTGATCCGCCCCGACGGGCACGCCGCCTGGGCCTCGGACGCGCCGGACACCGAAGGGCTCGGCGCCGCCCTGCACCGCTGGTTCGGGGCGCCCTCCGACCGAAAGGCAGCACCGGCATGAGCAGCACCTCCGACCGCGCCGAACTCACCGCCCTCGCCGACCGCTACGTCACCCACCTCGACCGCGACCGCCACCGCGACGACTGGTTCGGCGAGGTCTTCACCGACGACGTCCACCTCACCTTCCCCATGGGCGAGTACAAGGGGACCGCCGGCCTCACCGAGTTCCAGGAACTCGCCCGCACCACCTTCGAACGCACCCACCACACCGCCACCAACTACACCATCGACCTCGACGGCGACCGCGCCACGATCCACGCGCACCTCACCGCCGTCCACGTCCGCGAGGCCGCCGCCCCCGCCGAGCACTTCACCATCGGCGGCCACTACGAGGCCGGTGCCGTCCGGACCGCCGACGGCTGGCGGATCCAGCGGTTCGTGTTCGACCTCGTGTGGCACGCGGGCCGGGCGCCGGGCCACTGACCTCGCGAGTTGACAGAGATCTGACGTACCGCGCAAAGACCTGACATCGGCGCGTCTTGTACGGCCCGACCGGCCCCAACAGACTTGATCCGGGCCTGTCGGTGTGTCCCGGTCGGACCCCACCGGCCACTCCCGCCGCCCAGTGAGGAACCCCGTCATGCCCCCTGGCACTAGCGAACTCCCCCTGCCCGTACAGGTGTTGCAGATCATCACGGCCGGCTGGCTCGCCCAGGCGGTCAGCGCGACCGCCGAACTCGGCGTCGCCGACACGCTCGCCGGCGGACCCCGCACGGTCGCCGAGATCGCCGCCGCGACCGACACCCACGCGCCCAGCCTCTACCGGCTGCTGCGGGCCGGCGCCGACATCGGCCTGTTCACCGAACACGACGACAAGGTCTTCGAGCTGACGCCGCTGGGCGACACCCTGCGCGCCGACAGCCCGGCCAGCCTGCGCAACTTCGCGATCTGGACCGGCCTGCCCGCCGAGCGGTACGCCTGGGCCGGGCTCGCGGACGCCGTCCGCACCGGGCACACCGCGTTCCCCGAGGTGCTCGGGAAATCCGTCTGGGACCACCTGCACGACCACCCCGACGTGCTCGGCGTCTTCGACCGGGCCATGACCGAGGCGTCCCGGCAGATCATCGCGCCCGTCGTCGCCGCGTACGACTTCGGGCGGTTCGGGACGGTCGTGGACGCGGGGGGCGGGCGGGGCGCGCTGCTCGCCGCCGTCCTCGCCTCGGCGCCGGGCGCCCGGGGGATTCTCTACGACCGTCCCGAGGTCATCGCCTCCGCCGGGCAGCCGCTGCGGGACGCCGGGGTCGCGGAGCGGGCCGAGCTGGTCGCCGGGGACTTCTTCGAGTCCGTACCGGGTGGCGCCGATGCCGTGATCTTCTCCAACATCCTGCACGACTGGGACGACGAGCAGTCCCGGCGGATCCTGGTCAACGCGCGGGAGGCCCTGGCCGAGGGCGGCCATGTGCTGCTCGTCGAGGCGGTGCTGCCGGACCGGCCGCGCCCCTCGCCGACCGTCTCGCTGATGGACCTCGACATGCTCGTCGTCGCCGGGGGACAGCAGCGCACCGCCGCCGAGTTCGCGGCACTGCTCGCCGGCGCGGGGCTGAAGCTGACGCGGATCGTGCCGGGCGGCCATTGCAGCGTCGTCGAGGCCGTCCGGGCCTGATCTTTTCCAGCGGGCGCCGGGTCTCCAACTCCCGTACGCCGTCCCGATGTTCCGTACCGAGGAAAGAAGCTCATGACAGAACGGCTCGCACGCAAGCTGTGGTTCGGGGTCGGACCCGGGGTCGCCGTCGCCGACGCGGCGGGTGTCGTCCAGCGGGTCGAGTACGCCGACCGGGCGGGGCTCGACTTCTTCGCGCTCTCCGACCACCCGTACTACGGGGACCGGCTGGAGGCGTACGGGGCGCTCGGGCTGCTGCTCGGGCGGACCCGGAACATCACCGGCGTCACGACCGTCACCAACCTGCCGACACGGCCCGTGCCGTTGCTGGCCCGCACCCTGTCGACGCTGTCCGCGCTCTCCGGGGGGCGGGTCGTGCTCGGGATCGGCGCGGGGGGCTACTGGGACGACATCGAGCGCTTCGGGGCGGTACGTCTTGAGCCGGCCGCCGCGGTGCGCGCGCTGGAGGAAGCGGTCCGGCTGGTGCGGGAGTTGTCCGGCGGTGGGGTGCGACCCGTCAGCCTGGACGGCGAGTTCAGCCGGGTCGTCGGGCTCGATCCCGCGCCGGTTCCCGCGCCGCTGGTCTGGACGGGGTCCGTGGGGCCCAAGTCCCTTGCCGTGACCGGGCGTTCGGCCGACGGGTGGATTCCCGGGAACGCGGCGGACTGGCACAGCGAGCGGTACCGGACGTCGCGGCCGATCGTCGACGAGGCCGCCCGGGCCGCCGGGCGCGATCCCGCCGACGTCGTGACCGTCTTCAACCTGCCGGCCCGGATCACCGACACCCCCGTCACCACGCCGCGCGACGCGTCCGGCCGGTGGCTCGGGGGCTCCGTCGACCAGTGGATCACCGAGCTGACCGAAGCCGTCCTCGAACACGGCGCCTCCGGGTTCGTCTACTACGCCTCCGGCGACCCCTCGGGACAGACCGGCCTCGCCCGCTGGGCCGAGGAGATCGTGCCGGCGGTCCGCGAGGCGGTCGCCAAAGGGTGATCGCCCATGAGCCGACCGCCGGAGGCCGGCCGCCCGGCGAGTCGTCCACTGGGGGACGGCTGTGGCCGATGGCCGGCCGTCTGGCAGGCGCCTGCCGGGAGTCGGCCTCCGGGAGTCGGCCTCCGGGAGTCGGTCGTCGGAGGCCGGCCGCTCGGCGAGTCGCCTGCTGGGGGACGGCTGTGGCCGATGGCCGGCCGTCTGGCAGGCGCCTGCCGGGAGTCGGCCTCCGGGAGTCGGCCTCCGGGAGTCGGTCGCCGGAGGCCGACCGCCCGGCGAGTCGCCTGCGCCGGGTCGGCTGGTGGTCGAGGCGGCGGCCGATGGCCGGTCTTCCGGCAGGCGCCTTCCGGGAGTCGGCCGTCCGGAGAGTCGCTCGCCGGAGGCCGACCGCCCGCCGGAGGCCGACCGCCCGCCGGAGGCCGACCGCCCGCCGGAGGCCGACCGCCCGCCGCAGGCTGGCCGCCCGACCCGCCCGACCCGCCCGAGGCCCGTCGAGTCGCCTGCCGCTCGTCGAGGAACGGCCGTCCGTGGAGCGGTCGGCGAGGAATGACCGTGTTCATCCCGCTTCCCACCGAGAGAGGTTCCCGAGATGCCCACCAGAACCCCCCGACCGCGTCGCCGGCTCCGTCTCGCGGGCGCGCTGCTCGCGGTCGTCCTGCCCGTCGCCGCGTGTTCGGGTGGCGGAGGCGACTCGGGCGGCACGGGCGCCGGGGGCGCGCCGCGTGACGGCGGGACTCTGATCGTGGGCAGCGAGGCCGACCCGGGGTGCCTCGATCCGCAGCAGACCGCGCAGGTCGGTGCCATCGACATCACCCGCTCCGTCGTCGACAGCCTCACCGCACAGGACCCGAAGACCGGCAAGATCGTCCCCTGGCTGGCGAAGTCCTTCACCGCGAGCCCGGACGGCAGCGCCTTCACCTTCGTCCTGCGCGACGGCGCCACCTTCAGCGACGGCACGCCCGTCGACGCGACGGCGGTGAAGACCACGTTCGACCACCTCGTGAAACTCCCCGCGAACGGCGCGCCCGCCTACCTGATCGGCTACCAGGGCACGACCGTCACCGACGCGCACACCCTCACCGTGAAGTTCAGGACGGCCAACGCCCAGTTCCTCCAGGCGAGTTCGACCGTCGGCCTCGGCATCCTGGCCCCCTCGACGTTCACCGTGTCCACCGCCGACCGCTGCCGGGGCGAGTTCACCGGCTCGGGCCCGTACGTCCTGGACCACTACACCAGCAACCAGGAAGCCGTCCTGAAGAAGCGGGCCGACTACGCCTGGCCCCCGTCCACCGCGACGCATCAGGGCGCCGCCCGCCTCGACGCGGTGACGTTCACCTTCGTCCCCGAGAGCGGTGCCCGCACCGGCGCCCTCTCCTCCGGGCAGGTCGACATCGCCAAGGCCCTCCAGCCCACCGACGAGGCTCAGTTCAAGGGCAACGGCTTCCGCGTCCTGTCCGCGCCCGCCCCCGGCCTCGTACCGCCCCTCTCCCTCAACCACCGGGGCATCCTTGCCGACCGAAAGGTCCGCGCCGCCCTCCTCAAGGGCATCGACCGGCAAGGACTCGTCGACTCCGTCCTCAGCGCGTCGTACCGGCCCGCGACCAGCGTGCTGTCCTCGACCACCCCCTACTACGCCGACTTCTCCGACCAGCTCCGCCACGACCCCCAGGGCGCCGAAGCCCTGCTGGACAGCGCCGGTTGGGTGAAGGGCGAGGACGGCATCCGGGAGAAGGACGGCAAGCCCCTCACCCTCACCTGGCTCATCCCCGCGCCCATGCCGCCCGCCAATGAGGCAGTTCAGCAGCAGCTCCGGAAGATCGGCGTCGACGTGAGACTGAAGCCCGTCGCCCCCGCCGTCTACGTCGAACAGCAGCAGAAGGGCGCCTTCGACCTGACCGCCGTCGGGGTCAGCCGCGCCGACCCCGACGTCCTGCGCACCATCTTCTACAGCAAGAGCGCCAACCTCTGGCACCTCCCGCCGAGCGAGCTGGACACGTACCTGGAGCAGGAGGCCGCCGCCACCGACCCGGCCGCCCGGCAGACCGCCGTCACGAACGCCGTGCGCTGGATCCTCGACCACGCCGACACCGTCCCGCTCTACGAAGGCGCCCAGGTCCACGGCGTCTCCGACAAGGTGAAGGGGTTCACCCTCGACGCCTCCAACCGCTTCGACCTGTACGACACCTGGCTCGGCTGAGAGGCGGCGACTGTGCACACGGCCCGGTACGCGGCCACCCGGACACTGCGCGCGGTGTTCGTCGTCTGGGCCGCCTTCACCCTCACCTTCTTCGCCCTGCGCCTGCTGCCCGGCGACCCCGTCGCCCTCATGCTCAGCGGACGCGGCGGCTTCGCCGAACTCACCTCCGAACAGATCGCCCGGGCGCGGGCCGACCTCGGCTTCGACCGCCCGCTCCTCGCGCAGTACGCGTCCGCGCTCACCGACGCCCTCCACGGCGACCTCGGCTCCTCCCTCCAGACCGGGCAGCCGGTCGCCCGGATGATCGCCGACGCGATCCCCCCGACCCTCCAGGTCGGCACCCTCGCGCTGGTCCTCGCCCTCACCGCCGGCACGCTCCTCGCCGTCGCCGCCAACCTCACCGCCAGCCCCCTCCTGCGCCAACTCCTGCGCTCCGTCCCCTCGTTCGCCGTCTCCCTGCCCTCCTTCTGGGTCGGCCTCGTCCTCATCCAGCTCCTGTCCTTCCGCTGGCACCTCTTCCCCGCCCTCGGCGACAGCGGCCCCGGCAGCGTCGTCCTGCCCGCCTTCACCCTGGCCATCCCCGGCGCCGCGCTGGTCGCCCAAGTGCTCGGCAAGAGCCTCCACACGACCCTCCAGGAGCCGTACGCCGACACCGTCCGCGCCACCGGGGCGGGCAGGGCGCGGCTCCTGTTCGGCCACGGGCTGCGCAACGCGGCCGTGCCCGCCGCGACCGTCGCCGGGATGCTCGTCGGTTCGCTCATCGGGGGCGCGGTCGTCGTCGAGACGGTGTTCTCGCGGCCCGGCATGGGGCGGATCACACAGTCCGCCGTCTCCGCGCAGGACCTGCCGGTGGTGCAGGGGGTCGTGGTGGTCGCGGCGCTCGCCTTCGCGGTAGTGAACCTGGGGGTGGACCTGCTGTATCCGGTGCTCGATCCACGGATCCGGGCCACGGGACGGCTGGTGACGGCATGACGACGCCGTACCGGAAGCAGGAGGGCGCGCTCCCGTGGCGCCGCGTACGCCGCGCACTCGCCACGCCGCGGCGCTCTCCCGGCGTCACCCTCTCCGTCCTCGTGCTCGCGGTCGTCGTCGGCTGGGCCCTCGTACCCGACTGGTTCACCTCCCGCAGCCCCCTCACCGGGGTGCCGGCGGAGCGGTTCCAGGCACCCAGCGCTCACCACCTCTTCGGCACCGACCAGTTGGGCCGCGACATCTACGCCCGTGTCGTGCACGGCGCCGCCCTCTCGCTGCGCGCCACCGTCGCCGCCGTCCTCATCGCCCTCGGCGGCGGGGTGGTGCTCGGGCTCGCCGCCGGGTTCTTCGGGCGGCGCACGGACGCGGTCGTCATGCGCGTCGTCGAGGTGATGATGTCCGTGCCGCCCCTGCTGCTCTCCCTCACCCTCGTCACCGCGCTCGGCGTCGGCACCGGGCGGATCGCCGTCGCGATCGGGGTCACCAGTGTCGCCGCGTTCACCCGTGTGATGCGGGCCGAGGTGCTGCGGGCGCGGGCCGCGCCGTACGTCGAGGCGGCGATCCTGTGCGGGGGGCGGTGGTGGCGGGTCCTGCCCCGCTACATCCTGCCGGCGGCCGTCGGGCCCGTCCTGGCCCTCGCCGCCCTCGACTTCGGGCTGGTCGTCCTCGCGGTGTCCAGCCTGGGGTTCCTGGGGTACGGGGAGCCGCCGCCCGCGCCCGAATGGGGAGCGCTCGTCGCCGACGGGCGCAACTACCTGGCCACGGCGTGGTGGCTGACCACGTTGCCGAGTCTCACGGTGACGGGGGTCGTGCTGGCGGCGAACCGGTTGTCCCGGGTGCTGGAGACAGAAGGGGGACACCGATGAAGCCGACGGAGCCCGTGGAGGACATCGGCGCACGTGTGGTGGGTCCGGTACGGGACCCGGCATCCGTCGCCGCTCCGTTGCTGGTCGTCGAAGGGCTGCGGATCGGGTACCGCACCGTGAGCGGGACGCACCTCGCCGTCGACGGGCTCGGTCTGACCGCGCGGGCCGGGCAGATCACCGCCCTGGTGGGGGAGTCCGGGTCGGGCAAGAGCAGCACCGCGCACGCGCTGATCGGACTGCTGCCCGCCGGCGGAACAGTGCTGGGCGGCTCCGTACGGCTCCAGGACGAGGAGCTGACCGGGCTCGGCGAGCGGGCCTGGCGCGAGGTGCGCGGACGCCGGATCGGCCTGATCCCGCAGGACCCCGGCGTCAGCCTCGACCCCGTCAAGCCGGTCGGCGCGCAGGTCGCCGAGGTACTGCGCGTGCACGGCCTGGCCACACGCCGGGACGCGCCGCGCCGGGCCGTCGAGTCGCTGGCCGAGGCGGGCCTCCCCGACCCGGCCGGGCGCGCCCGCCAGTACCCCCACGAACTCTCCGGCGGCATGCGCCAGCGCGTCCTGATCGCAATCGCCACCGCGGCCCGCCCCCGCCTCCTGATCGCCGACGAACCCACCTCCGCACTGGACGTGACGGTCCAGCGCAGGCTCCTCGACCACCTCCAGAAACTCGTCACCACGACCGACACGGCGATGCTGCTGATCACGCACGACCTGGCGGTGGTGGCCGACCGCGCGCAGCACGTCGTGGTGATGTCCGAGGGCCGCGTGGTGGAGACGGGCCCGGTGGAGCGGGTACTCACGCAGCCCCGACACCCGTACACACGCGGCCTGTTGTCGGACGCGCCGACGCTCGCCGCGCGGCCTGCCCGCCGCACCCGCACGGCCGGCCCCGCGTGCGCCGATGCGCGCCGGGACCCGACCGCCCTCGACACCGCCCCGCAGCCACCCCTCCTGCGCGTCACCGGCCTCACCCGAGCCTTCCCCGTCCGAGGTGCCCTCCTGGGCCGGCGCCGTACCCGTACCGCCGTCGACGGCGTCGGCTTCGAGTTGGCGCGGGGTGAGACGCTCGGGCTCGTCGGCGAGTCCGGCTCGGGCAAGTCGACGACCGCGCGGATGGTCCTCGGTCTTGAGCGGGCCGACAGCGGGGCGGTGCTGCTGGACGGTGTCGACGTCACCGCCGTACGGGGTGCCGCCCGCAGGGCCCTGCACCGGCGGATCCAGCTCGTGTACCAGAATCCGTACGCCTCGCTGAACCCCCGTTTCACGGTGGGGGAGTTGGTCACCGAGCCGTTGCGCAACCACCGGATCGGGAACCGGGCGCAGTGGGCCGGCACGGTGCGGCGGCTGCTCGACGACGTCGCGCTGCCGGCCGGGACCGAGCGGCGCAGGGCCGCCGAACTCTCCGGCGGGCAGCGCCAGCGCGTCGCCATCGCCCGCGCGCTCGCCCTCGGCCCCGAACTCCTCGTCTGCGACGAACCCGTCTCCGCGCTCGACGTCACCGTCCAGGCCCGCATCCTGGACCTGCTGGCCGGCCTCCAGGAACGGCACGGTCTGAGCTACCTGTTCATCTCCCACGATCTGGCCGTCGTCGCACAGGTCAGTGACCGGATCGCGGTGATGCGCGACGGCCGGATCGTGGAGAGCGGCCCCGCGGACGAACTGCTGCGGTCACCGCGACACCCCTACACCCGGGAGCTGCTGGCCGCCGTGCCCGGCAGCGGCACCACGAAGGACACCCCATGGAGCTAGGTCTCATCACCTTCGGCAGCCTCCTGCCAGACCCCCTCACCGGACAGGTCCTCACCCAGCGGCAGCGGCTGCGGGACGTGGTGCGGGCCGCGGCCGAGGCGGAACGCGCCGGGTTCGCCTGGTACACCGTCGGCGAACACCACTTCGGCGAACGGGACGTCATCCCCTCGCCCGCGCTCGTCCTCGCCGCGATCGCCGAGCACACCTCGACGATCCGCCTCGCCACCGGGACGACGCTCGTCGCCAACCGCGACCCCGTCCTCGTCGCCGAGGACTACGCCCTGGTCGACCTGCTGTCCGGCGGCCGGCTCGAACTCATCGCGGGCGCCTCCTTCTTCCCCGACCCCTACGCCGTGTTCGGTCAGGCCCCCGCGTCGAAGGCGGCCCGCAAACGCGAGAACACCGAGCTGCTGATCCGGCTGTGGACCGAGGAACACGTGACCTGGCAGGGCGAGTTCAGGCCGCCGCTGAACGACGTCACCGTCCAGCCGCGGCCCGTGCAGCCCAGGCCGCCCCTGTGGATCAGCGGCGGCGTCGGCTCGGAGTCCGTCCAGCTCGCCGTGGACCACGGGCTGCCGCTGGTCGTCGGCACGACCGCGCGCGAACCGGGCACGTTCGTACCGGTCTTCGACGCCTACCGCACGCTGTGGCGGGAGAGCGGCCGTACGGACCCGCCCGGCCGGCTCGGCGCCGCCAGCCACGTCTTCGTGGCGAAGTCCTCCCAGCGGGCCCGCACCCTGTGGGCCTCCTACATGAACAACTACCTGACCGTCCGCAAGCCCGGCACCCCGCACACCACCACCCCGCCGGACTTCGACACCTACATCGGCGAGAACGGTCCCGCGATCTGCGGCAGCCCGGCCGAGGTCGTCGACAAACTCGGCCGCCTGCACGAACGGTGGGGCCACGACCTGCACCTCCTCGCGATCGACGTGGGCGGGATCCCGTACGCGGACGTCCAGACGGCGACGGAACTGACGGCCGCTGAGGTCCTGCCGCAGGTGACGAAGACCGGGACGGTGACGGCGGACGCCTGACGCGAGCGGCGGATCGTGGAACGGCGGATCGCGCAGCGGCGGCCAGGGCGTGGCCGCCGCTCCCGTACACGCCGGGGCGGAGGCCGGTCACCAACCCGTCCCGTACCTCGCCATCGGCTCGATCAACTCCCGTTCCTCGTACGCGAGATGCGACAGCAACGTGTCCGTGAGCAGATCCGTCGCCGCGCGCAGCGCCTCGCCGCCCCGCTCCTCGCGCACGAAGGCGACCAGCGCACGGTCGAGACGCTCGATGACCCCCTGGATCGCGTGGTGCTCCTCGGTGAGCCGGTCCAGGACCGCCCCGAGCCGGGGATCGGAACGCCGCAGGTGCGGGAAGAGGTCCTCGTCCTCCCGGGTGTGGTGCACGGTGGTCACCCGGCAGTACGAGGCGCAGTACGCCCCGAGCGTCCACGCGTTCTGCCGCAGACTCAGCCGCTGGATCTCGGAGCGCGCCTCCCCCGGATCGAGGGCATCGTCCAGCACCTGCCGCACGACCTCCCCGAGCCGGTCGAGATCGGCGCGCAGCTGGTCGTGGGCGGCGACGAGGTTGCGGGCGGGTTCCTGCTCGCGGCGCGAGTAGCCGCGCTGCGGGTCGGCGGGGGGTGCGGTGGGCCGGGAGGATTCGTCCCAGAGCCGCTCGGCGGACTGCCGCGTGCTGGGGGGTGGCGTGGGCTGTACGGAGAGACGGTCGCCGGGGGTGGAGGAGCGGGGCCGGTCCGGTGCGAGGGTGGCGGTGGCGGCACGTGCCGGGGGTGTGGTGTGTGAGCCTTCCACCGGGTTCGCGCGGCCCGCGGAGTCCGGACGCCGCGCGGGTCTCGGACGGTCCGCCGCGCGTTTGCGTTCCGCCGTCACCAGTTCCCGCGTCGCCGGCGCGACCTCGTTCGCGAACGCCTGGATCAGGGACGGTTGTTGCGTGGGGAGCAGGAACGCACTCGTGCCGTGTTCCAGGGTGAGCGCGGCCAGTTGCTCCGGCCAGGCGCTCGGCGGGCCCTGCGGAAAGCCACCCGGTCCCGGCGAGAGGTTGTACAGGCGGCGTACCTCGCGCGGCTCGCGACCCGCCGACGCCGCCGCCTCGTCGACGGCACGGTGTCCCGCCGCGAGCCGCCCCGGTGGGACATGCGGCACGCTGGGCAGCCAGCCGTCGGCCTTCTCCCCGGCCAGCGCGAGCATGCGGGGTCCGACGGCGCCGAGCCAGATGCCGATGGAGTGGGCGGGAGCTGGGCCGGGTACGGCGCCGTCGAGCGCGTAGTGCTCACCGGGCACGCGGACCGGGCGGGCCGCATCGCCCCACAGTGCCCGGATGACGTCGATGGCCTCGCGGGTCGCCCGCCGTGCCGTACCGGGGTCCCGGCGCGGTCCGCCGTCGGCGGCGATGGCGTCCCAGTAGGCCCCGGCACCCAGTCCCAGCTCGACCCGTCCACCGCTGATCAGGTCCAGGCCGGCCGCGGCGCGCGCGAGCATGACGGGCGGTCGCAGGGGAAGGTTCGCGACGTTGGGGAAGACCTTCACACGGGTCGTGGCCGCGGCGATGACCGTGAGCACCGTCCACGCGTCGAGCAGGTCCGGCCGGTAGGGATGATCCGGCACACTCACCAGATCCAGCCCGGCCTCGTCGGCGATCCGGGCGAGCGCCACCGCTTCGTCGGGGTACTCCGAGCTCGGCACGAGGACGGTGCCGAAGAGCAGGTCGTGTCCGTAGTCAGGCATGGGGGCGGGAACTCCTGGGGGTCGGTAGGGCGGGGCGTTTTCCGGCGGGGCAGGGCGGGCGCGGCGGCACGGGTGGGCTGTGCGGAGGGATCGACGAAGGAGGAGGCGGGGCGGGCGGGGACCCGGGGACAGGGGGAGCCGTAGGAGGTGAGAGCGGGGGAGCGGGGGAAGCCGGACGTGGGCAGGGCGGGGCTGCGGACGCCGGTGCCGCAACCGGCCCTCCGATCACCGAAGTTGCGCCCTGAGCCGGGGCGTCACCGTCCACGGCGCTGCCACCGGTCCCCCGACTCCATGGCTCCCACGGCCTCACCGATCCCACCGGACCCCTGGCCCGACCGGCCATCTGATCCCGCCCGACCTTCGAGTCCCCGACCCGGCCAGCCACGTGAGCCCCCCGCCCCCGGCCCTCCTAAGCCGCAGACCGCGACCGTTCCCCCTCCGCCTGCGCGGGCGTGGGCGCCGCCGTCTTCCCCCAGAACTTCCCGGGCCCCGCCAGCGCCACCACCGCGGCGACGCCCAGCGCGATGGCCGACATCACGAACGCGGTCGTATACCCCGACTCCGCGGGCACCCGAGTCCCCGGCACGGTCCGCGACACCACGATCGACGCGGCGATCTGCGCCCCGAGGGAGCCCCCGATGGTCCGCATGATCGTGTTGATGCCGGTCGCCTCCCCGGTCTGGCTGCGGTCGACGGCGCTGACGACGAGGTTGGCGAGCGCGGCGAACGCGAAGCCGACGCCGATGCCGAGGATCGCGGAGCCGGCGTACATGGTCCACTCGGTGTCGTGGGCGCCGGCGTAGACCGCGAAGCCGACGACGCCGATGAGGCAGGCGAGGACGAGGGGCAGCTTCCAGCCGACGGCCGCGCCGAGGCGCCCGGCGAGGGGGCTCGCGATCAGCATGGTCACGGCCATCGGGACCATGAACAGCCCGGCCTCGGTGACGGACGCGCCGAAGCCGTACCCGGCGCTGGACGGCGTCTGCGCGAGCAGCGGCACGAGCGTGAACGCCCCGTACATGCCGAACCCGATGACGAGCGCGGTGATGTGGCTGGTCAGGACGGCGGGCCGGCGCAGGAGTTCGAGGTCGATGAGGGGTTCGCCGACCTTGCCCTCGACGTATCCGAAGACGACGAGCAGGACGGCGGCGGCGAGGAAGAGGCCGATGATGCCGGGGGAGGACCAGCCCCACGACTTGCCCTCGCTGATGGCCAGCAGCAGGGCGACGACGCCCGCGCTGAGCAGGACGACGCCGGCCCAGTCGATGCGGCCGGGGCTGGTGTGCGCGGACTCCTGGATGAACACGGTGACGGCGGCGATCCCGAGGAGGATCACGATCAGCCCGAGCCAGAAGATCCAGTGCCAGTCGAGGGCGTCGACGATCGGCCCGGGGATGACGAGCCCGACGCCGAAGCCGATGCCGAACGTGGAGGAGATCAGGCCGATCGCGACGGGGACGCGTTCACGCGGGAACTGGTCGCGGACGATGCCGAACGCGAGCGGGAAGGCGGCCGACCCGACGCCCTGGACCGCGCGGGCGGCGATGAGCAGGGGAAGCGAGTCGGACAGCGCGGCCAGCAGCGTGCCGGCGGCGAACACGGTGAGGCTGGCGATCAGCACCCGCCGCTTGCCGAACATGTCACCGACCCGCCCGAGCAGCGCGGTGGCCACGGAGGCGGTGAGCAGGAAGGAGCTGAGCACCCAGGAGACGGCGGTCGTCGAGGCGTCGAACTCCCGCTGGAGGTCGGGCAGCGCGGGCACGACCATCGTCTGCATCAGGGAGAAGGACAGGACGGCGAGGAGGAGAGCGGCGAAGGGCGCGCCGGTGCGCGCTGGCGTGTCGGTCATGGAGGGGTCCTCGGGGGACGGGCGCGGTGATCCGCCGTTCGGGAGCACGGAGCCGGCGCCGAACTAGTGTCGAGACGTAATGATTCCACGATGTCATCCTTACGTCCAGTCACCACATTCCCGTATCGTGGGACGTATGAGCGAGACCCCTGACTCCGCCCCCCGCCCGCCGAGCCTGCTGGCGCTGCCCTCGTACCTCGCCGGACACGTGGCCCGGATCGGCCACGACGCGCTGGTGGAAGCGGTGGGCCGGCACGGGCTGCGGCTCCCGCACTTCGCGACGCTCACCGCGCTCGCGGACTTCGGCCCGCTGCCCCAGCACGTGCTGGCCGACCGCCTCGGCTTCCAACGCAGCCACCTGGGCGGATACCTCGACCTGATCGAGGAGCGCGGCCTGGTGCACCGCACCCGCGACCCCGCCGACCGGCGCCGCCAACTGGTCGGGCTCACCGAGGAGGGGACCCGCGTCCAGCGCACCCTGTGGCAGGTCGCCGAGGAGTCCCAGGACTCCTTCCTCGCCGGCTTCACCCCGGCCGAGCGCGCGACGCTGACCGCCCTGCTGCTGCGCCTGCTCGACGCCGGCGACCGGGCGCGCGCCGGGGAAACGCTCGATCGAATTCCGTGAGCGCTTAATGTGATTGAAACAGAGAATCCACTGGAACGACTTTGAATTACCCGCCCCGGTTTAATAGTATGGCGCATGAGTTTCGCTTCGTGTGACGAACTGGACTTACCGGGGGAGAGTATGACGCAAATATCGTCAGAGTTCCTGCGGGAACCGCTCGTATCCACCCGTCCCGGAGCGGGCGGGTGGCGCATCCTGATCGTCGAAGGAGACGCGGGAGAAGCCTGTGCCCTGGAGGAGGGCCTGCGCCGGCACGGCCACGAGGTGGCCGCCGTGGACCGGGGCGCCCAGGCACTGGCCGCCTACGAGAACGTGGACCTCGTCCTGCTGGAACTGGAGCTGCCGGACCTGGACGGCCTGGAGGTGTGCAAGGCGATCCGCGCGGTCAGCTGCGTCCCGCTGATCGTCGTCACCGCGCGCGGCTCGGAGCTGGACCGGGTCCTCGGCCTCCAGGCCGGCGCCGACGACTACCTGGTCAAGCCGTACGGCTTCCGGGAGTTGATGGCCCGTATCGACGCGGTCATGCGGCGCGTGCGCTCCCGCAGGAGCCCGAGCCGGGCGATCGACCACGGCCCGCTGCACATCGACGTGGGCTCCCGCGAGGTCTGCCTGGACGGCCACGGCGTGGACCTGACGCGCAAGGAGTTCGACCTCCTGTGCCTGCTCGCCTCCCACCCCGACACCGTCATCTCGCGCAAGCGCCTCCTCCAGCAGGTGTGGGGCGACTCGTGGTCCCGGCGGACCGTCGACACCCACGTCAGCAGCCTGCGCAGAAAACTCGGCGGCAACGGCTGGGTCGTCACCGTACGCGGTGTGGGTTTCCGCCTCGGGCACGCCTGAATTCCCTTTTCCGGCATTATCGAGTTCCCCGTCGCATTCGACGGCGGGGAACTCGGCCCGGAGATCTACCGGGAAATGCACCTCCGTGTTTTCCGACGCCGACCGATGGAAGCGAGTTGCGGATGACCCGCCTGCACGAATCCCCCGGAAAACCCGAGCAGATTCCCTCCGCCGTCATCGCGGGCGCCGGTCCCACCGGACTGCTCCTCGCCGGTGACCTCGCGGCGGCCGGTGTCCGGGTGACCGTCGTCGAGAAGCGCCCGGCCGGCATCAGCAACCTGTCGCGCGCCTTCGGCGTGCACGCCCGCACCCTCGAACTCCTCGACGCCCGCGACCTCGCCGACGAACTCGTGGCCACCGGCCAGATCGTCCGCGAACTGCGCCTGTTCGGCGCGATCCCGTTCGACCTCGGCGCACTGCCCTCCCGCTACCCCTTCCTGCTGGTCACCCCGCAGTACGAGGTGGAGCGCCTGCTGCTGCGCCGGGCCCTGAAGCACGGCGCGGAGATCCGCTACGCCGCCGAGGTCACCGGCCTCGCCCAGGACACCGACGGCGTCACCGTCGCGCTGCGCACCGACGCGGGCGACACGACCGTACGCACCGAGTGGCTGGTCGGCGCCGACGGGACGCGCAGCGCCGTACGCGAAGCGCTCGGGTTGCCCTTCCCCGGCAAGGTGGTGATCCGGTCGGTCGTGCTCGCCGACGTGAAGTTCACCGAGGAGCCGCCCCTCGTGGTGCGGGTGCACGGCGCGGGCGGTGCTTTCGGGTTCATCGCGCCCTTCGGTGACGGCTACTGGCGGGTCGGCGGCTGGGACCGGGCCCACCGGGGCGAACCCGACGACGCGCCGGTCGAGTTCGAGGAGCTGCGCGCGCTCACCGAGCGGGCCTTCGGCTCCGACTTCGGGATGCACGACCCGCGCTGGCTCTCCCGCTTCCACAGCGACGAACGCCAGGTGCCCGCCTACCGCGTCGGCCGCGTCCTGCTCGCCGGCGACGCCGCCCACCAGCACTCCCCGGCCGGCGGCCAGGGCATGAACACCGGCCTCCAGGACGCCGTCAACCTCGGCTGGAAACTCGCCGCCGTCCTCCAGGGCCGCGCCCCCGACACCCTCCTCGACACCTACCACGCCGAACGCCACCCCATCGGCCGCGCGGTCCTGCGCAGCAGCGGCCTCAACCTGCGCCTCGCCATGGCGCACAACCCGCTGGAGATCGCGCTGCGCGCCGTACGCAAGCTGGTCGTCACGCACGTCAGGCCGGTGGCCCGGCAGGCGGTCGGGGAGATCACCGGAACCGGCTTCGCCTACCCGGCGCCGCGCGGCGCGCACCCCCTGGCCGGGAAGCGCGCGCCGGACCTGGAGCTGGCCGGGGGGGCGGCTGTACGAGGTGCTGCGCGAGGGGCGTTTCGTGCTGGTCCTGCCGCCGGGCGGGGAGTTCGGCCGGGACGGACTGACCGTCACCCACCGCGCCGACGGCGGGGACGAAGCGCTCCTGGTGCGGCCCGACGGCTACTACGCCTGGGCCGGAGCCCCGACCGCGCGGGCGATCGAGGCGGGGCTCGCGCCCTGGCCGCGCTGACACCGTCAACGCGGCGGCAGCGGCGACAGCGTCGGCAGGTGGGAGAGGAACCCGCCGTCGACGCTGAGCACCTGCCCGGTGATGAACGAGGCGGCCGGCGACGCGAGGAACGCCACCAGCGCGGCCACGTCGTCCGGCGTGCCGAGCCGGGGGATCAGGTTCGCGCTCTGGAACATCCGCCGCACCGGCTCCGGCATGTCCGCCTCCAGCGCCGGGGTGCTGACCAGGCCGGGCGCGACGGCGTTGCAGCGGACGCCGTCCGCGCCGTACGCGGCGGCCACGGAACGGGTCAGCGCGATCAGCCCGCCCTTGGACGCGCCGTACGCGACCATCACCCGGTCCCCGGACAGGCCCTGGCCGCTGGTGATGTTGATGATCGAGCCGCCGCCGCGCTCGATCATCACCGGCACGGTGTGCTTGCACAGCAGCATCGGACCGCGCAGGTTGACCGCGAGGACCTGGTCCCACAGCTGTGCCGACATGGACACGACGTCCCGGTCCTGGCGGATCGCGGAGGTCAGCGCCGCGTTGTTGTCCAGGACGTCGATGCCGCCGAACGTGTCGACGGTGAAGTCCACCAGGCGCTCCACGCTCGCCTCGTCGGCGATGTCGACCTCGTGGCCGACCACCGAGAGCCCCTGCGCGGCCAGTTTGTCGGCGGCGGTCTTCGCCGGGGCGTCGGCGATGTCCGCGAGGACGACGTGCGCCCCCAGGGCCGCCAGCGCCTCCACCGTCGCGACGCCGATCCCTCCCGCGCCGCCGGTGACCACGGCCACCTTGCCGGTCAGGGAATGTGCTGCGTGCGTCATCGGTCGACACCTCTCGTTCGGACGGATGTACGGGAAGGAGGCGCTGAACGGTCGTGTGGACGAGGTCAGACGGCGCCGAACAGCTCGGCGAACCGCCCGAGCAGCAGGTCGGCACCCTTGTAGCCGGACGTCTCGGCGGCCCCCAGGACCACCGGGCCCTCGGGACCCGGCACCTGCGAGGCGCCCCCCGTCGAACCCAGCGGCACCAGAACCGCCTCCGCCCCCGGCCGGTACGTCCGCTCCGGCGCCGTGCCCGCGGCGAGCGCCCGGATGTTCGCCGCCACCACGACGGCGTGCTCGGAGGCGGCCTTGGAGCGCTTCGGCTCCGGTACGGCGGTGACGTCGCCGACGGCGAAGACGTTCGACGCGCCCGCGACCCGCAGGTGCTCGTCCACCTCCACGTGCCCGTCGGCGCGCCGGGCGGCGGCGAGGCCGCCGCGCAGCATGCCGCTCAGCGGCGCCATGCCGTAACACCTGAACCACAGGTCCGCGTCGATCCGCGTCCCCGCCTCGGTCGTCACCGAGAACGCCTCGCGCACCCCCGGCGCCACCGGCGGCACGGCCGTCAGCGCGCTGCCCAGCTCCAGCCGCACGCCCCGCTCGGCGAGCTGCTCCCGCAGCGCGCCGCGCAGCTCGGGCAGGTAGCGCCCGCCGAGCACGTCGTCGGCGGGGTCCACCACCACGACCCCGATGCCGGGCCACCGCTCGGTGATCTCCCCGGCCAGTTCGAGCCCCACGGGACCCGCGCCGAGCAGCAACACCCGGGAGGCGGCGGCGAGTTCGGCCCGCGTGCCCGCGTGCCGCAGCACCGAGTCGCCGCTGTCCTCGGTGTCGGGCTTCGCCGGGTACGGGTACGAGGAGCCGGTCGCCAGCACGACGTAGTCCGCGTCGATCCGCGTGCCGTCGGCCGTGGTGACCCCGGACGCGTCCACCTCCACGGCGCGGTCGCGCACGTGCCGGCCCCGGGTGAACAGGCCGTCGTAGCCGAAGTAGATCCGCTCCGCCCAGTCCGCGTCGACCAGGCCGCGCAGCGCCGCCACCGCGTGGACGAAGGCGTCCTTCGGGTCGATCAGGACGACGTCGAAGTCCGGGTCGAGGTCGCGCGCGAGCGCCGCCCCGCCGTATCCGCCGCCGACGATCGCGACCGTGCTGCCCATACGTTGCGCTCCTTGTGCGTCTTGTTCCCACACCGGTGGAGGCAGGGCTCCGCCGGTGTCCGTGAGCGTAGCCGTCCGCTTAAGTAAAATGCAATCTGTATGGCAATTAATGGCGCGACGTGGGGGTGGGGCATGCCGTTGGTCTACGGGTACGAGCGTTTCGGGGGGCCGGAGGTCGAGCGGTTCGCGGAGGTGGCGCGGCCGGTGCCGGGGGAGGGTGAGCTGCTCGTCGCCGTGCGGGCGGCGGGGGTCAACCCCGTCGACCACAAGCGGCGTTCGGGGCGGCTTCCGGCGGGGGCGCCCGCGGTGCGGCTGCCCGCTGTGATGGGGGGTGAGGCCGCGGGGGTGGTGGTCGAGGTCGGGGCGGGCGTCGCCGGGTTCGGCGTCGGGGACGCGGTGCTCGGTGGGCCGACGACCGGGGGGTTCGCGCAGTACGCGCTGCTTCCCGCGCGGGCGGCGGTGCGGAAACCGGCGGAGGTGTCCTGGACCGACGCGGCGTGTCTGCCGATCGCCGGGGCCACCGGGTACGCCGCTGTGCAGCGGCTGGGGCCGGCTGCCGGGGAGACTCTGCTGATCACCGGGGTCGGGGGAGGCGTCGGCGTGGTCGCCGCCCAGGTCGCGGTGGGGCTCGGGGTGGACGTGGTGGGGGTGGCGGGGGTGGAGAAGAAGGCGTTCGTCGAGGGGCTCGGGGTGCGGTTCGTGGTCTCCGGCACGGGGCTCGTCGCCGCGGTGCCGGGTGGCGTGGACGCCGTACTCGACCTGGTCGGGGGAGAGGTGCTGCGCGAGAGCGCGGGGCTGGTCGCGGACCGCGGCCGGCTGGTGAGCGGCGCCGACCGGGCGGCCGTCGCCGCGCTCGGCGGTTCGGCGCTGGGGCCCGTGCGGGACACCGCGATCCTGGCGGCGGTGGTGGACCTCGTGCGCGCCGGGGCCCTCGATCCGAAGGTGACGCGCGTCGTCCCGTTCGCGCGGGCCGCGATGGCGGTCCGGGCGGTGGAGAGCGGGCACGGGCGGGGGAAGACCGTCCTGGAGATGCCTGGAGTTCCCCTTGAACCCTCCTGGAGCCGGGCCCGGAAGTGACCGTTCCGCCTTCCCCGAACCGGACAGAACCAGGAAAGTAAAGTACAACGTGTACAGCAGATCGGCAGACGAGCCGCCCGATCCACCGGAGGACGCCCTGAACACCACACCCACGGTCCCCGCCGAACCGTACGCGCCGCCGCGCCCCGCCGGTGCCGGCCGCCCCGGCGGCAGGGCCGCGAAACGCCGGGCCATCACGGAAGGCGCGCGCACCGTCTTCGGCCGCGAAGGCTACAGCCGCACCAGCATCGAGGCCATCGCCGCCGAGGCCGGGGTGTCCACCCGCACCATCTACAACCACTTCCAGGGCAAGGACCACCTCTTCTCCGACGTCCTGCACGACAGCGCGAGCCAGGTCGCCGACGCGTTCGTGGCGACCGTGAGCGAACACCTCGCCGGCACCGACGCCCGCGCCGACCTCCTCGTCCTCGGCAACGCCCTCGTCGGCCAGCGCACCCAGTTCCCCGAGCACTTCGCGATGATCCGCCAGATCAGGGCCGAGGAGCAGCACTTCCCGCCCTCGGTGATCGACACCTGGCGCCAGGCGGGCCCCCTGCGCGTCCAGCAGGAGGTCACCCGCCGCCTCGACGACCTCGCCCGCGCGGGCCTCCTCGACTCCGACGACGCCTCCCGCGCGACCGCCCACTTCGTCGCCCTCGTCAACTCCGAGATCAGCCCCCACGGCGACCCCCAGACACCGGCCCAGATCCACGCCTGCGTCACCAGGGCGGTCGACGCCTTCCTCCACGGCTACGGGGGGCGTTGACAGCACGGGGGTGCGGGAGGTGCCGGTGCGGGGACCGCGTACGTTCGAGGCGTACGCGGACATGCTGATGTGAGAGGACGTGCACATGACCGCTCCCTGGACCGTTCCGGGACTCCCCTTCCCCCTCACCCCGTCGTCCGACAAGGCGTGGACCGTCGACGGGGCCACCGTCACGGTCACCGCCGCCCCGCGCAGCGACATCTTCATCGACCCCGGCACCGCCTCCCAGCTCAACGCCGAGTCGATGCTCAACGCCGCGACCCTGCTCGGGACTCCGCCGGAGGGCGATTTCCAGTTCAGCGCGCGGGTCACCGTCGAGTTCGGGGCCACCTTCGACGCCGGGGTGCTGCTCCTGTGGGTCGACGAACGGCACTGGGGCAAGCTCTGCTTCGAGTACTCGCCCGACGGCGAGCCCATGATCGTCTCCGTGGTCGCCCGGGGCGTCGCGGACGACGCGAACGCCTTCGTCGTCGACGGCCGCACGGCGTGGCTGCGCGTCTCGCGGATCGACGGGGCGTACGCCTACCACGCCTCCCTCGACGGCGTGACCTGGCGCATGATCCGCTTCTTCGCCCTCGACGACCCCGGCGCGCGGGCCACGGTCGGCTTCGAGGCGCAGTCACCGACCGGCGACGGCTGCCGGGTCACCTTCGACGACGTCCGCTTCACCCGCGAGCGGCTGGCGGAGTTGCGGGACGGTTCCTGACATACGGCACCGGCGCCCACCTCGGTGAGCGCCGGTGCCCGTCGTCCGCGCGGTGAACGGGGAGGTCAGGCCGGGGTGAGCCGCAGGAGGGCGCAGCCGTGCGCGGGGAGGTCGAGGGTCAGGGCGCGGCCGTCGTGCGGGGTGTCGGTACGGGTCCACAGGTCCCGGAACCGGTCGTCGGGGAGCGCGCCGATCGAGCCGAGCGGGACGGTGACGCTCTCGGGGGTGTCCGCGAGGGAGAACACCGCCGCGTAGCGGGTCCGGCCGTCGGCGTCGTCGGCCGTCCACAGGACGAGGTTCCGCTCGCGCAGCACCTCGCGGTTGTTGCGGCTGTGCAGGAGGACGTCGAGGGCTTCGCCGTTGGTGAGCAGGTCGATCGTCTCCGGCGGGCTGGTGGGGAGGTCGCCGCCCATCATCAGCGGGGAGCGGGAGACGAACCACAGCGTGAGCAGGCTGATCTGCTCGTCCCGCGTCAGCCGCGACATGCGGTCCTCGCCGCGCTCGGCGCGGATGCCGATGCGGCCGAGGGGCAGCATGTCGGCGTCGGCCCAGCCGTCCGGGCCCTGCGTGGGGGCCCACCGCGCCATGCGCCCGAACTGCGCCTCGACGTCCTCCCACCGGTCCCACAGGTCGTCGCACACACGCCACATCGTGGCGTTCTCCCGCAGGTGGCCCAGGTGCGCGAGGGACATGTCCGTACCGGGGGAGAGGCTCAGCTCGATCGGCCTGCCGCTGCGCTCGATGGCGCGCGCGTACGCCGCGATCTCCCGGTCGTGGTACGGGACGAGCATGTCGTCGGCCTTGATGAAGTCGACTTCCCACGCCGCGAACTGGGCGACCTGCGCGTCGTAGTACGCCTGCGCGCCGGGATGGTCGTGGTTCAGGCCGTAGTTGTCGGGGTTCCAGGGGCAGACCGAGGTGGTGTCGGCGATCTCGTCCGCCGTGAAGTCGGTCCCGGCGACGGGCAGCCGGCCGGCGACCGCGCGACGCGGTATGCCGCGCATGATGTGCAGGCCGAAGCGCAGCCCCAGCGCGTGGACGCGGTCGGCGAGCGGCTTGAACCCGGCGCCGTCGGCCGCCGACGGGAACCGGTTGGGCGCCGGCATCTGCCGGCCGTACGCGTCGAGGACCACCGGCGGGTCGTCGTTGTAACCGTGCGCACGGGCCGTCGGTTCGTACCACTGGATGTCCACCACGACCGTGTCCCAGCCGTACGGCAGCAAGTGCTCGTGCAGGAAGGCCGCGTTGGCGAGCACCTCCTCCTCGGTGACGGTGGGGCCGTAGCAGTCCCAGCTGTTCCAGCCCATCGGCGGGCGCAGGCGTCGTTCGGGGAGCGGGCGTACGGAGCGAGTCATGGCGGTTCGCTTCCTGGGAGGGCGGATACGCACGGTGTGATCTTGTACAGGTTGCCTCACGGGGACCGGGTACGACCAGAGGGGAAAGTTTCGCCGCAGTGGTCGCACGGGGGCATGGCCGGGCCGCCGCCCCGCACACCCTCAGCGCAGCACCCTCACCCCCCGCAGCCGGTTGAGCGCGGCGGCGATCTCGTGGCGGCGCGGTACCGCGAAGTCGTCGTCGTGGACCGTGCGCAGCGCGGCGACCGGGTCCGCGCCCGCGAAGTCCGCGTCGAGGAGGTCGAGGGCCTCGGCGAGCGTGCGGTCACGGGTCAGGTGGCCGTGGCGGACGAGGAGTTCGAGGGCGAGGCCGATGCCGGTGACGTGGGAGGCGTCGGCGAGGGGTTCGACGGCCCGCAGGTCGATGTCGTGCTCGCCGAAGACCAGGTAGTCGGTGCCCCGGGAGCGCACCCGGCTGCGCCCCTTCGCCGTGGAGTCCACCGACGCCGGGTCGACCCGCCGGGCGACGACCCCGGGGAAGGAGTCCGCCTCGGCCCGCCGCCCCGTCGGCACGGCGGCGATCTCCCGCGCCCGCCCGCTCACGTCGTACGGCCGGTACGCGTCCATCATCACCACCCGGTCGGCGACTTCGAGATAGTCACCGCTCCCGCCCATCACCAGCACCGTCGACACCCCGTGATCCCGGTGCAGGGAACGGACCGAGTCCACCAGCGGCGTGAGCGGCTCCCGCTCCTTCGCGACCAGCGCCTGCATGCGGGCGTCCCGGATCATCAGGTTGGTCGCGGCGGTGTCCTCGTCGATGAGCAGCACCCGCGCCCCGCTCTCCACCGCCTCGCACAGGGACGCGGCCTGCGACGTCGACCCCGACGCGTTCGGCGTCGAGAAGTCCGCCGTGTCCGCCCCGCCCGGCAGATGGCTGACGAACGCGTGCACGTCCACCCGCTCCACCGGACGCCCGTCCTCCGCCCGGATCTTCACCGTGTCCGCCACCGAGACCGCCAGCTCCCGCCCGTCCCCCGGAACGTGGTCCCACACCCCCGTCTCCAGCGCCCGCAACAGCGTCGACTTCCCGTGGAACCCGCCCCCCACGATCAACGTCACCCCCTCGGGCACCCCCATCCCGCTCACCGCCCCCGCGTGCGGCAACTCCACCGTCACCCGCAGCTCCTGAGGCGACCGGAACTCCACCACGCCCTCGCCCCGCGCGGGACGGTCGTCCGCCCCCGTCCGCCGGGCCAGCAGCGACCCGTCCGCGACGAACCCCACCAGACCGAGCCCGGGCAGCGCGGCCCGCAGCGCGGCCGAGTCCTCCACCGCCGCCACGAACTCCCGCACCCGCCCGCCGTCCAGCGCCGCCAGACACAGCGCCCGCTCGGCGACCCGCGGCAGCACCTGGCACAACAGCCGCCACGCCGCCCGCCCGTCGATCCGCCGGTGCGGCCCCGGCAACGCCACCCCGAGCCGCAACGTCACCGACCCGTCCCCCGCGTCCACCGTGCACGAGTTGCGGTCCAGCACCTCCTGCCCGCCCGCGTCCAGGTGCAGATCCCGCTCCCCGTCCACCTCCCGCGCCGCCCGCCGCACGAGATACCCGGCCAGCGCCCGCCGCCGCACCGCCGAGTCCCACAACTCCCGGGGGAAGCCCGCCCGCTCGCCCGGCACCCGGACGGCGACCCGCGCGGGCGGCGCGTACGGGTCGGCCTGCCCGCGCACGATCTCCAGCACCACACCCCCGGGCAGCTCCCACTGCCCCGTCAGCCCCCGGTAGCGGCTGTAGGACGCGCCGTCGAGCTGCTCCAGCTCCCGGTCCAGGCCCTGCCGGACCCGGTCCGTCCCCTCAGGACCCTGACGGGTACGGCCTGCCCGGTCCGACGGTCCGGCGGGCCGGGTGGGTCGCCCATGACGGCGCATACGGTGCTCACTTCCTCGCTGCGAAGCCGCGGATTCACGTCCGTCCCCCATCAGCACCCCTGCCGGTGCCCGGCCTGCGGGAGGGAGACCGTCGGATCGTACTGGGAGGAGATCTGGAAGATCCCCGGCGCCCGCGCCGTGAGCCGCGTGAACTCGCCGTCCCCGCGCAGGCAGGCCCCGTTGTCGGCCCGCAGCCAGGGCGAGTAGGCGAGGCGCACGGTCACCGAACCCGCCTTCGGCAGGTACACCACGAGGTACGCGTCCTCCTCCGGCGCCCGCACCACTTCCCCGGGCGCGGAGACCAGCGGCACGGCGTCCCGCACCCGGTACAGCGTCCAGTGCGCGTCGCCCCACACCGGCTCCAGCCAGTCCGGCCGCCGCCGTATCAGCTGAGCCTCGGCGGCCCCCGAGTGATCGGGCACGGCGTCCGGGACGGCGACGAAACCCACCGCCCACCGGTCCAGCCACGTCCGGTACGCGGCCGGCGTCAGCGTCCCGTCGTAGAAGATCCGGCCCCGCTCCACATCCAGCTGGGTGTTCCAGCCCCGCGCCAGGTTGACGTGCGGTGCCAGGACGGCGGCCTCGCGGTGGTCCTGTGCCGGAACGACCTCCACCCGCCCCCGCCCCGCGTCGAACCGGTCGAGGGCCTGGAGCAGACCCTTGGTGTCGGCCGCCCACGCGGGGACCCGACTCGACCCCTCCACGAACGACACGGGCGTCCCCGACCCCATCCAGAACAGCGACCCCGCCAGCGCCAGCGCGAGCCCACCGCGCCGCAGCCGGGCTCCCGGCGCCGTCGAGACCAGGGCCGCCAGCAGCACCGCCGGGGCGAAGAGCAGCGCCAGCCGCTCCACATTGCTGCCGATCGGCGTCGCCAGCAGATAGGAGAGCCCGACCCCCGCCGCGTACACCGCACCCCCGAACCGCACGACCCGCCACCCGCGCGGCGCCCACACCGCCACGGCGAGCCCGAGCCCCATCGGCCACCACACCCGCCCGGACGCCATCGGCTCCTCCCCGTCGAAGGGGAACAGCAGCGTCGTCACCCCCACGACCAGGAACGGCGGGACCGCCAGCGCGACGGCCCGCCACCACTCCCGCACCAGCCCGTACGCCGCACCCGCGACCACCAGGAACAGCCCGGCCACCGGACTGCCCGCCGTCGCCAGCACCGCGAACCCGGCGGCCGGCACCGGCCGCCGCCCTCCCACCAGCACCACGCACGCCGCCAGCGCGAAGGCGACCCCGAGCGCGAACGTCACCCGCCCCGCCGCCACGTTCACCCACAGCCCGAACGCCGCCACCAGCGCGGGAGCCAGCGGCCGGCGCATCCCCGAGCGCACGAACAGCTCGGCCGCCAGCCAGCTCGCCGCCATCCCCGAGACCACGGCGACTGTCCGGACGCCGAAATACCCCATCAGATAGGGAGAGATGAGGCTGTAGTTCGCCGTGTGCAGGCCGCCGAACCAGAACAGGCCGTACGCCGAGTCCCCGTGGTCGGCCGCGAACCGGGCCCACGCCTCCTGCGCGGCCAGGTCACCGCCGCCGTTGGCCCGGAACAGCGCCCACACCACATACAAGGGGAGCATCGAGAGCGCCGCGAGCAACGGCACCCGGCGGGGACGCGACCACCCCGAGGAGGCGGGTCGGGCAGGGGCGGCGAGGGCAACGGCCACGAGGGGCACCTCCGTTCACGGAGCGGGTGTCGGCGACGAGACGGCTCCCCGACCGCGACACGGCCGGCGGGGCGAGTCCCGCCGCCTCCAGTCTCGGCCGTCCCACCCCCACCTCACATCGGCCGAACGGCCAGGTCTCCCGCCCGAAACCCCTCCCACAACCGGCCATTCGGCCGAGGCGCCGCCTCCTCGGCCCGTGGTCGGCTGGAAGCTCACACCGCCGCACTCCGCTTCTCGATCGCCTGAACCACCGCCACCATGTCCTCCCCGCCGTGCCCCTGCTCCACCGCCTCCCCGAACAACGCGTGACACACATCCAGGAGAGGAGAAGCCACGCCCACTTTCCGAGCCGCCTCCGCGATCAGCCGGTTGTTCTTGAGCACGTCGGCCGCCCCGGCCTGCACACCGAAGTCCCGCTCCACCAGCTTCGGCGTCTTCATGCGCGACACCGCGCTCGCCATCGGCCCGGCGTCGAGAACCTCCCGCAGCAGCGCCGGATCCACCCCCTGCCGCCCGGCGAAGTGGAACGCCTCGCTGAGCCCCGTGACCAGCGTGATCAGGAACAGGTTCACCGAGAACTTCATCAGCAGCGCCCCCGGCACGGCCCCGCAGACGAACGTCTCCCGGCACACCGGCGCCAGCAGCTCCCGCACGGCCGCCACGGCATCCTCGTCCCCGGCCAGCATCCCCACCAACTGCCCCTGCTCCGCCGGGACCCGCGACCCCGAGACCGGCGCCTCCACATACCGCCCGCCCACCGCCCGGACCTCCTCCTGGAGCCCGGCGGAGTACTCGGCCGCCGTGGTGCCCATGTGCACGACGACGCGCCCCGCGACCCGCGCCGCGAACCCGGGCGTCCCCCGCCCCAGCACGGCGTCCACGGCCTCCTCGTCGGCCAGCATCAGCACGACCGTGCCGGACCGCTCGAACACCTCGCCCGCACTGGCCGCGACCTCGGCACCGGCGGCACGCAGCGGCTCGCACCGACCCGGTGAACGGTTCCACACCACGAGCGGGGTTCCCGCGCGCGCCAGGTTGAGGGCCATGGGCTGTCCCATGACACCGAGACCGACGAAGCCCACGTACGACATGCCGCACCACCACTCTCCCCGGACTATGACCACTGTCATGGTAGCCCGCGTTATGACGGCGGTCATAGACTGTTCCGAGGACACGGAGGCACGGAGGACACGGAAGAGGAGGCCAGGAGTGACGGAACGCGGACCACGCGAGCGGATGGTCTTCAGCGCGGCCCAGCTCATCCGGCGCGACGGAGTCGGCGCGACCGGGATGCGCGAGGTCGCCGCCCACGCGCAGGCGCCACGCGGCTCGCTCCAGCACTACTTCCCCGGCGGCAAGGAACAACTGGTCAACGAGGCCGTCCAATGGGCCGGCCGCTACGCCGGAAACCGCGTACCCCGCTTCCTGGCCGCCCTCCCCTCACCGACACCCAGCGGACTCTTCGCCGAGATGGTCCGGCAGTGGACCGACGAGTACGAGACCACCGGCTACGCGGGCGGCTGCCCCGTCGCAGCCGCCACCGTCGACTGCGCCAAGACCACACCCTCGACCCGGGACGCCGCGTCCGACGCCTTCGCCGGCTGGACCGGCGCGGTGGCCGCCGCCCTCACCGGGATGGGCGTACCGAAACACCGGGCCACCCCGCTCGCCACCCTCATGATCAGCACCATCGAAGGCGCCCTCCTCATCGCCCGCGCCGAACAGAGCACCCGGGCCCTGGACACCGCGACCCGGGAACTCGGCCCCCTCCTGGACGCCGCGGTCGACCTCGGCCTCACCCCCTGACCGGCGCGCTGCCGCGCCCCTGCCGCCGCCCGCTCAGCTCGACGTCCAGCGTCTCCTGCGCGACCCGCATCCCCTCGACATGCTCGGGCCACGACATCCGCTCCCAGATCTCCTCCTCGGCCACGTCCTCGACATGCTGGACCACCCACCACACATTTCCGAACGGATCCCGCACCCGCCCGCCCCGCTGCCCGAAAGCACTGTCCATGACGGGCGTGACCACCCGTCCCCCACGCGCCACGGCCCGCGCGACGACGCCGTCCGCGTCCTCGACGAACACCCGCAGCAGACTCGGCATCACCGGCCAGTCCTCCCGCCGGTCGAACGCCAGCACCACGGTGTCCCCGACCCGCACCTCCCCATGCCCGACGGCCCCGTCCTCGGTCACCACCCGCCCCAACTCCTCACCCCCGAACACGTCCACCACGAAATCCAGGAACGCACCGGTGTCCTCGGTGACGACCCAAGGAGCGACGGTGGTGTAACCGCTGGGCTGCGCAGACATGGGATTCCTCTCGCCGAAGTGCGTCACCGGCGACGGTAGGGCGCGACTAGGCCAGAAGGTGTCCTAGTCGAGGCGGGCCGCTCGCTCCGCCTGCGGCGTCAGAACCCGAACATCCCCCAGACGCGGTCCGTGAGTTGCCGCTCCGTCATCGTGACGTCGACCCGCACGACCGGCAGGTGCAGGCGGCCGGTCTCCTCCTCAAGCCGTTCGACGAACATCGCGTCCCGCTCCGCGAGATTGCGTGCGGCCTTCTCCGGGTCGCTGGTCCGCCAGACGAACCCCTCGCCGGGAGCCGACCGGCCCGAGACGGCCGCTTCTCGGAAGGCGGGCGTCGGGAGGAGCCAGACGGCGTGGTGCGCGGCGGGGAGCAGGGGGTGGACGAGGTGGGGGAGGAGGCGGAAGCCCTCGACGATCACGGGCCGGTCCCGGGGCAGGCGCAGCAGGTCCTCGACGATCAGGCCGAAGCCCTCGCCCCGGTACCAGTGGAACGTCTCGAACATGGTGCGCGGCGACCGGTCCACCCACCGCTCGTCCATGGACATCGCCATGAACTCGTGCAGGAACGGCGCCTGCCGGGGCGTGGTGCGCTCGGCGTGGTCCGGCATCGTGTCGTCCGTGACGTACAGACGCAGGCCCTGGCGTACGGCGAGCCCGCGGGCGATCGTCGACTTGCCGGCGCCGGGGCTCCCGCCGATCCAGTACACGTGACGCAGCCGCGCGGCGAGGTCCACCGGTCAGTCCCCCTGGGACCACGCGGCCACCGGCAGCGACAGGTACACGCCGAAGTCCTCAAGACCCGTCGCCGACGCGATCCCCGCGTGCAGTGCGTCCACCCGCTCCTGACGGTTCCTTGCCCGGCTCTCGAACCACTTCGACCGCACCTCGATCACGACATCGAGCCCGCAGCGGTCGTACGGCCCGAGCGAGCGGAACCGCAACTCCACGTCCCCCGGCTGGAGTTCCCCGTCGTAGGGCTCCTCGGGACACTCCACGGCGACAGACACGAGATGGGGGAGGACGGCACCGAGCTCACGCAAGGTGTCCGGAGCGACGTGCGGGGCGTAAGTGATCTCCACGAGCGGCATCGAGCCACCCTAACCGTGGCCGTCGGTGTAGAGGCAGAAGGGATGCCCGGCGGGGTCGAGCAGGACACGGACGTTGCTCTGCGGCTGCGACTCGGCTTCCCTCGCCCCGAGTTGAAGCGCATGCCCGACGGCGACACGGAGATCGATGACCTCGAAGTCGAGGTGCGCGCTCATCCGCGGGGAGCCCTCGTGCGGGGGCCAGACCGGAGGGACGTACCCGTCGGCACGCTGGAAACCGAGATACGCGACGCCCTCCGGGGGTGCGACCGCGGCCCCGTCGGCGTCCTCCTTCACGATGGGCCAGCCGAGCAATTCCGCGTAGAAGCGGGCGAGTTCGTGAGGATCGGGCGCTTCGAGAACGACACCCCACCAGTCGTGCCGGGCCATACGCGGTACACCGGGATCGGGGTCAGGCCGCCCGCGCACGACGCCTCACACCCCGGCCGGCGTACGGCACACGGCAACCCCAAGCCTCACGCATGTCACACCGCCACCACCCGCAGCGCCGGATGCTCCTCGGTGTTGAGGTACACCCGCTCCTTCTTGCCGTCCTGCTCCAGCTCCACCACGAGGCGGTAGCGGTACAGCCCCGGCTTCGCGGTGCTCAGGACGGTGCCGGCCCAGTAGGAGTAGACCGGGGTCATCGGGGAGCGCATGCGGTCCGGGCCGCCGTAGATCTTCAGCTCGGTGAGCAGCTTGGTCTCGGCGACGTCCTCCTCGTCGCCCTCCTCGACGTCCAGGACGACGATGGCGGTGATCCTGGGCATGGGCGGCCAGGTGCCGTCCACGCGCCGTTCCATGTCGATCGGCCGGATGATCCAGTTGATGACCTGGCCCTGCTTGCAGAGGGTCTCCAGCCGGTGCGTGCCCTGGCCGACGCCGCCGATGCTGTTGTCCATCATGTACATCGCACCGCTCAGGGTCCGGGTCGCGACCGCCTTCTCCATGTCGACGAGCGTGACGATGTTGAGCTGGACCGAGTTCAGCTGGCCGGGGTTCTGCTTCTTGCGGGCCGGTTCGAGCGTGGCGCTCATCGACTCCTCCTTCGGGTGCGCCTACCCCACCAGGGACGGCGACTGGACGGCGGTGATCGGTTCGGTCCTCGTGCCCACCTGGAAGCTGATCCGGTAGGGGACGGCGCCGTCGAGGTCCGTCTTCACCTCGGCCGTCCAGAACGAGACGTCGGTGCCCGGGTACACCTCGCGCCGCGGCTCGCAGACGTCGCTGTCGATGTCGATGGCGGCGATCGCGACATGGGCCTCGCACTCCAGGGCGATCGTGCTCCACAGCAACTGGTCGCCCTGCTTGACCTTGGTCCGCAGCTCGCCGGTGCCGAACCCCGTCGAGCCCGCCGCCTTGTTGGTGTCGTAGAAGTAGACCTCGCCCTCGGTGCTGTCGCTCGCGAGGACTCCGACGGCGTCGACGACCGCGGTGATGGTGATCGGCCGGGCGGCGGGCGCCGGGCGCTTCGGCTCGGTCTCCTTGGCCATCTGCTGCTCCTCAGCTCTGGGGCGGGACGGGGAGGTAGCCCAGGCCCGCCCTGGTGAAGCCGTTGCGCTTCGCCTCGGTGGTGATCTTGAGAGTGGACCGGCAGGTGAAGTTCACCGGCTCCCAGCCGACGTCCCCGTCGCGCGCCACCAGGTCGTGCAGCTGGACGCGCAGCGTGTACGGGTAGACGCCGGGCCGCGAGGTGTCGACGGAGGCCGCCCAGTACCAGCCGTCGGTGACCAGGTCGGGGGAGCCGTACTCGGCCGGGTACATGATCTTCTCGTCCACGGCCTGGCCGTAGATGTCGGTGATGACCGGCGGCGGATACGTGTGCGCCTGCCCGGCGACGTCGGTGACGAGATTCCCGGTGACGTCGAGGACCTTCTCGCCCGGGCGGCCGTCCCCGCGGCCCCTGGTCCGCTTGCCCAGTGTCTGGCGCAGACGCTCCAGGCGGGCGGCGTCGGGCACGCCGGGGCTGTTCAGGACGGCCTCCAGATCGGCCAGCGCCTCCTCGTCGCTGAACCGGGAACGCTCCGCCCGGTAGCCGCGCGGAACGCTCGGCGGGAGCGAACCGAGGCTGTACGGCAGCCAGTTGAGGACCTGCTCGGTCGCCTGGGAGCCGTCCATCCAGTGCGACCCGTTGATCGCGGAGACCAGGTTCTCGGTGCCCTGGTTCTCGGAGCCGTGCAGTTTCTGGTTGTCGAACCAGTAGGTGTTGCCGCTCAGCGTCCTGTCCGCCAGCGCGTTGGCGGTGTCCACGAGCACGATGATGCCCAACTGTTGAGGCATGGACCTGCCTTTCTCGTCGAGGGTCTAGGGCCGAGGGGCGAAGGCTTCGCGACCGGCCCGGTCACACGCACATCAGCGCAGGCGAGTCGACGTACATGACGCTGTTCCTGCCCTCGTACATCTGGAGCTCCAGCCGGTACCTGTGCGCCACCCCGACGCCCATGAACGGGGGCACGATCCCGGCCCAGATGTCGAGGTCGAGCTTCTCGCCCTCCTCGTCCCAGTGCGACGGCCGGTAGGCGTCGTCCGCGCCGGGCGCGCCGAGGAACGTGATGCTCCTGATCTCCACGGGGGTCTGGAGGTCGACGGCGAGGGCCTGCCACCGGACGACCTGGCCCGGCCGTACGACGGTGCACAGATCCGGCGTCCCCTGCCCCGTGCTGTGGAAGGGGCCGTCGTCCACGAGCGACAGGTTCCCGTTGAGGAGGGTGCGGTCGGAGAGCGCCCCGATGCAGTCGACCAGGGCGACGACGTTGACCTGCGGTTTCATACTGGCTCCAGCCTGGAGGTGAGCGTCCGGGAGAAGGGGAGGGCGCTTACGGTCCGCTACAGTCCGCGGTCCCGGACCAGCGGCACCTTGCCGACGTCGGTCCGCTCGATCTCGGGCGACCCCTTGACCACGAACTGGACGCGGAAGCCGTACCCGGTCCGGTCGATCGCCGCCGGATTCGCCTCGCCGTGGTTGAACAGCGACAGGGCCCGCGGCAGCACGTCCAGGAAGACCCGCCGCACCCCCTGCGGACCGAGCACCGCGTCCGTGCGGTACGCCGCCTCCCGCGCGTTGTCCACCGACACGAGGAGCGTGAGCAGCTTCGCCTCGCGCCGGTTGACGAACTGCACCTCGTGGGCCACCGCGTCCAGATCCACCGCGCCGGCCGCCCGCAGCTCCTCGCCGAGCCCGGCCAGCGCGGCCGTCGCCGAGTACTGGCTGTCGTTGAGGTGCAGGACGTCACCGGTACGCCCCGCGAACTCGAACCGCTCAGCCTGCACGCCGGGCCCCCGCGGCCGGGGCCTGCGGATCATCCGGTCGCCCAGCTTGAGCCGCAGCAGCGGCGCCTCGTGCGCGTGCAGCCGCGTGACCACCAGCTCGCCCTCGGCGCCCTCGGGGACCCAGCGGCCCTGCTCGTCGACGATCTCGACCAGATGCAGACCCGGTACGGCCGACAGCTCGGGCACGGCGGGGTCCAGCTGGAGGCCGATGGTCTCCGCCTGCGTCGCCGCGAAGTAGCTGAGGATCTCCACGTTCGGGTAGACGGCGCGCAGCTCGGCCCGCTTGCGCTGCGGCAGCACCCCGCTGCCGTACAGGGCGAGCCGGAAACTCTCCCGCGCCGCCCGGTTCATGCCCGCGCCGAGGTCGCTGAGGATCGCGATCCCGGCGGTGATCCCCATCAGGGCCTTCGGCCCCGGGTAGGAGAACATGTGCTCCAGGACCGGGGCGGTGACCGGGCCCGCGCCCACGTAGTTGACGCCCGGCACGTTCTGGAGGACCCCGCCGACCATCGTGCCGCTGCTCCACATCTGGTAGTCGGCCAGCGTGGTGTACAGCCACTTCGGGCCGGCCCCGGTCAGGCGCGGGGCGAGCTGGTGGGCGCCCAGGAAACCGCCCGCGACCCGGTACGTGTCCCACAGCTCCCGCAGCGAGTACACCGTCTCCAGCGGACGCCCGCTGGAGGTGCCGCCGCTCGCCACGATCTCGAACCCGCCGCGCTCCAGCGGCACGACCATGCCCTCGCGGCCGTCCATGAAGAAGTCCCGCTGGACCTCCTTGTCCGCGAGCGGCACCGCCTGCCACTCGTCGAGACCGCGCGGCGCCCCGGTGATCCCGGCGCCGCGCAGCGTGCCGCGCCACAGGGGGTTCAGCAGGACGGTGTGCACCATCTGCTGGAGCCGGCGCAGCACCAGCGCGTCCTGCACCGCGTACGGGACCTCGCTGTACGGCGTCCCCAGGGCGTGCGCGCACGCGCGCATCTTGCTCCTGAACGACGGGAGTTGCTCGACGGCGTCGACGGAGGCGGGCCGCCACTCGTCGTCGGGGATGAGCCGGGCCGCGAGCCCGGCGGGGTCCTCCACGGGCAGGGCCGGATGCGGGAAGGCGGTGGTGGTCATGGTGCGTCCCCTGTTCGTCGCCGCAGCAGTTCCCGTCCGGTCCGGCGGATCTCGTCGAGCAGCATGCGGAAATGTACGGGCGTGATGTCGTGGTTCATCACGACGATGCGCAGCGCGGCGACACCGCCGATGTCGACCTTCGAGATGAAGAATTTCCCGCGCCGCCGCACGCGGTCCCGGATCGCCACCTGAAAACCGTGGACGTCCTTTTCTTCGAGGCCGTCCGGATGGTGGCGGAAGCAGAGAATGTTGGATTCCGGCAGGTGCAGGGTGCGGAAATCCGGCTCGCCCTCGACGATGCGATGGGCCTCCCCGGCCAGCCGGCACAAGCGCTCCGTCTTCCGTGCGAAGAGCGCCGGGCCGAACAGGGCCCACAGCGTCCACAGCGTCATGATCATGGGGCGCTTGGTGCACTCGAAGTTCTTGTCCCCGCTGTCGAGTTCGCCGTGCGCTTCGGGGTGCTCGTCGAAGACGTAGCTCGCCCGCTGGCGGAACGCGCCCAGGCTCTGCGGACCGTCCCGGTAGAAGAGCAGGGTGCACGGCGCGGGCACGTACATCATCTTGTGCGCGTCCCAGGTCAGGGAGTCGGCCTCCTCGATCCCGCGCAGCCTGTCCCGCAGCCGCTCGGAGACCAGCAGGCTCGCCCCGTGCGCCCCGTCCACGTGCAGCCACATGTCCCGTTCCCGGGCGAGCGCGGCGAGGTCGGCCAGCGGGTCGAAGGCGCCGACCGCCGTGGTCCCCGCCGAGGCCACCAGGCAGAACACCTTCAGGCCGCGCTCCCCGGCCCCCTCCAGGGCGGCGCGCGCCCCCTGCACGCAGATCCGCTGCCGGCCGTCGAGCGGGAGCCGGACGATCTGCCCCGCGCCGATGCCCATCACACCGGCCGCGCGCTCCACGCTGTAGTGCACGTCCGCGCCGACCGCGATCGCGGGCCGCCCGGCCCCGCCCTGCGCGGCGCCGCCCTCGGCCCAGTACGTCGGGAAGTGCCGGTTGCGCGCCGCGAGCAGGGCCGTCAGATTGGCCAGCGACCCGCCCGACGTGGTCACCATGGCGAACGTGCCGGGCTCCCAGCCGATGAAACGGTTGAGCTCCTCGGCCATGATCCGCTCGGCCACGTTGGGGAGTTGACCGGCCTCGTAGAAGGAGGACGGCTGGCTGACGGCGGAGCTGACGAAGTCGACGACCGCGGCGAGGGGCACGACCCCGGAGAACTGGCGCCCCATGTAGCCCGGAGAGTACACGGGGATCCCGGTCCGCACGTACAGGTCGAGGATCGCCTTCAGCCGCCGCGCGTCGTACGCCGGGACCTGCCGCGACTCGCTCGTCATCAGGGCGCGGGCGGCCCGCGACAGCACCTCCGGGTCGGTGAGGTCCAGCCCCCGCACCGAGCGGTCGGTGAGATTCCCCTCCAGGACGGCGAGGGCGGTTTCGGAGCTCTCGCGGAAGACGCCCGCGTCGAAAGCGGCGGTGAAATCACCGGCGCGCCGCCGCGATACGGGAAATACGGCCGGGGTGTCCACGGAAAGCAGAGGAGCGACTGAATGCTGAGAGTCCGTCAAGGCATCCGCTTCAAAAGTGCGAACATGTGGTCGATGCGCCCCCGGTGAAGCACGGGAACGGGAGAATCATTCCGCCTCGCGGATTCACCCGTCCAGCCGTATCACCCGAACGATGGACCCGTACCTGTGTCCACGGGCGCGCCCACTGATCGCCGGCTGTGATCAGACCGTCGGGCCGTCGTCACGAACCTCCGGTTCCTTTGCGCACGTATCCCCCCTCCGACAAGTGAATCGAGGAGCCGTGCAAGTGAGACACCGTCCGATCCGGCTGGTCCTGACGGCGGTTGCCGCGGGCGTGCTCGCCGTGGGCGCGCCGACCGTCGCCCTCGCGTCGGCCACCGCCCCGGCGGCCGTACCAGCCGCTCCCAGCGAGAGCCAGTGGAAGCAGCTCGACCACCTCGCCGCCACCCCCGCCGTGCTCGGCGTCGCGGACTCCGGCACGGTGCTCAGGCTCGCCGCGGGCACACCGGACGCGGTCAGGGCCAAGGTCGAGAACCTGCTCCCGGCGAACGCGCGGACGACCGTCCAAGCCAGCCGGTTCAGCAAGGACACCCTGGACAAGATCCAGACGACGGTCACCGACCGCACCTGGAACGCCGACGCCGACAAGTACGGCGTGGCCAGCTCGTACGACGCCGCCACCGACAGGGTGACGGTCTACACGGACGCCCCGGACTCCGTCACGAAGTCGCTGACCAGCGCCTATCCGGGAGCCGTCGACATCCAGCACGCCCGCCTCGAACCCCAGCAGAGCCGCTTCGCCGACGCCCAGCCCTTCTGGGCCGGAGCCGCCCTGATCGGGACCGAGGGCACCCAGGCCTACAAGTGCACGGCCGGCTTCGCCGTCAAGCAGCACACCACCGGCCACCTCTACATGACGACCGCCGGGCACTGCTACGGCAACCTGACGCACGTCTACAGCCGCGGCCAGAACAACGGCTTCGGCAACTGGGTCGGCCAGGTCACCCGCCGCAACCAGAACATCGACACCGAGCTGCTGTCCGGCAACACGGCCAAGCCCTACGACAGCTTCATGTTCACCGGGGGCCTCGCCGGCAGCGGCGCCTCGATGTTCGTCCACGGGACGGAACTGCCCGACAACGGCACCAAGGTGTGTGTGAGCGGCTCCGTGTCGTTCAACCACTGCGGCCACCCGATCTCCAACAGCAGGTTCAGCATCTGCTACTCGGGCGGCGTCAACTGCATCCGGGACGGCAAGGGCTTCGTCTACGACCAGGGCGGCACGAACTGGCCGGCCTACGACAACGGGCAGCTGACGCAGCCGGGCGACTCCGGCGCCCCCATCTACACGACGGACGACACCGAGTCCGGCGCGTGGATCGTCGGCGGCCACTCGGGCGTGGTCTGGCAGGCGTCGAGCCCCTGCCACTGCTCGCGCGAACACATGGTCGGCGTGAACATCGCGGCCATCACCCAGGACTTCGGGGTCGACGTCGTCACCAGGTGACGTCCCCGGAGCACCAGCGTCGCCGGCCGCTTCCCCCACGTCGGCCGGCGACACCCCCCTCACTTCCCCTACTGGAGCCACCATGTCCCGCCCCCGCAAGCCCGCCCGCCCCCAGCGGGACGCCGCCCCGACGCCGCCCGTCGGCCTGAGAACCGGCCGCTGGCGGGCCGCGGGCGTCCCCTGGTTCGCCCCCTTCACCGGGATCGCGGCGACCATGAGCGTCCTCGCCCTCGTCATGGCGGGCCCCGGCCTCACCGACACCGCCGACCGCATCCTCGCCGAAGCCGACTGGACCCGGCCCCACACCTGGGCCGCGCTCCTGCTCAGACTGGGCGCCAGTGGCCTGGGCTTCCTGCCGGTGGGCCTGGCGGCCTACCTCGCGTACGGCATCGCCGGGCGGCCCGCGCTGGTGCCCGGCCTGCTGGGCGGCATGGCCGCCATGGGCGTCCAGGGCGGCGTCCTCACCGGGCTGCTGGCGGGCCTGGTCGCGGGCGGGGCCACCCTGGCGCTCGCCCGGATCCCCCTGCCACCGGCGCTGCGGGACCCCGCCCCGGCCGTACTGGTCCCGCTGGCGGCGAGCCTGGTGACCGCCGCGCTGGTCATCGCGCTCGTCGGGGAGCAACTGACCGCGCTCACCGGATGGCTGCACAGCAAGCTCGTGTGGCTGGAGTTCAACCACCTCGTGCTGACCGGCGCGCTCCTGGGGCTGATGGTCTGCTGCGACCTCGGCGGCGCGATCGGCAAGGCGGCCGTCGCCTTCGGCATCGCGGGCGTGAGCGGCGTCGACCCCGCCAAGTTCAACCCGACCGACATGACGATGATGGCCGCCGTCGTCGCGGCCGGCATGGTGCCCGCGCTCGGCATGAGCCTCGCCACCCTCGTCCGCGGCAAGCTCTTCACCCCGGCCGAACGCGCCTACGGCAAGGCCGCCTGGCTCTTCGGCGCGGCCTGCGTCCCCGAGGGCGCCGTCCCCTTCGCCCTCGCCGACCCGCTGCGGGTGCTTCCGGCGGGCATGGCCGGCGGGGCCGTCGCCGGGGCCCTGACCATGACCTTCGACGCCACGATCACCGTCCCCTACGGCGGTGTCCTCGCCGCCGCGGACATCGGCAGGCTGCCGCTGTTCCTGTTCGCCGTCACTGCCGGAACCCTCGTCACCGCCGCGACCGCCGTCGTCCTCAAGGGCCTCGCCGCACGCCCCGCCCCGCTCCCCGTGACCTCCGCGCCCACGATCCGCCGCAAGACGGCCGGCGCCGCCCGAGGCCCGAAAGCCGTTTGAGCCACCGCCCCCGCCCGGCGATGATCACCGCTCATGGAGTTCTTCTGCTACCACCGCGACCGCTCCGGCTCCCTCCCGCTGCGCCGCCGGCTCACCGAAGCCCACTGGTCCTACATGGACGGCTACACCGCCGAACTCATCGCCCGTGGCCCCACCTTCGCCGAGGACGGTGAGACCCCCACCGGCAGCGTCCACATCGTCGACCTCCCCGACCCGGCGGCGGCCCGGGCGTTCGCCTTCGACGAGCCCAACTACCAGGCCGGGGCCTACCGGGACGTCCTCCTGCGGCGCTGGCGCAACCTACTCGGCCGGACGATGTGGGACTTCCCCGGCGGCCGGACCGGCGGCAACCGCTACCTCGCCCTCGGCCTCGCCCCCGACCCGGGCACGGAACTCACCGTTCCGCAGGACACCGCCGACCTGATCGCCTTCGGCCCCCTCCTGTCGGACGACGGCACGACCTGGCTGGGTACGGCGGCCCTGCTGCGCGCCCCCGACGCGCGGACGGCACGCGGGGTGCTCGGGGGACACGCGCAGACGGAGGTGCACGACTGGGAGTTCGGCGGCCGACGCTGAGGCGAGGGGGAGGGCGAGGGGCGCTACGCGGGGCAGGGCTGGGCGGCGAACAGGGGACGCGCCCTCCCGGAAGTCCGCGCAACCCGGACACCCCGCCCTCACCCGGCCTCCGTCACCCCCCGCCCCTTCAACCGCCCGCCCCACCACCACAACCCCGCCGCGGCCACCCCGAGCCCCACCGTCACCACCCCGGAAACCCCCAGCACCCCCCGCGCCCCCAGCGCCGCCGTCATCGGCCCGCCCAGCGCCGCCCCCACCGGAGCCGCCGTGAGCAGCACCGCCATGCGCGCCGCCAGGACGGTCGTCAGCCAAGCCGGTGGCGTCCGCTCCTGGAACAGGGTGAACGACAGCGCGGTGAACGGCCCGTAGACGACACCGCCCACCCCGAAGCAGACCAGCGTCACCACGGCGGGTGCCCCGAGTCCGAACGGGACGAGCATCACGCCCCACCCCACGACGATCCCGACGGTCACCGGCCACAGCGGAAGCCGCCGCAGGGCCCCCGCTCCGAGCGCCCCCAGCACGGCGCCCACCCCGAAGAGCATCCAGTAGAGGCCGAGCAGCCCGGCCCCGGCGCCGAGATCGTCGGTGACATGGAGGGGGAGGGCGACCTCGACGGGCCCGTACAGGAAGTTGAACAGCCAGGTCAGCGCCAGCACGCCGAGCAGCTCGGGCTGTCGCCGCAGCAGCCGCAGCCCGTCCGCCGTGCGCCCCGCGTCGACGGGAGCGTCGGTCACCCCGCCCCCCTCACGCAGCCGCCCCACCTGGACGGCGAGCACGGCGAACGACAGCGCGTCGACCCCGATCAGCCACGCGGGCCCCACCCACGTCACCAGGAGCCCGGCGAGCGCGGGCCCGAGGATGATGGAGGCGGAGGCGCTGGAGCTGAGCAACGCGTTGGCGGCGAGCCGCTGTTCGGGCGGGAGCAGCTGAGGGACGAGCGAGTACTTCCCGGCCCCGCCCCACGCGTGCAGCACGGACGACCCCGCGAGCAGCGCGACGTACAGCACGGGATGCAGCACCCCCGCCGCCCAGGCCGCCGGCACGCACCCGAGCATGACGGCGCGCAGCCAACTGTCCACCACGACCAGCCTCTTGGGCGCGAGATGCCGCAGCCACCGCCCGAACACCAGCGCCCCCACGGCCCCCGGCAGCGCGTACGCCGCGACGGCCGCCCCCACCACGAACCCGGCCTGCCCCTCGGGCGCGATCAGCACCCCCAGCCACGCCACCGCGACGACACTCATGCCGTCCCCGAGATCGGAGACGGCCAGCGCGGGCAGCAACCGCCTGAACCCGCCGTGGGCGAACAGGGGTTGATAGGTCCGGGGCACGAGCCGACGAGGCGAGAGGAGAGTCACCGGCCAAAACTAAGGGACCGCCCGGAACCCGCTCGCGGCGCCCGGCCCCTGGCGCGCAGCCGCCCGGTTCGCGCACCGTCGGCATCAGGGACCCCGCGTCGAGGGCCTGCCGGGCTCAGCCGGTGGACGCAAACCGCTTGCGCCCGCCCACCCCCGGCGCTGATCGTGGCCCGCGTGGACCATGAACTCGTCGAAGCCGCCGCCCACCTCGCCCGCACCCGCTGCCACGGCGACAACCACACGATGGCGGCGGCCGGCCGCGCGGCCGACGGCCGGATCGTCACCGCCCTGAACGCCTACCACTTCACCGGCGGCCCCTGCGCCGAACTCGTCCTCATCGGGACGGCCGCGGCCCAGGGCGTCCACGACCTGAGGACGATCGTCGCCGTCGGGGACCGGGACCGGGGCGTCGTCCCGCCGTGCGGGCGCTGCCGCCAGGTCCTCCTCGACTACTTCCCCGGCATCGAGGTCATCGTCGGGGACCGGGCGCTGCCCATCGGAGACCTGCTGCCCGAGAGCTACGTGTGGGCCGACCACCAGTGACTCACCGCGTGCTGTAACCGGTCTCGATGAGCTGCCGCAGGGTCGGCAGCGCGTCGCCGTCGACGGGCGCGCCCTCGGCCCAGGCGAGGAACAGCGCGGCGAGGAAGAGGTCGCGGCCCTGGACGGCCGGGCGGGCCGTGCCGCGTTCCCGGGCGGCGGCGAGGAACTCGTCGGTGACGGCGAGGAGTTCCTGGCAGGAGACGGACAGCGGCGAGTCGCCGTGGGCCAGGGCCGCGAGGACCGGCGCGGGCAGCCCCGTGAAGGTGCTGAAGTACTTCTCCAGCGTCAGCAGCCACCGCCGCAGCGCCTCGTCGGCATCGTCCACGGCCCGCAACTCCTCACGCCCGGCGAGGAGTTCGGCCGCCGGGGCCTCCAGGGCCGCCGCGAGCAGCGCCTCCCTCGTCGGGAAGTGGCGGTAGAGCGTGGCCGGGCCGACCCCGGCGTCCCTCGCGATGGCCTCCAGCGAGGTCCCGGCTCCGTACCGCGCGAAGTGGCGCAGCGCCGTGTCGAGGATCCGGGCCCGGTTGCGCGCGGCGTCGGCGCGCGGTTTGCGGCACGTCGTCGGGGTGGTGTCCATGGTGTTCCTGTTCCTGTCGAGCGGCTCGAACCAGTCAACCACCACGCCAAACGGACGCTGTCTCCGTTTGGCGTGATAGAAAGTGGAAGGTGCCTCCGGATATCTGTCCGGGCCCTCGTCGAACGGAGTACGCCATGCCCCGCACCCTCGGACTCATCGGCAGCGGAAACATCGGAACGGCCGTCGCCCGTCTGGCGGTCGCCGCCGGCTGGAACGTCGTCCTCAGCAATTCCCGAGGCCCCGAGACCCTCGCCGGCCTGGTCGCCGACCTCGGCGAGAAGGCCCGCGCCGCCACCCCGGCGCAGGCCGCCCGCGCCGGTGACCTGGTCGTGGCCACCGTCCCCCTGTACGCCTACGACAAGCTCCCCGTCGACGCCCTCGACGGCAAGACCGTCCTGGACACCCTCAACTACTACCCGGCACGCGACGGGCAGCTGCCCGAGCTCGACGCGAACGACCTCACCAGCAGCGCCCTCGTCCAACGGCAGCTCCCGGGCTCCCGCGTGGTCAAGGTCTTCAACAACATCGGCGCCCACCAGCTCGTCACCCTCGCCCGCCCGGCCGGCGCCCCCGACCGCAGCGCCCTGCCCATCGCCGGGGACGACCCGGGCGCCAAGAAGGAGACCGCCGACCTCCTCGACGCGCTCGGCTGGGACGCCGTCGACGTCGGCTCCCTCGCGGAGAGCTGGCGCGTCGAGCCGGAGTCGCCGGTCTACGTCAAGGTGTACGCGGGTGAGGCCCCGGAGGGACTGTCCCCGCTGGAGTGGTTCGGCTGGGCCCAGCAGAACCCCGGCGTCACCGTCCCCGCCGACCGCGTCCGCGAACTCGTCGAGTCCGCCGTACGTGGCCCGGCGGGCGGCGTCGTCCCCAAGGGCACCTTCCCGGAAAGGCGGTAGAACGCCCCGGAGCCCTGTGCTTCGATACGGCGGTGAACACGAAGAACACGGTCAGGCCCCGTACGGACGACGACGTCGCCGCCTGCGTCGAAGCCCTCGCCGACGTCCACCGGCAGGACGGCTATCCCGTCAACTGGCCCGAGCGCCCCGGGGATTGGCTGAGCCAGGCGTCGGGGCTCGGCGCGTGGGTCGCCGTGCTCGGCGGGCGCACCGTCGGTCACATCGCGCTCAACCCCGGCGGCGAGGGGGACGTGGCTCCCGGTCTGTGGGGCGACCCCGGTACGACGGCCGTCGTCAGCCGCCTGTTCGTCGCCCCCTCGGCGCGCGGCCACGGCATCGGCGCGCGGCTCATGGAACGGGCGGTCGCGGAGGCGCGGGGGCGCGGACTGCACCCGGTGCTCGACGTCGTGGCGACCGACACGGCCGCGGCGGCGCTGTACGAACGGCTGGGCTGGAAGCTGCTGGCGACGGTCGAGCAGCGGTGGAGCGCGGAGCAGACGGTGACCGTGCACTGTTACGCGGCACCGCCGACGACGTGACACCGGGGCGGGCGGCGGCCGGAACACCGTCGCCCACCCCGCGTTCACGGCGTGCGCCTCACTCCCCGGGATACGACAGCTCGATGTCGTACCCGTCGACCCCGGCCCCGCCCACGGTGACCTGGCCGGCCCGCGGCGGGTAGCCGGTCGCGGTCACCGTGTAGGCGCCGCCGTCGAGGTCCGTGAACGCGTATCCGCCGTCCGCCCCGGTGACGACGGACGCGACGACGTTGCCGGCCGCGTCGACGAGGGTCACCGAAGCGGCGTTCACCGGCCGCCCCGACGCGGTCACCGCGCCCCGCACCCGCGCCCCGGGCGCCAGCTCGACCTCGGCCCGCGTCATCCCGCTCACCGCGACCTCGACGGGCAGCGCGACCGGCCGGAACCCGTCCGCGCTCACCGCGACGGTCACCGGCCCCGGCCCGAGACCGCCGAACCCGAACCCGCCGTCGGCGCCGGTCACGCCGGTCGCGATCACCTCCCCGCGCACATCGGCGGTCACGACCAGCGCGCCCGCCACCGGCTCTCGTCCACCCACCGCGCGAACCGTCCCGGCCAGCCCGCTCGCCCCGGCCAGCGGTACGTCGCAGGCCACCGGCTCCCCGCCGACGGTGACGGTCACCGCCCGGGGCCGGTACCCCTCGGCGGAGACGACGAGGATGTAGCTCCCGGCGCCGGGCGCGTCCACCGCGTACGACCCGTCGGCACGGGAGACGGCCCGGCCGAGCTGGCGTCCGCCGAGCGAGATCAGGGTGACGGCGGCGTGGGGGACGGGAGCGGACTCGGTGCCGTGGACGTGGCCGGAGACGGCAAGTCCGGTGCCGGTGGGGGGAGTTGCCGCGCCGGAGGCCGCCGCGCCGGGAGCGGGCGTGCCGGAGCCGCCCGCACCCGAGCCGGCGGTGCCGAAGGCGGCCGTGTCCGAGCCGCGTACGCCCGAGCCGGCGGTGCCGAAGGCGGCCGTGTCCGAGCCGCCCGCACCCGGGTCGGCCCCTCCAGCCACCGCGTCCCCCGCGCCCGACGACGCGACCAGCACCGGCTCCCGCGCAGCCGTCCGCCCCCGCAGCCCCGCCACGGCCAGCGCCGCCCCGGCCAGCGCCAGCACCCCGGTCACCACGGCCGCCGTATGGACCCCCGCCATGAACGCCCCATGACTCCCCTCGACGACAGCGCTCCGCAGCGACCCCGGCATCGACTCCGACACCGGCGCCACGCCCATCGAGACCGCGTCCTTCGCCTCCCCGAGCCCCTCGGCGACAGGGCGCGGGACGCCCGCGCCGGTCAGCTCGCCCGTCAGCGTGGAACCGACCCTGCTGCTGATGACCGACACCAGGACGGACGTCCCGAGCGCCCCGCCGACCTGCAAGGACGTCGCCTGCAACCCGCCCGCGACACCGCCGTCCCGCACGGGCGCGTTGCCCACGATCGCGTCCGACGACGCGGACATCACCATGCCGACGCCGAGCCCGAGGGCGACGAACGGCGGCCACATCGTGGCGTACGAGGAGTCCGCGCTCCACGCGAGCATCGTGAACGCGGCCCCGCCCTGGAGGACCATCCCGAGCGGCATCGTGACCCGCGCCCCGAACCGCTCCGTGAGCTTCGCGCCCAGCGGCGACGCCAGCATCGACGCGAGGCTCAGCGGCAGCGTCCGCACCCCCGACTCGACGGGCGTGAACCCGCGCACGTTCTGGAGATACAGCATCACGAAGAAGATCACCCCGAGCAGGATGAAGAAGTTGAGCGCGGTGACGACCGCCCCGACGGTCAGCGCCGGGCTGCGGAACAGCCGCATCGGCAGCAGGGGATGGGCGACCCGCGTCTCGTACCAGCCGAACAGGACGAGTACGGCGATCCCGCCGCCGATCGCGCCGAGCGTCCCGCCCGAGGTCCAGCCCCACGTCTCGCCCTTGACGACACCGAAGACCACGGCGAGGAGCCCGCCCGCGAGCAGGGCGACCCCGGGGACGTCGAACGTCTCACCGGCCGCCGCCTCGTTGCGGGACTGCGGCAGCACGAGCAGGCCGAAGACGAGCGCGACGACACCGATCGGCGCGTTGATGTAGAACACGGACTCCCAGTTCACGTGCTCGACGAGCAGCCCGCCGACGATCGGCCCGAGCGCGGTCGACACGGACGAGATCATCGCCCAGATCCCGACGGCCATCCCGAACTTCCGCGGCGGGAACACGGCCCGCAGCAACGCGAGCGTGTTCGGCATCAGCATCGCCCCGAACAGCCCCTGCACGGCACGGAAGGCGATGACGCCCTCGATGGACCCGGCGAGCCCGATCGCCACGGACGCCGCCGTGAACCCGGCGACTCCGACGAGGTAGAGCGTGCGGCGCCCGAGACGGTCACCGAGCTTCCCGCCGAGGATGAGGGTCGCGGCGAGGGCGAGGAGGTAGGAGTTGGTGACCCACTGCAACTCGGCGGTCGTCGCCTTCAGATCGCGGGCGATCTCCGCGTTGGCGATCGACACGACCGACCCGTCGAGGCCGACCATGAACAGGCCGAACGCGACGGCGACCAGGGTCAGCCACGGGTTGGCGCGCAGGTCGCGGGCAGGTGCGGTGGACGGGGGTGCGGGCGCTGTGGAGACAGCGGTGACAGGCATGGGTGAGAAGTCCTCATGACGTACCGGCGCGCTGGAGGGGCGCGCGTGAACATGCGGGAGAAGCACGCCGGCCGGGGCGTGCGGAAGAAAGGGAGAAGCGGGGGATCAGTCGTCGCGCAGGGCGTCGGTGAGTGTCACCAGAGCGCTGAGCGCCGAACCGAGCGCGTCCAGATCGCCCTCGGTGAGGGTCCGCAGCGCGGCCGAGATCCGCCGGGTGACCAGATGGTCGACCTCGGTGATGCGGCGCCGGGCCTCGGCGGTCACGCGCAGGCGTGCCACCCGCTTGTCACCGTCGTCCTGCCGCCGCTCCAGCAGTCCCGCTGCGGTGAGCCGGGTGACCAGGGCGCTGACGTTGTTCGGCATCATCCGCAGCGCGTCCGCCGCGCTCTGCACGGTCGCCCCATCGTTCTCGGCGACATAGTGCAGCAGCGCCAACTGCCGCTCCGGCGGCTTGGGATACGGCAACGACCCGTCGAGATGCCGTTTCACCGCCCGGTTCAGCGCAGGCAGACACGCCGCGAGGCCCTCGGCCACCCGGTCGGCGCTGCTGGGGCTCGGCTGAGCCCCACTGATTCCGGACACCCGGGCAGGTTATGTATGACGAGACACCTATGTCAACATAGGTATTGGGCGGGGGTGGGCGGGAAGCCTCGCGCCCACCCCCTCGTGGCCTCAGGACGGCGACGTCGGGCCGATGCGCAGCTCGAACTCGCCGTCGTACTTCTCGTGGCCGGCGATGACGGCGGTGTCGATGGCCTCCTCGCCCCGGCGGCCCCGGACGATGAGCGGGTCGTGGCGCAGGTCGCGGGTGAGGGCGACGCACAGGCCGACCATGACGAGGGTGAAGGGGGCCGCCGCGAGGATCGTCAGGTTCTGGAGGCCGGTCAGCGCGTCGCCGCCGCCCCCGCCGACCAGCAGCATCACGGCGGCGACCGCGCCGGTCAGCACGCCCCAGAAGACGACCACCGCGCGGGTCGGCTCCAGCGAACCGCGCTGGGAGAGCGTGCCCATGACGATGGACGCGGCGTCGGCGCCGGAGACGAAGAAGATGCCGACCAGGACCAGGACGACGACGCAGGACAGGGTCGCCGCCGGGTACTCCTGGAGCATGCCGAACAGGCGGCTCTCCGGGGTCGTCGCGTCGGCCAGCTGCCCCTGCTCGCGCAGCCGCATCGCCGACCCGCCGAAGACCGCGAACCACAGGAGGCTGACCGTGCTGGGGACGAGGATGACGCCGCCCACGAACTGACGGATCGTCCGGCCCCGGCTGATCCGGGCGATGAACATGCCCACGAAGGGCGCCCACGAGATCCACCACGCCCAGTAGAAGATCGTCCACCCGGACAGCCAGTCGGAGACGCCCTCGCCGCTGGACGCCTGCGTACGGCCCGCCATCTGCGGGAGATCCCCGAGGTAGGAGCCGATCGAGGTCGGCAGCAGGTCCAGGACGAAGACGGTCGGACCGGCGACGAACACGAACACCGCGAGGGTCAGCGCCAGCACCATGTTGATGTTCGACAGCCACTGGATGCCCCGCGCGATGCCCGACACCGCCGACGCGACGAACGCCACGGTCAGCACGGCGATCACCCCGACGAGGACCCCGGTGCCGACGCCGTCCATCCAGCCCAGCTCCGTGATCCCGCTGCGGATCTGGAGCGCGCCCAGGCCCAGCGAGGCCGCCGAGCCGAAGAGCGTCGCGAAGATGGCGAGGACGTCGATGACCTTCCCGATCCAGCCCTCGGCGCGCCGCCTGCCGATCAGCGGGGTGAAGACGGCGCTGATGAGCTGCCGGCGCCCGCGCCGGAACGTGCTGTAGGCGATGGCGAGCCCGACGACCGCGTAGATCGCCCAGGGGTGCAGCGTCCAGTGGAACAGGGTCGTGGCCATCGCGGTCTCGACGGCCTGCGCGTCGCTGGTGGGGGAGGTGCCCGGCGGCGGGGACGCGAAGTGGGACAGGGGCTCGCTGACGCCGTAGAACATCAGGCCGATGCCCATGCCGGCGCTGAACATCATCGCGATCCAGGAGACGGTACGGAACTCCGGCGTCTCGTTCTCCGCGCCCAGCGTGATCCGGCCGTACCGGCTCGCCGCCAGCCACAGCGCGAACACCACGAACCCCGAGGCGGTGAGGACGAACGCCCAGCCCGCTTTGTCGATCAGCCCGGTCAGCAGGTCGCCCGACACCCGCTCCATCGTCCCGGTGGACACGGCCCCCACCAGGACGAAGGCGAGGGTGACGACCGCCGCGACCCCGAACACGACCGGGTCGGTGCCGCTCGCCTCCCCGTCCTGTTTTCGCAGAGCACGCTCCTCCGCCGTCGTTCCCGGCATGCGCCGTCCTCTCCCGGCCGGACGCCACCGGCCATCCGAAGCCATCACATCGCGAAACAGACACCACGATGCGGAACAGACTCCCGCCGCTTCGACACCCCGTCAACCCTTCGCGCAGACCATCCCGCCGAGGCCGGTGCCGTCGTGCAATCCCCCGTTCGGGCGACCTCCGCGGACCCGTCCCCTCCACGGGTGAATCGAACGGCCCGCCGCTTTGGCGGCGCCTGGCCGAACCGGGCGCGGTCGAACTTGCGCTCGACGCATCGCCCGGTCCCACCCGTATCGCCGCTGTGAGCAGGGGAGTTGTGCGGGTGATCCGTCCGATCCCGCTACCGAGGAGAAGCCATGCATCCCGTCCGCCTGCTCACCGCCCATCGGCCCGCGTTCGAAAATCCCCCCGCCCGGGCCGTCCGCGCCACCGGCTTCCGCCGCCCCGTCGACGTCCGCCGCGCCCTGTTCTCGTCCGCGTCACGACCGTCATCGAGGTGGGGAGCATGACCGCGCCCGCACCCGCCGTCCTCGCCTGGGCCGCCGCCACCCTCGGCGCCCGCCCGGCCGTCACCGACGCCTCCCGCCCCCACCACGACTCCCGCGTCTGGAAACTGACCCTCCCCGACGGAGCCCGCTACTACCTCAAGATCTCCCCGCGCCCCCTGGCGTACGAGCGCGAGACCCTCGCCCTGCGCCACGCCGCCCCCGCCCTCGGCGCCGGCCACGCGCCGATGCTGCGCGCCTCCGACGCCCACCACCTCGCCCTGCTCCTGACGGCGGTCCCCGGCCGCCCCGTCGAGCAGCAGGCACTCACCCCCGCCGAAGAGGCCCGCGCCCACCGGCACGGCGGAGTCCTCCTCGCCCGCCTCCACCGGGCCGGCGACCTGTCAGGACCCCGCCGCAAGGAAGCCGCCCAGGCCCTGCGCGCCGCCGCCGACGGAGCCGGCAACCACCTGCCCCGCGCCGGGCTCACGCCACCCGAACACGGACTCGTCCGCGCCCTCGCCGCCCGCCTGCGCACCCTCCCGCCCCTCCCGCTCGCCTTCACCCACGGCGACGCCCGCGACCACAACCTCCTGTGGTCCCCAGGCCACGCCCAGGCCGGCTGGATCGACTTCGAGCGCTCCCGGTTCGCCACCGCCGTACAGGACTTCGTCCACCTGGCCTGCACGACCTGGACCGACCGCCCCGACCTGCGCGCCGCGTTCCTCCAGGGCTACGGCCGCGACCTCACCCCCACGGAGAAACAGGCCCTGACCTGCCTCGCCGCCATCGACGCGGTGGGCTGCCTGGCCCACGACGACCCCACGCTCACCGCACGGGGCCGCCGCACCCTGGACCGGCTCATGGCGGGGGTGTTCGCATGACGCTCCCCGCCGCCCGCACGGAAGTCCCGCAGCCCTCCGCGCCGCCCGAACTCGACTACAACGGCCGCAGGCACCGGCACGCCATGGACGACGCGACCCTGCGGGACATGGCCCGCCGCATCCCCACGGCACTCCTCCAGACCGCCCGCCTCGCCTGGCGCGTCGACCGCCGCATGGTCACCACGATCGCCGCCTGCCAGCTCCTGTCCGGCATCGGTACGGCCGTGATGCTCGGCGCGGTCGCCGAGGCCCTGCCCCGCCTCATGACCGGCGACCCCCGCGAGAGCCTCACCCGGGCCTGGCCCGCCCTCGCGCTCGCCGTCGCGGCGATGGCGGCCGGCGCGGCCCTGGCGATCCTCGCCGACTGGGCCACCCGCCGCCTCAACCCCCAGGTCGCCTCCGCCGCCGACCTCACCCTCGTCGACCTCCACATGCGCGCCGAACTCGCCGCCTACGACACCGAGGGCTTCCAGGACCGCAGCCAGGCCGCCGAGATCGGCGCCCTGCGCGCCGTCGACCTCGCCGACGACGCCAAGACCCTCACCAACGGCCTCGTCCAACTCCTGTCCGCCGCCACGGTGCTGACGTCCCTGCATCCCCTGCTGCTCGGCGTGCTGCTGCTGTCCGTCGTACCGCGCGGGCTCGGCGGCGTGATCGCCGCGCGCATCGACTACCGCGTCCACGACCGCACGATCTCCGCGCGCAACGTACGCGGCATGATGCGCTGGTGGCTCACCACGGCCGAACTCGCCGACGAACTGCGGGCCAACACCATGCGGCCGTACCTGCACTCCTGGTACCGGGCGATGTGCGACCGCGTCGAGGGCCGCGAACTCGCGGGCGCACGCCCGTACTTGCTGGTGACGGCGCTGGCCGCGGCGCTGGGCGGGCTGTTCACGCTCGGGATGTGGGTGTCGCTGGCGGGCCTCGTGCTCGCCGGGGCGATGTCAACGGCCTTGGCCGGGACCGCCGTTGTCGCCTCGCAGACCGCCGGGCGCGCCCTCAACTCGATCATCCGGTACAGCACCGTGATGTTCCACCACGGCCTCTACCTCTCCGACTACCACGACTTCGTCGACGAGGTCCGCGCCACCACGACCGCACGCGGTACGGCGCAGGCCCCCGCACCCCGCAGCATCCGCCTGGAGGGCGCCGCCTACACCTACCCCGGCAAGGACACGCCCGCCGTCGGACCGGTCACCCTCACCCTCAACCGGGGTGAAGTCGTCGCGCTGGTCGGGGAGAACGGCGCCGGGAAGTCGACGCTGATCCGGATGCTGACCGGCCTGACCGTCCCCACCGAGGGCCAAGTCCTCTGGGACGACACCGACGTGGCCGTCACGGACGCCGAGTCCGTGTGGCGGCACGTCGGGCTCGTCCCGCAGAAGAACGGGCACTGGCCGCTCGCCGCCCGCGAGAACATCACCCTCGGCCAGCCCCGCGAACACGGCGACGACCGGATCTGGGACGCCGCCCGCCGCGTCGGCATGGCCGAGGCGCTGACCGCCTTGCCGGAGAAGCTCGGCACGCTGCTCGCCCGCTCGGTCTGGGGCGGGCACGAACTCTCCGGCGGCCAGTGGCAGCGCCTGGCCTGTGCCCGCGCCCTCTACCGCGAACCCGCCGTCCTCGTCCTCGACGAGCCGACCAGCGAGATGGACGCGCGCGGTGAACACACCGTGTTCCGGGAGCTGCGCGCCCTCGCCCCCGGCCGCATCACCGTCGTCGTCACCCACCGCCTCGACAACGTCCGCATGGCCGACCGGATCCTCGTCCTCGACCAGGGGCGCATCCGCGAACAGGGCACCTTCGACGACCTCGTGACCATGGAAGGGAGCCTGCTGGCCGAGCTGTACGCACTGTCCCAGGACCGCTGACCGACGAGGCGTGCCCCGCAGCGCGGGGCACGCCTCACCGCGCTCACCAGGAGTGCGCCACGTCCACCACGAGCCGCCCGTCCAGCTGGAGGACCCGGAAGGGCAGCCGGGCGCGGGTCCCGATCCCGAACTGGCTCTGTCCCTCGAAGGATCCCGCGTACACGGCGTCGCGGAAGGTCGGATACCCGACCGGCTTCGGCGCCGGACCCGGATAGGTCGGCGTCCCCGTCCACGGGTCGTACGCCGGTGCGCGCACGACGACTTCGAGGATCGCCCCGCCGGTCACCGGGACCGGTTCGCCGGAGGGGTCCTGGATGAGCGCGTCGACGTAGCGGACGCTGTAACCGAGCTGGCTCGCCGTGGCGCCGGGGACGTCGACCACGAAACGGTCGTAGCAGTCGTGGGTCCCGATACGGACGTCGGTGATGAACTCGCCCGACGTGCTGGACCAGTTGTTCTTGGCGAGGCTGCCCCAACCGGTCGGACAGGCGACGGCCGCCCGCCCCGGCGGCTCCGCCGAGACGGCGGGCACGGCGGCGGCGCCGAGCGCTGCGGTCGTCAGCGCGGTGATCGTGATGGCAGTGCGTCGTAACACTTTTTCCCCCACGTGTTCAGGTGTCCTGCTGTGCGGGGTGAGACAGCCGGAGCGGCCCGAAGGTTGTGCTGCGGGCGCCGGTGAAAATCGTTGGCGCGACCGCTCGCCGCCCGCCACCATGACGCGCATGAGCGACACTCCCGAACGATGGACCCGGGCCACCGTCTACCCCGACATGTGGGTCGATCCGGACGACGACCCCCGCGAGGGCGACAGCCCGGACGGCGAACTGGCGACCCTGCTGGACTTCCTCTCGGGATACCGCCACACCCTGCGCATGAAGTGCGAGGGCCTGACCCCGCAGCAGCTCGCGGACCGTTCGGTCCCCCCGTCGACGATGTCCCTGCTCGGCCTGGTCCGCCATCTCGCCGAGGTGGAGCGCGACTGGCGCGGCTGGATCGGAGAACCCCTGCCCAAGCTGTACGGCGCACGTGACGCCGACTTCGACGGCGCCGTCGCCGACCAGGCCGTCGTGGACGCCGCGTACGCCGACCTCGAACGCGAACAGGCCGCCCTCGACGCCGAGTTGGCCGCCTTCACGGACCTCGGGCAGCGGGCGGGGGAGCGGGGGATCGCGATCCGGGAGCTGATGGTCCACCGGATCGAGGAGTACGCCCGGCACTGCGGACACGCGGATCTGCTGCGGGAACGGATCGACGGGCGCGTCGGGCAGTGAGGGCGGTGGGCGGGTCGCCGGAAGGCGTCCGACCGGGGGCCTCCTGACCGCAGCACCCCGGCGGACCCCGCCTCGCCGGAGCTGCCCCGCCACTGCTGTCCGCGGCGACGCGGAACACGCCGCTCGGACTCCCCGTCCCCGTCGATGTGCGGGATGTCCATGACGAACAGCCCCCCCGGGCGCGACCATCCCGACGATCTCGTGGGTGTCGACGGGCAGGCCGTCGGGGTTGCCGACGTACGGGCCGAAGGCGACGCCCGCCGAGAAGCTCGCGGTCTTCGCCTGGTCGGAGATGCCGACAGTAGATCCGGCCGGACGTGACGGACCCGGTGACGGAGGAGGGTTTCGGCGGCCTCTGGCCGTGCACGGTCCGCTCGGCCGGTTCCCTGATCTCCGCGCGCCGGCACCGCCAGCCGGAGGCGGTGGCGGCCCGGGTGCCGTCGAGCCTGGTGAACGGGTCGGGGAGCAGCGGCCGGGACGCCGTCGGGATCGGCCCCACCGGGCGGTCGAGCCCGTCGTCCTCCACCCCGGCCGCGAGCACGGCACGCGCGGGATGGGCCTGCCGGACCGTCGCGCCGGCCAGGGCGGCGACCCCGGCGAGAGCGGTTGCCACCAGCGGCGCGGGGCTGTGGCGGCGTAGGCGGAAGGAGCGCAGGACACCTCCTGAAGGGGTTCCGGGGACGAGGGGTGGGAGCGCTCCCGCCCTGGGAACAGGCCGGGGCGGCGGCAATGCGTCGCGCCAGGCATTTCCGGCCGACTTCCGGAAGTGGTACCGAAAGTTTCGGTGCCGTCGTGATATCAGGGGCGCCGAACGGCCCGCGTCCCTACGATGAAGAGCTGAGACATCCGTTCGGCCGGTTCGACGGGGAGCCGGCCGGGTCGCCGATGCCAGGGACCGCTCCCCAGGTGTGGTGATCTTCCTGATCAGGAGGGGTCCCGCATGTTCCGACGTATGGGCGACACCGTCGTCCGGCATCCGGTCTGGACGATCGTGGCCTGGCTGATCGCGGCGGTGGCGATCGCCGCGACGGCCCCGAGTCTGCCGTCCAGCAGTGACGAGTCCAGCTTTTTGCCCAAGAGTTACGAGTCCATCAAGGCCGCGGACCTCCAGGAGAAGGCGTTCCCCAGCGCCTTCACCCCGTCCGCGATCGCCCTGTTCCAGCGCGACGACGGCGGGAAGCTGACCGCCGCCGACAAGCGGGACGTCACCCGGATCACCCGGGAACTGGGCGCGAAGAAGATCGACCAGGTGCAGAAGGTCGTCGAGGGCCGGCCCTCCGAGGACGGCCGCTACACGATGACCCTGGTCCAGATGGACAGCAAGAACGCCGGCCAGCCGAAACAGGCGGACGCGGCGAAGATCCTGCGCGACGACGTCAAGGCGCTCGCCCGGGGCACGGACCTCCAGGTCAAGCTGGGCGGCTCGGCCGCGCAGGCCCTCGACCAGCAGGACTCCTCCAAGCGTGGCGAGGCGCTCATCGGGATCGGCACGTTCGTGATCATCCTGGTCACGCTGCTGATCATCTTCCGGGCGCCGATCCTGGCGGTCCTCCCGCTGATCCTGATCGGCATCGTCGCCGCGATCGCCAACGCGCTCATCGCGTACGCCACGAAACTCTTCGACCTCCAGGCCAACAGCTCGATCTCGTCGATCCTCATCGTCGTGCTGTTCGGCGTGGGCACCGACTACTTCCTGTTCCTGATGTTCCGCTACCGGGAACGCCTGCGCGCCGGTGACGAACCCAAGCAGGCCATGGTCAACGCGGTCGCCCGGGTCGGTGAGGCCATCGCGTCGGCGGCCGGCGCCGTCATCATCGCGTTCCTCGCGCTGGCCCTGTCCACGCTGGGCTTCCTCAAGCAGATGGGCCCCGCGCTGGCCATCGCGGTCACCGTCACCCTCATCGCGGGCCTCACCCTGATCCCGGCGGTCGTCTCCCTCATCGGGCCGCGGATCTTCTGGCCCTCCAAGTCCTGGCGTCACGAACCCTCCGACGCCCGCTTCGCCGCCCTCGGCCGGGGCGTGCAGCGCCGGCCCGCGCTGACCGCGGCCGTCTCCGGGATCGTCCTGCTCGTGCTGTCGCTGGGCACCCTCGGCTACAAGGCGACCTTCGACCTCGCCTCGGGTTCCATGCCGAAGACCAAGGAGTCGATGGTCGTCCAGGACGAGATGGGCAAGGCGTACTCGGCGGGCGCCGCCGCGCCGACCGACGTCTACCTCTCCAGCACCGACGGCCGCCCGCTCGACCGGTCCGCGTTCGCGTCGTACGCCGAGAAGCTCGGCGCGGTCGACGGGGTTGCCAGCGCCAAGATGACGCAGACGAACAAGGAGGGCACGACCGCCGACTTCACCGTCACCCTCAAGTACGAGGCGTCGACGGACAAGGCGCTGGAGGCGGTCGGCAAGGTGCGCTCGGTCGCCCACGACGAGGCGCCCGAGGGCACGAAGGCCCTGGTGGGCGGCATGTCGTCCATCTACAAGGACATCCAGGCGGCCGTCAACCACGACTACCGCACGGTGTTCCCTGTCGCCGCCATCCTGATCATGGTCATCCTGGGGTTCCTGCTGCGCAGCGTCGTCGCGCCCTGGTACCTGATCGCCTCGGTGGGACTCGGGTTCGGCGCGACCCTCGGCGCCACGGTCTGGATCTTCCAGGACATGCAGGGGCACTCGGGGCTGATGTTCATGCTCCCGGTGATCATGTATCTGTTCGTCGTCGCCATCGGCACCGACTACAACATCCTCATGATCGCCCGGCTCCGCGAGGAGGCCCGCGAGGGCCGCAGCCCCCGCGAGGCCGCCGGGATGGCCCTGCGCCACGCCGGACCGACCGTCGCCGCTGCCGGGTTCATCCTCGCCGCGACCTTCGCGACGATGATGCTCGCGGGCAACTCCCTCCTCACGGAGATGGGTTTCGCGGTCTCCTTCGGCATCGCGATCGCCGCGTTCGTCATGGCGATGTTCTTCACGCCCAGCCTCACCGCCCTCATCGGCCACGCGGCCTGGTGGCCGGGCCACGCCGACCGCGCGGTCACCCCGCCGCCGGACCCCGGCCGCACGGGCGGCACCCCCGTCCGCGACACGGCGGGGCGGCGCGAGTAGAACGGGATGCTTCGGCCCCGGGTCGCTGGGTACCCGGGGCCGATGAACACGACAAGCCTGGGCACGGCGGCCGTCGTCCTGTGCGGCCTGCTCCTGACCGCCGCCCTGGTGTGGGCCGTACGGCTCGGCACCCGGGTGCGCAGACGCGAACAGTCACCGGGCCGGCTCCCGCCCCAGGAACCGGTCCGGCGGCCGGTCGACGAGTCCGAGCACCGTCAGACGCGGGAGCCGAACGAGATGCCCCGCATCCCCGACGACGAACCCCGCCCCACCCCGCACGACCTCGGCAACACCCCCGACCGGCCCGGCCGGCACCGGGGCCGCTCCCGCTGGTGAGACGCCTCAGCCGTCGAGGTCCGTGCGCTGGCGGACGACGCTCAGCTCGTGGCCGTCGAGCCGCATCTCGTACAGCTTGCCGCGCGCGTTCTCGAACGGCCGGTGCAGGATCATCATCAGCTCGCCCTCGAAGGTACGGAAGAGCATCCCGTGACCGCTGTCCTCGCGGACCAAGGGGCGCTGCTGCGTCCACGGCCCCGTGAGGTCGCCGGACTCCGAGACGGCGTACGTCTGGACATAGTCCCCGGTGAGGGAGCCGTCCTCGCCGGGGACGTTCTTCTCGTACGTCGACCACAGCATGAGCAGGGCGCCGTCGGGGGCGCGGACCAGCTGGGGGCCGTCGGTGATGTACGGCGGCAGGCGGTACGGCAGGCCCGCGGGGATCTGCTCGTTCAGCCAGAACGCGTCCGAGCCCCGGAAGAGGTGGACCGGGTCGCCGACCGTGCCGGAGAGGTCCGGGGTGAGGCGGATCGCCTCCATCGTGCCGTCGACGGTCTGGAGCCACTCGTGCGCGTACACCAGCCACGGCTGCCCCGCCGGGTCGACGTACAGCGTCCCGTCGAGCGCCATCAGGTGCTCGGGGGTCGTGGGCCGCGACGGGTCCAGGGCGGTGAACGGGCCCAGCAGGGAGTCGGACACGGCGACGACCGTGCCGCGCATGTACGTCCCCTCCGCGAGCCGCCGCTCCTCGTTGTGCAGCGTCGTGAACAGGTAGTACCGGCCCGCCCGTTCGTGCACCTCGGGCGCCCACGCGCCGTCGGTCGCCCAGCCGCCCTCCTGCCCGGCGGCGCGGTAGACGACGACCGGCGGCGCCCAGTCCCGCAGGTCCGTGCTGCGGTAGACCATCGTCCCGGCGCCCTCCACGCCCGACACGGACGGCTCGTTGGACGTGTACAGGTGGTAGGTGCGGGACGTGGCGTCGGCGACGACGTACGGATCGTGCAGCGGCATGCCGGGCAGCCGCAGGGGTTCGGTGGTCACGGGCGGAGGATACGTTCGCCGCCGCCGCGCGGACCACGCGGGTCAGCGGGACAGTTCGAGGACCTGTCCGGCCAGGTCGAGGGCGTGGTCCACGCTCTGGTCGACCAGGTAGCCGAGGTCCACGAAGACGTGCTCGACGTCCGTCTCGTCGGCGGTGCGGCGGACGACGTCCGCGATGTCCCGCGGTGTCGTCCCGGCCGCCGCGTTGATCCGCAGGATCGCGTCCACCTCCGCCGGGTCGCGGCCCTGCTTCTCGGCCAGCGCGCGGACCTGCCGCAGTTGCGCGGTGACGGTCGCCTGCGGGTCGTAGCCGCCGCCGGGCACCACCATCGCGACCGGCAGGACACCGTCCGCCCGGCGGGCGGCGCGGCGCTGCGAGGCGGGGGAGAACGCGGAGAGGTAGACCGGCGGGCGGGGGCTCTGCACCGGCTTCGGGCCGATGTGGGCGGCCGGGATGGAGTGGTGCGGGCCGTCGTGCCGGGCGACGGGGGCGGTCGTCCACACCGACTCCAGGACGTCGAGGCACTCGTCCAGGCGCGCGCCCCGCTCCTTCCAGGGGACGCCGACGCCCTCGTACTCGTCCGGGGACCAGCCCGTGCCGATCCCGGCGATCAGGCGGCCCCGGCTCACCACGTCGATGCCGCTCAGCGAACGGGCCAGCAGGAGGGGCGGGTACCAGGGGGCGATCAGGGTGGAGGTGCCGAGCAGCGCGCTCCCGGTGACCGCGGCGGCCACGGACAGGGCGACGAACGGGTCCAGCGCGGAGTTCATCTCCGGCGGGATCGTGTCGCCGGTGCCGCCGTAGCCGACGACCGGGTCGACCGCCGCGAGCACCCGGTCACCGACCCACAGACTCCCGGCGCCGAGCGCCTCGGCCTCCCGGGCGAACCGGGCCACCTGGTCGAACTGCCGGTCCATCGTGGCGAACTGGGGGAGTGAGAATCCTGTGCGCACGTGCTCCTCCTGCGATCGGCACCGAAAGGTGACGTGTCATCCTGTTGAGCGCTGTCCAGCGTAACTCCGGTGCGCACGCGAGCAGTTGGCCGCCCGCACGGGGGCCGCGAAACGGCCTGTTCCCGTCGCTGGGCGTCCGGATCCGATCAGGCGTCCACGGGATGCCAGAGATACGTGCCGCCGTCGGCGGTGACGCGGCTGAAGACCACGTCGGAGAAGTGGACGCCGAACCCGGTCGTGCCGGGCCCGGCGAGTTCGGCGAGGAGCCGGCGGCGCAGAGCGACGGCCTGCTTCCGGTCGTGATCGGCCGTCACCTCCCACTCCGGACGGCTGATCTGGACCGGGAAGTGGAAGGCGTCACCGAAGGCGATCACCCGCTGCCCGCCCGCGTCGACGACATACGCGGTGTGGCCCGCCGTGTGGCCGGGGGCGGACAGCACCCGGACGCCGGGGAAGACCTCCTCGCCGTCGACGACGGTACGGACGCGCGGCTCCAGGGCTTCCAGCGGCTCCTGACGGTGGGTCCACTCGGGTGCGGCGACCAGCACGCGCGCCCGCGCGAAGGCGAGGTGAGCGGCCCAGCCGATGTGGTCGACGTGCAGATGCGTGACGGCGACCGCCTCGATCTCCTGCGGCCCGCGGCCGAGCACGGCGAGACTCTCCAGCAGAGCGCCGCCGGTGAGGACGCCGTGCCCGGTGTCCAGCGTCAGGGGTCCGGCTCCGGCGTCGATGAGGAGAGCCCGCCCGCCCCGCTCGACGAGCAGCCCGCCGACCCCGCCCACGAGGTGCCCGTCGTCGAGATGCCCGGCATAGGGCGCCCAGTCCTCGTCCGTCGTGTCCAGCCAGTACGTGGCTTCGAGCCGGGCCCGGCCGTCCGGCACGTAACTGAGCCTCGTGTCGCCGAGAGTGAGGGAGCGGATGCCCGAGGGGCGCCGGAGCCGGTCGGTCGGGGGGTTCGTCATGGGGGTGACCTCCACAAGGTGACGACTCGAAAGGTACGACGTCAGTCCGGCACCGGCATCAGAGGGCGAGCAGCCCGGCGACCGTCCCACGGAAGCCGCAGGCGTCGTAGAACGCGCGGAGGGGTTCCTCGAAGCCGCCCCGCCAGGCGTACGTGACCGTCATGCCGGGATCGTATGCGGGGCGGTCCCTCACGAAGCGGGCGTGACCGCGGCGGCCCTGGCGTCCTCGGCGGCCTTCGTGAGGAGGGCCAGCATCGCGGACTCGGCGCGGGTGGGGGACTGTTCGCGGATCGCGTCGAGGACCGCGCGGTGGCTGGGGACGGGGTCGTCGGCGTCGGCGTGGGCGTGGACTATGAGGTCCCGTTCCCGCAGGCCGGGTTCGAGGAGGAGGTCCATCCGGGCGAGCAGCTCGTTGCCGGTGGCGGTCAGGAGCGCGCGGTGGAACGCCACGTCCGCCTCGGCCGCGGCGGACGCCTCGCCCCGCGCACGCCCCATCGCGTCGAGCGCCGCGTCGAGGGCGGCCAGGTCGGCGTCCGTACGGTGCAGGGCCGCCCGGCGTGCGGCGGCGGGCTCGACGATCGCGCGGACGTCGGTGAGGTCGCGCAGCAGCCGGTCGCCGTCGCCGGTTTCCATGCGCCAGCGGATCACGTCGGCGTCGAGGAGGTTCCAGTGCGCCCGCTCCCGGACGAACGTGCCCCGCTTCTGCCGGGCGTCGGTCAGCCCCTTCCCTGCGAGCACCCTCAACGCCTCCCGCATCACGGTCTGGCTCACGTCCAGTTCGGCGCCGAGCGCGCCGACGTCGAGCGTCTCGCCCACCCCGATCCCGCCGCCCACGATGCGCGCCCCCAGCGCGTGGACGACCTGACCGTGCACACCCCGGCCCGAGTAGGCCGCCATCTCCCCACGTCCCTTCAGCGGATCGCGCTGCCGGACGGCGCGTCCAGCAGGGCGAGTTCGTCCCGGTGCGGCAGCCCTTCCCAGTCCCCGCGCGAGGCCACCGCGAACGCCCCGACGACGGCCGCCCGACGCAGCCGCGCACCCGGAGCCAGCCCGTCCAGCAGCCCGGAGAGATACCCCGCGCAGAACGCGTCCCCGGCCCCGACGGTGTCCGCCACCGGTACGGCGAGCGCGGGCTGGTGCAGGCGGCCACCGGCGGCCGGGTACAGGTCGGCCCCGTCGCCGCCCCGCTTGACGACCACCTCCCGCACCCCGCCGGCCAGCAGCTCGCCGATGCCGTCCGCGACCAGGGGCAGTTCGTCGTCCGAGGCGACCAGGACGTCCACCTGCCCGCGCAGCCGGCGCAGGCACTGGGCCGCCGCGTCCCGGCTCCACAGCCGCGCACGGTGGTTGACGTCCAGGACGACCGTCCAGCCGTACGCGCGGGCGTGCTCGACGGCCGCCGTCACCGCGTCGCCCGCCCCGATCGCGCAGGTGATGCCGGTGACGTGCAGCAGCCGCGCCCCGTCCGCCAGGGCGGGGGCGAGGTGCGCCGGCCGCTGCCGGGAGGCGGCGGACCCGGTGCGCCAGTAGTGCACGCGGCTCACGTCGCCCACGAGACGCTCACGCAGCATGGCCCCCGTCGGCGCCTCGGGGTCGGTCGTGGCGTGCCGGACGTCGACGCCCTCACCGCGCAGCGCCCGCAGGATCACCCGGGCCGGTTCGTCCGCGCCCAGCCGGCCCGCCCAGGAGACGCGGTGACCGAGCCGGGCGAGCCCCACGGCGACGTTCGACTCGGCCCCGGCGACCGACGTCCGGGCGGCGGCGCCCACGGTCAGCGCGCCCTCGGCCTGGAGCGACACCATCGTCTCGCCGAAGGTCAGGACGTCGGCGCTCATGACGTCACCTCGCGGAACCGCCGTACACGCGCCCGGAGTCGGTCCAGGTCGCCGCCGTGCGCCGCGTCCCCGACGAGAGGCGAGCCGACCCCGACCGCGAGGGCCCCGGCCGCGAACCACTCCGGTACGGAATCGGCGTCGACGCCGCCGACCGGGACGACCGGCATGTCGGGGAACGGGTCCTTGAGGGCCCGCAGCTGGGCCGGGCCGCCCAGCGAGGCGGGGAACAGCTTCACCGCGCTGGCCCCGGCCGCCATCGCGGCGTACGCCTCCGTCGGCGTCGACGCGCCCGCGAGGACGGGGAGTTCCTCCGCCACGGCGGCGTGCACGCCCTCGCTCAGGACCGGCGTGACGATCCAGGAGGCGCCCGCGTCCCGGGCGCGCAGCAGCTGCTCCCGGGTGACGACGGTGCCCGCGCCGATCAGGGCGTCGCCGCCCGCCGTCCGGACGGCCCGCGCGATCACCTCGTACGCGTCCGCGGTGTTGAGGGAGACCTCGACGAGGCCGATGCCCTCCTCGACGAGGGTGAGGACGGTACGCAGCGCGGCGTCCGCCGAACGGCCGCGCACGATCGCGGCGAGGCGGTCGCGGGCCAGGCGGGCGGTGAAGTCGGTGGGAGGCACGCGCGGTATTAAATAATAATTAACGGTCATGGCCAAGGGGCGCCCGGGAACGGCGAAGGCCCCGCCCCGGCCCGAAGACCGGAAGCGGGGCCCCGCCGGGACTCAGCGCTGCTCTGCGATGTCCACATCAGCCGCCTTGAACTTCGCCGGCGTCTTCTTCCCGCAGAACGCCGCCTCCAGCGTCCCGCCCAGCGCCGTGTTCGCGGACCCCTTGTTCGACGTGTTCGCCATCGCCGACAGCGCCCGCTTCCCGTCCTTCGTCGCGAACGTGTACGTGTAGAACCCCTGCACGGTCCCGGTGTGCCCGAACACCTGGACCCCGCAGGTCAGGTCGTACCGCCGCAGCCCCAGCCCGTAGAAGCGCGTGTTGGTCGTGTCGGTCGGCGTGACCGTCCGCATCGCCTCCAGCATCGCGGGCGACAGCAGCCGGCCCCGCATCAGCGCCGTCGTGAACGTGTTCAGGTCGGCCGGGCTGGAGATGACCGCCCCGGCCGACTGCGCCCACGACACCGTCTGCTCCGTCGAGTCGACCAGCGGCGCGCCCGCCTCGTCCGGGTGCAGGTACCCGCGCACGTGGAAGCCGGGGATCTTCGTCGCGGGGTGGATGTACAGCGTGTCGCGCAGCCCCAGCGGCTTGAAGATCCGCCGCTCGTACTGCTCGGCGACCGGCGTCCCCGTCAGCTTCTCGATGAGCATCCCGACGACCACGAAGTTGGTGTTGGAGTACCGGTAGGCCACCCCCGGCTCCGTGGTGCGGGGCAGGGCCAGCGACAGGTTCAGCAGCTCCTGGTAGCTGAACACCCGGTTGCGGACCGACTCGAAGCCCGGGACGGTGTGCTCGAACATGTCGTCCGTGTAGTCCGCGAGACCGCTGCGGTGCGTCAGCAGGTGGCGCACGGTGATCCGGTCGTCCGGCAGCAGGCCGGGAAGGTACTGGTCGACCGGCGCGTCCAGCGTCAGCCTGCCCTCCTCGACGAGCTGGAGCAGGACCACGCTGGAGAACGTCTTGCTGACACTGCCGATGCGGAAGCGCGCGTGGATGTCCATGGGCGCGCCGGTCTCCCGGTCACGGACGCCGACGGTGCGCACCTGCGCGCCGTACGGGCCGACGTAGCGGGCCATCGCGCCGGGCGCGCCCTGGGCCATGGCCGCCTTGAGGGCGGTCTCCACGCCCTCCATGTCGGCGGTGGGAACGGTCGGGGCCGGCGCGGCGTACGCGCTGGTGGCGGGCAGGACCCCGGTGGTGAGAGCGGCGATCAGGGTGGCGCCGGTGATGAGCCGTCGTGCGTGCGACAACGTGGTTCCTTGTCTCGTCGGTGATGATCGGCGGTGGGGAGACACCCCACAAGAGGCACAAGATCCACCGTTCGGTTCCGGCGACGCACAGATTTCTCACAACATCACCCCGACGCCACCCGTCAGGTCACGCGGACGCGCAGGCGGTCCCGTTCAGGCTGAACCCCGACGGCGCGGCGAACGCCCCGCTGTAGGTGCCCTGGAACCCGAACGACTGCGTGCCGCCCGGCGCGATGCTCGCGTTGTGCGCGACCGGCGCCGCCGTCACCTGCCCCGAGGACGGCGACACGGACGCGTTCCACGCGCTGGTGATCTGCTGCCCCGACGGCAGCGCGAACGCCAGCCGCCAGTCGCTGACCGGCGCCGAACCCGTGTTGCCCACCGTCACGTTGGCCGTGAACCCGCCCGCCCACACGTTGGTCGCGTACGTCACCGAACAGGCCGTCCCGCCACCGGGACTGCCCGGCCCGGTGCCCGTGTTCACGCTGGAGGAGAAGGAGTTGACGGCGAGACCCGTCCCGTTCTGCCACGGCTCGAACCCGGCCTGGACACTCGTCAGGTACCAGTTGTTCTGGGCCAGCCCGCGCGCGACGGTCTGCCGTACGAAGTCCATGACGTCGAAGCTCCAGCTGCCGATGGCCGACGGCGCGACGAACGACAGCACGTCGTTCGTGCCGTTGCCGCCCTGCCACATCTGCCAGCTCCGGCCGCCCACCGTCACGTTGCCGACCGGCGACCCGATCGGCTGGACCGGCCCGACCCGGTTGAACCAGATCATGATCTCCGTCCGGTTCACCCCGTCCTTGCGCGGCGTCGGGTCGAGCCAGATGTCGTACGACGCGTTGTAGACGGCGTCGGAGACGAACCCGTACGAGATGCTGCTCGGCGCGCTGGAGATCCCGGACAGCTGCGCGGGCAGGTTGGTCCCGGGCGAACAGTTCGTGTAGTGGCAGCCGTTGAAGACGGACGGGTACGACTTCGGCGCCCCGTTCGTCGGCACCGAGCCGTCGGCCCGGGTCACCCGGAACCCGGAGTCGGTGGAGGTGACGCACTGCGTCTGGGACGTGCCCCACCGGTTGTTCTGGACGACGTAGCGCCCCTGGATCGTGGTGCTCGCGAACTGGTCGCACAGCACGGTGTCGGCCTGCGCCGGAGGGGTCACGGTGAAGAGCGCGGCGACGGTGGCCAGCGCGGTCACCAGCGCGCCGAGCAGGGAGCGGGGGAAGTGCGGGGACGGTCGCATGCGGGGCCTCTTTCGGAGGTACGGCCGGAATCGAGGACGCCGGTCCTGGGAACCCCCGCCTCCGCACCTGGTGGGAGCGCTCCCATGGCGTATGGATCGGGACTATAGGGGCCCCCGCCGCCCCTGTCACCCCGTCGAACGGAAGTCGAACGGAATTCGCCCCGCGGGGCCTCAGGCGTGCGCGCGCAGATGCTCCCTCAGCCACTGCTCGGTGTTGCTCACGTGCAGCAGCGCGGCGGCCTGGCTGAGCCCGGCGTCGCGGGTGGCCAGCGCGGCGTAGATCGCCTCGTGCTCGGCGAGGGTGCGGCCCGAGGCCCGGTCGTCGACCAGGCCGCGCCAGATGCGCGCCCGCAGGGTGCGGCCGGAGATGCCCTCCAGGAGGGTGAGGAGCGTGTCGTTGCCGGTGGCGGTGACGACCGCGCGGTGGAAGGCCGCGTCGTGCGCGTTGAGGCGCTCGACGTCGTCGCGGGCCTCCCGCATCGCCTCCAGGTGCCGCTTCACCTCGGCGAGCTGCGGGTCCGAGATGCGGGTCGCCGCGAGCGCGGTCGCCGCCGGCTCCAGGAGGCGGCGCACCTCCATGAAGTCCTTCAGCGCCGCCGAGTCGCCCTGGAGCAGCTCGACCGCGCCGCCGAGACCCTCCAGGAGGAGGCTCGGCTGGAGGCTGGTGACGTACGTGCCGTCGCCCCGGCGGACCTCCAGGACCCGGGCCACGGCCAGCGCCTTGACGGCCTCGCGGGCGAGGTTGCGGGAGAGGCCGAGCTGGGCGGCGAGGTCGGGTTCCGGCGGGAGCTTCGAACCGGGGGGCAGCGCGCCCGTCCGGATCAGCTCGCGGATCTGCGCGATGGCCCTGTCCGTCAGCGACATGCCGCTTCCCTCCCGTTGATCCGCTCGCCCGATGATAGTGCCGTCAAACATGCGATGTCTGCCACGTTCCATGATGGCCGAAAACCTGAGAAAAGCCCCCAACTCGCCGTCTGGCGACGCTGATTCATCCCTTCACACCCGTTGACACGCCCCCGCCCCAGGACCGACCTTCGTGCGTAACAGACCCCAGGAACAGGGATGTACACATGTCGAACTCGTTCAACAGGCGCCGCTTCCTGGCCGGTTCCACCTGCGTGGCCGCCGCCGCGGTGGCGGGCGGAGTGTTCGCTCCCGGCACCGCGCAGGCCGCGCCGAGGCGGTACACCCCCGACTGGGACTCGGTCGACCGCCACCCGGCGGCCCCGGAGTGGTTCCGGGACGCGAAGTTCGGGATCTACTTCCACTGGGGCGCCTTCAGCGTCCCCGCGTACGACAACGAGTGGTACCCGCGCAACATGTACGAGACCGGCAGCCGCGCCAACCGCCACCACGTCGCCACCTACGGCGAACCCGCGGCCTGGCCCTACCACCACTTCGTCACCGGCGACCACGACGCGGCGGGCCGGCCCGTGCAGTTCGCGCCGAGACTCACCTCGGCGGGCGGGACGTTCGACCCCGCGGAGTGGGCGCGGCTCTTCGCCGAAGCGGGTGCCCGCTTCGCCGGGCCGGTCGCCGAGCACCACGACGGGTTCTCCATGTGGGACAGCCAGGTCAACGAATGGAACTCGGTGGACCAAGGCCCCGGCCTCGACCTCCTGCGGATCTTCTCGGACGCCGTACGCGCCCAGGGCCTCAAACTCCTGGTCGCGATGCACCACGCCTACAACTTCACCGGCTACTACGAGAACGTCCCCCCGCAGAGCGACGCGAGTCTGCGCAAGTTCTACGGCCAGCTCGGACCGGCCGCCGAGAACCAGCTCTGGTTCGACAAGCTCAAGGAAGTCGTCGACCGGGCCCACCCGGACATCCTCTGGCAGGACTTCAACCTGACGGCCGTCGACGAGACCCAGCGCCTCAACTTCCTCGCCTACTACTACAACCAGGCCGAGGCGCGGGGCCAGGAGGTCGTCGCCACCTACAAGGACGGCATGAACGGCAAGGGCGAGGTCTTCGACTTCGAACGCGGCGGCCCCGCCGACCTCACCGCCCCCTACTGGCTCACCGACGACAGCATCTCCAGCAGCAGCTGGTGCTACACCGAAGGCATCGGCTACTACACCGTCCAGGAGATGCTCCACTCCTTCCTCGACCGGGTCAGCAAGAACGGCAACGTCCTGCTGAACATCGCGCCCCTGTCCGACGGCACGATCCCGCAGGCCCAGCGGGACATCCTGCTCGGCATCGGCGACCACCTGCGCCGCTTCGGCGAGTCCGTGTACGCGACCCGCGCGTGGACCGCGTACGGCGAGGGCCCCACCAAGATGGGCGGCGGCTCCTTCACCCGGCCGCACGCCGGAACCCCGCAGGACATCCGCTTCACCCGCGACAAGGCGAGCCGCGTCCTGTACGCGACCGTCCTCGGCTGGCCCGGCGACTCCCTCACGATCACCACACTCGGCGCCGACCGCATCGACCTCTCGACGCTGGCCTCCACCCAGCTCCTCGGCACCGACGCCGGCACCTACCTCGACCTGCCCGCCCCGACGCAGGACCCCACCGGACTGCGCGTCACCCTGCCCGCCACCGCCCCCTACAGCGCGGGCGCCTACGTCCTCAAGCTCACCTTCTCCGGCCCGATCCCCGCCCTGCGCCCGCTCTCCGGCGCCGTCGCCCACCAGGGCCGGGCCGCCGCAGCCCTGCCCGTCGGCGACTACCCGGCGCAGGCCCTGACGGCGGCCGGGCTGCGCCCCCGCGACCTCACCTCCGTACGCCTGGCCCCCGGCTTCCAGCTGACCGGCTACGCCGGGGACGACTTCACGGGAGCCGCGCAGACCGTCACCACCGACACCTCCGGCCTGCGCGCCGGCTCCCTGAAGGTCCGGTTCGTCCCGTCGGCCCACCTCAGGATCACCAACGTCACCAGCGGACTCGCCCTCGACAGCGGCGGCGACGTCGCCCCCGGCTCCGGGCTCAAGCAGTGGACGTGGGACGGCAGCCCGAACCTCCAGTGGCAGGCCGTCGAGGCCGAGGACGGCTGGTACAAGCTGGTCAACCGCGCCAACGGCATGGTCGTCGACGGCGGGGGCGCCACCGCCGACGGCTCGGCCGCCCGGCAGTCGGCCTGGAACGGCTCCGCAACCCAGCAGTGGAAGATCGTCCACCGGGGCGACGGCCGTCACTCCATCGCCAACCGCGCCACCGGCCTCGTCCTCGACGGCGGCGGCGCGGTCCCCTCCGGCTCGGCCACCAAGCAGTGGACGTACGGCACCAGCACCAACCTGCTCTGGACGTTCACCGCGCTTTGACCGCCTCCCCACCGGTCGGCGGGGGTGTTCCCCCTGGCCGGGGGATGATCGACGGCCCGCGACACGCTGAGATGGGAGGGTCGGACCGAAAGAGCGAGGAGCAGGCGGATGAGCGGCGTCGGACCCGAGGCCATGGCGGAGAGACCGCCCGCACGGGAGACCTTCAAGGCGCTGCGCGCGTACGTACGCCCGCACCGGTGGGCCGTCGCGCTCGGCCTGCTCCTCGCGCTGCTCGGCGCGGCGGGCGGGCTCGCGCAGCCCCTCGCCACCAAGGCGCTCCTGGACCGGCTGTCGGCGGGCGAGAGCGTCGCCGCGATCCTGGCCGCGCTGACCGCGCTCGTCCTGCTCGGCACGGCGGCCGAGGCGCTCGGCGGGTACGTCCTGGAGCGGACGGCCGAGTCGGTCGTCCTCGCGGCACGCCGCTCCCTCGTCGGACGGCTGCTGCGGCTGCGGCTCGTGGAGGTGGAACGCGTCCCGCCGGGCGACCTCATGTCCCGGGTCACCTCCGACACGACACTGCTGCGGGCCGTCACCACCCACGCGGTCGTCTCGGCGGCCACCGGCTCCGTCGCGTTCGTCGCCGCGCTCGCCCTGATGGCGGCCCTCGACGCCGTCCTGCTGGGCGTGACCCTCGGCGTGCTCGCGGTGATCGGCGGCGCCGTCGCCCTCGTCATGCCGAGGATCGCGCGGGCCACCGAACGCGCCCAGGAGTCGGTGGGGGAGATCTCCACCGTCCTGGAGCGGGCCTTCGGCGCCTACCGCACCATCAAGGCGTCCGGCGCCGAGGAGCGCGAGACCGCCCGCGCGGAGACGGCCGTACGGCGGGCCTGGCAGCACGGCGTCCGCACCGCGAAGTGGTCGTCCGCGGCCGACGCCTCGGTCGGGCTCGCCGTGCAGCTGTCGTTCCTCGCGGTGCTCGGCGTCGGCGGGCTGCGGGTCGCGTCCGGGGCGATCCCCGTGTCGACGCTGATGGCGTTCCTGCTGTACCTCTTCTACCTGATCGACCCGGTGTCCCGGCTGGTCGACGCCGTCACCCAGTACCAGGAGGGGGCCGCCGCGATCTCCCGGATCACGCAGGCCGAACGCCTCGCCGTCGAACCCGGTGAGCCCCCGGCGAACACCCCGCCCGCCGTCACGCCGGCCGCGCCGGTCCGCTTCGAGGACGTCTCCTTCCGGTACGGGCCCGGCCTGCCGCCGGTCCACGACAAGGTCGCCTTCGACGTCCCGGCCACCGGCCTCACCGCCTTCGTCGGACCCTCCGGCGCCGGCAAGTCGACGGTGTTCGCGCTGCTGGAACGGTTCTACGAGGCGGACACTGGCCGCGTCCTCGTCGACGGCACCGACGTACGGGACTGGTCCCTGCCCCACCTGCGCTCCAGCATCGGGTACGTCGAACAGGACGCGCCCGTCCTCGCCGGCACCCTGCGGGAGAACCTCCTGTTCGCCGCGCCCGACGCGACCGACGACGACCTGCGCGACGTCCTGGTCCGCACGCGGCTCACCGGGCTCGTCGACCGGCTGCCGGACGGCCTCGACACGCCCGTGGGACACCGGGGTTCGACCCTCTCCGGCGGCGAGCGCCAACGCGTCGCCATCGCGCGGGCGCTGCTGCGCCGGCCCCGGCTGCTCCTCATGGACGAGGCGACGTCCCAGCTCGACGCCGTCAACGAACTCGCCCTGCGCGACCTGGTGGAGGAGACGGCTCGCGAGACGACGGTCCTGGTGGTCGCCCATCGGCTGTCGACGGTGATCCGCGCGGACCGGATCGTCGTGATGGAGGCGGGGCGGGTGCGGGCGGTGGGGACGCACGAGGAACTGCTCGCCGGGGACCGGCTGTACGCGCGGCTGGCGGCCACGCAGCTTCTGGCACCGGCGAGTTGACGGGTGCGGGGCCGGTGGGGCCCGCACGGAGTGACGGCCTCGCGCGCACGGCTCGGCGGGCTCCGGCCGGGAGGACGGGGGGGCGCCGCGTAGGGCGGCCGACGAGTCATGCGGGAGGCGCACATGTCGGCGGGCCCTGCTGAGTGCGGGGCCCGCCGACGGGTGATCGTCGGCCTGGTGACCGTCAGGCCGCGGTCACTTGATGCAGACCAGCCCGAGCAGGCAGAGCCCGGCGGGGTCGGTGGCGTCCGAGGAGGTCCCCGATCCGGCCGTTCCCGAGCCGGAGGTCCCCGATCCGGAGGTCCCCGAGCCCGACGACCCGGAACCCGTCGAAGCCCCCGACCCCGAGGCGCCCGACCCGGACGTGCCGCCCCCGGACGGCGACGGCGCGGGCGTCGGCGCGGTCGCCGCGCCCGAGGTGCCCGGCGTCGTGGCGGTGCCCTGCGAGCCGGTGGAAGGCGCCGGCGACGAGGGCGCGGCCTGCTGCCGGTTCGCCGGGGCGCCCTGCGGCTGCGCGGCGGACTGCCCGCGCACCGTGTCCGGCGTGTGTACGTCCGGCGCGGAGTGCCCGGAGCCCGTGGCCCCCGAGCCCTCGGCCGTACCGCGCGCCGCCGAGGAGCGGCCGGGCGCCGTACCGGGCGTGGCCCGCTGCGCGTCGGACGCCGTCGTACCCGGCGTGTACGGGGTGATCTCCTCCTCGGCGATCCCCATCGTCTCCCGGTCCGGCGCGGACGCGGCCTGCGTGCGGGCCGGGGTCTGCCGGTTCATCGAGGCGACCGTGAGACCGCCGCCGACCAGGGCGACCGCCGTGGCGACCAGGGCCCTGCGCTGGGTCTTGCGCCACCGCTCCCGCTGACGGCGGCGCGCGGCACGCCCGTCGGGGGTGGTGGCGGCGTCGTACGGGGTGTCGGCGTCGTGGGCGGACTCGGCGGGGCCGGCGTCGTACGAGGTGTCGTGCGGGGGCTCGGCGGGGAAGGCGTGCTGGACCTGTGCCGCCGTGCTCGACGCGATCGGTGCGGGCGCTCCGCCGGGGAGCGGGGCGATGTCCGGGGCGTAGGCACCGCACCCGGGGCACACCAGGGCACCGTTGAGATGACGGCGGCACGTGGAGCAGTAGTCCATCCGTGGCCTTCCTGACTCGACTGCGCCATCGGCTCGTTGCGCCGTGGCAAGGTTTCCGTTCGCACGGGGGGCCGAACGGCGAGAACGCTAGCGAGCCTTTGGACAGGCCGTGCGCAGCCTGTGTGAAGCAGTTGCGGAGATGCCGTCGGTATTGTCGGAACACAGGCATAGGAAGGGACTTACCGGATTCTCACATGGGGCGATACCCGTACTCCCTTGCCCCGTAAGGGAGTTGAGCCGCCGAGCCCCCCGCAGGGGCGGGTTCCGGCTCGGGTTCCGGTGTCGGCCCGGGGCGTGGGAGCGGCTCGGGGCCCGGCATCGGAGGCTGCGGCGGGGGAGAGGGGACCGGCCCCGGGACGGGGCGGGGCGGCAGCGGGTCCGGGCGGGTCGGGTCGGGCTGGCCGGGCGGCCGGGGAATGGTCATGGTCCTTGCTCCGGAGGGTGCGCGTACGCGTGCCGGGTCTCCCGCCGCGCGCCCTTCAAACCCGGCGGCGGCCACGGGCATGGGAGACACCGGCCAGGGCACCCGGGGACGACGCACCCCCCAGACACGAATCGGAGTGGATCCCCGTGACCGACCACTTTCCCAACGGCGCCGACTCCGCCGTCCGCCTCGCCCTGAGGGCGGTCGTCACGGGCGACGCGGACCGGGCCGAACTGCGCACGCTCGCCGCGAGCGAGATCCTCGTCCCCGTCGGCGACCCGCCCGGCGAACAGCCGCCCGTCACGGTCGCCGTCCCCGTCTACGAACAGCCCGACGGCACCGAACTCGTCCCGGTCTTCACCTCCCAGGACCGCCTGACCCACGCCTTCCCCCAGGCCACCCAGCACCGCCGCATCCTCCTCGGCGCCCTCGCCCACGAGTGGCCCGCCGAGGGCCCCATGCTGGTCATCGACGCGGGCACCCCGGAAGAGGTGACCCTGACGCCCCGAGGAGTCCGGGACCTCCTGGACGACGGACCCGACGGGTATGGCGACAGCGGGTACGGCGGCGGGACGCTCTGACCCCGCCGGGCGGCCCCCGGCACCGCCGCCTCACCCCAGAGGCTGCCCCTCCAGCACCGTCGACAGCTCCATGCTCCGCTCGACCAGCGCCTGCGCCGTCTCCGTCAGGCGCACCCGGTGCCGGTCGGCGTAGGCGGCCAGGAGCCGGGCCGCCTCGCGGATCGTCGTGCCCGCGTACTCCGCGACCATCCCCTTGGCGATCTCCAGCGTGGCCTTCGCGGCGATGACGCTCTGGACCCGGGTCACGACGTCGTCGGGGCGCCCCGGCTCGGCGTACCAGTGCATGAGCGCCAGCGTCGCGAGATCGGCGAGGGCCTGGGCGACCAGCGCGTCGTCCTCGCGGAGGCGCCCCGGGGCGGCGCGTACGAGGGTGAGGGCGCCCAGCGACCGCTCGTGCAGCCGCATCGGCACCGCGTGGAAGGAGGCGTACCCGGCGTCGGCCATGGCCCCGGCGACCCTCGGCCAGCGCTCCCGCAGGGCGGCGATGTCCGGGACGGCGACCGGCCGACCGGTGCGGTAGCACTCCACGCACGGGCCGTGGCCGTTCTGTAAATGCAGCAGGTCGGTGAAGGCGACGGCGTCGTCCGTCGTCGCCATCGTCCGCAGCCCGCCGCGCGCGTCGGCGATCATGACGGCCGCCGCGTCCACGTCCAGCAGGTCGCGGCAGACGTCCACCAACTGGTGGAAGAGGTGCAGGGGGTCGAACTCGGCGGCATAGGTGTCCGAGAGAGACACGAAAGCCTGCGCCAGCTGCCGCTCGCGGTTCATCGCGCCTCCTGGGCGGTCGGTCTCAGTCATCGCGGAGATCCAGCGTGCCGTCGATGACGCCCCTGGCGATCTCGGTGGTGGTGCGGCCCTCGGCGAACGCCCGGGCCCGCAGGCGCAGGAGAGCCTCCTCGGCGTTCACGCCCAGCCGTACCATCATCATCCCGGTCGCCTGGTGCACCTCCTCACGGTCCGCCTCCGCTGCCGCCAGCCACGTTACGACTCCTTCCCGGCGCGCAGAAGCGTGGTCCAGGGCGATGACGGCGAGCGCGACCGCGTCGGCGACCAGCAGGGCCGTACGGATGTGGTCGTCGCTGAGCGAACCGGACGTCTCCCGGTACAGGTCGAGGGTGCCGAGCGCGCCCGCCCCGCCGGCCAGCGGCAGCGAGAACGCGGCCTCCGCGCCCGCCTTCGCGGCCTGCACGGAGAACAGCGGCCAGCGCCGGGTGGCCGGGGGCCGCGTCAGGTCGGTCGCGAACACGGGCGCCCGCAGCCGCACCGCCTCCATGCCGGGGCCCTCGCCGAGCGTGTACTGGATCTCCGCGAGCCGCGCCGCGACCGAGTCGCTCGCGCACAGCACGACCCCCATGTCCGTGCTGTCGCCGAGCACCGACACCGACAGCCCCGAGGCCACCGGCAGCAGCGACACGCACGCCCGGCACAGCGCCTCCGGCACCTCCGACGCGGGCAACCCCCGCACCCCGGCGATGAGTTCGCTCGTGACCCGGGCCCGCTCGACGTCGAGTTCCTCCTCGGCGTACCCGTCGTCCTCGGCCACCCCCATCACCTCCCGGTCCAGCGGCGGACGCGCTCACTCGATCTTGGCACAGGAGCCCCTGTGGACCGGCCCGGCGCAGCCCGGCCCGCCACCTGGTCCGGGTGTCCCCTCGGAGGCGAGGGAAACCGCGCGGACGTCGCCCTCGACCGGGAGCTGTTCGGGGGGTGCTTTCCGGCCATACGGCGCACGCGTGGGTGCGCTTTGCGCTGTCCGTCTGATCTCATGACTGTCTGCCTAATGCTGACATGCCCATGGCTTTGACGCCGGTACGGTCACAAAGGGGACACCCGCATGGACGGACGCGCGTACGACATCAGCCGCAGAGGTTTCCTCGGAGCGGGCGCCGGAGCAGGGGCCGCGCTGCTCCTGGCCGCTCCCGCCGACGCGGAGGCGGACGCCTCCGCCAGAACGCTGTCGTTCACGTCCGGCACCAACGCGGGCGTGGCCGCCTCCCCCGACGGCGCACGCCTGATCATCGAGGTCCAGGGCGTCCTGTGGTCCCTCCCGGGCACCGGCGGCACGGCCACGGCGCTGACCGACGTGACCCTGGAGCCCACCCGCCCGGCCTGGTCACCGGACGGCACGACGGTCGCCTTCTGCGCCTACCGGGGCGGCGGCTTCCACCTGTGGACCATGGCCCCCGACGGCTCCGGGCTCAGACAGCTCACCTCGGGACCGTGGGACGACCGGGGTGCCGGCTGGTCCCCGGACGGCAGACACCTCGCCTTCTCCTCCGAGCGCGGCAGCAGCGACGTCACCGGCGGCTCGTACGACATCTGGACGGCCGAGGTCGCCACCGGCCGCCTCACCCGGCTGACGTCCACACCGGACGCCGAGGACTACGACCCGGTGTGGCACCCCGACGGCGACCGCATCCTGTTCGTCCGCGCGGAGAAGGGCGTCGCCCGCACGATCGCCTCGGTCCCGGCCACGGGCGGCGCCGCCGCTGTCGTGCGGACCGTCGACAGCGGCAGCCTCCTCGGGCCCGCCGTCGCACGGGACGGACGGCTCGCGTACGTGTGGCTGAGCGCGCCGACCGTCGCCGCCTACTCGGCGAGCGCCCAGCTCGTCGTGGACGGCACGGTCGTCTCCGGGGACGAGGACGTGTCACCGCAGCCGCCGAGCTGGACGGCCGACGGGCAGCTCCTCCACTTCGCGGACGGCAAGCTCGTCCGCCGCACGGGCGCCACGAGGACCGTCGTGCCGTTCACCGCGCGCACCCGGGTGACCCGCACACCCCGCCCCCACAAGCCGCGCGACTTCGACTCCACCCGCCGCCGCGCCGTACGCGGCGTGCACTTCCCGGTGCTCGCGCCCGACGGCCGCTCGGTCGCGTTCTGCGCGCTGGGCGCCCTGTGGCACCTGCCGATCGGCGGACAGCCGCGCAGACTGGTCGAGTCCGACCCCGCGCACTACCTCCAGATGCCGTCGTGGAGCCGCGACGGCCGCAGCCTCGTCTACGTCCACGACCGCGACGGCCTCGCCGCCGTCCACCGCTTCGACCTCGCCGACGGCACGGACACGGTCCTCGCCTCGGGCGGCCGGGTCAACCCCGCGCTCGCCCCGGACCGTTCACGGCTCGCCTGCCACGACATCACCGGCAACCTGATCGTCGTGGACCTCGCCGACGGCACCGAGAAGCTGCTCGCCGCGCCGCTGGGCGCGAACGGCCTGCCCGGCAGGCCGAGCTGGTCGCCCGACGGCCGCTATCTCGCGCTGTGCGACCGCAACCGGCTCAACCAGCGCTTCCGCGAGGGCTACAACGTCATCCGGATCGTCGACACCCGCGACGGCACCTCCCGCACCTACCTGCCGCGCCCGCACGCCTCCCTCGCCGACCGCTACGACAGCGGCCCCGTCTGGTCGCCCGACGGCACACACCTCGCGTACATCGCGGAGTCCGCGCTGTGGGTGCTGCCGGTACGGCCGGACGGCACCCCCGACGGCGAACCGCGCCGCCTCACCGACGACCCGGCCGACCACCCCTCCTGGTCCGGCGACTCCCGGCGGCTGCTCCACCTCTCGGGCGCCGCACTGAAGCTGACCGCCGTGGACGGCACCGGAACCCGGACCGTCCCCGTCCCGCTGCGCACCGCCCGCCGCCTCCCGCCCCGCACGGACGTCGTCCGCGTCCACGCCGGACGCCTCTGGGACGGCACCGGGGAACGCGTCCGCGAGGACGTCGACATCGTCATCGAGGGCAACCGTGTCACCTCCGTCGAACCCCACCGCGCGGCCCGCCCCGGGGAACGGCCCGTCGACGCGTCCCGGCAGACGGTCCTGCCGGGCCTGTGGGACGCCCACACGCACACCTACCAGAACATCTACGGCGGCCGTCAGACCCGCCTGAACCTCGCCTACGGCATCACCAGCACCGCCTCCCTCGGCGGATTCGCCTACGAACAGGCCCGGTTGAAGGAGGCGGTCGACGCCGGCGCGCTGGCCGGCCCGCGCCTGCTGACGACCGGCGAGCTGATCGACGGCAGCCGCGTCGCGTACAGCATGGGCCGCGCCCACGGCACGCGGGACGGGGTGCGCCGCAGCCTCGAACGCGCCGGGGCCCTCGACTACGACTTCGTGAAGACGTACGTCCGCGCCCCCGCCGCCACGATGGCCGAAGCCGCCCGCACGGCACGGGAGCTGGGCGTCCCGGCGGGCAGCCACCTGCTCACCCCCGGCCGCCAGGTGGGCCAGACCCTCACGACCCACCTCCTCGCCACCCAGCGCCAGGAGTTCAGCCGGGCGCTGTCCCCGACCGGCCACTCCTACCAGGACGTCCACGAGATGTACCGGAGCGGCGAGTTCGCGCTGGTCGTCACCCCGTTCGCCGCGCTGTACATGCTGGGGGTCGATCCCGGACTCGCCCAGGACCCGAGGGTCACGAACCTGATGCCGCCCTGGGACGTCGCCACCGTCCGCAACGCGGCCGGCACCGTGCCCACGCCGGACCAACTCCGGGGCCTGGCCATCGAGACGGGGATCTACCGCGAGGTCGTGGAGGAGGGCGGCACCCTCGCGCTCGGCACGGACGCCCCGCTCAACCCGGTCGGCCTGCACGTCCACCTGTCGCTGCGCGCCCTGCACCGGTACGGCGGCTTCACGCCGGTCCAGGCGCTGACCAGCGCGACGTCCGTGCCGGCCCGCGTGTTCGGGGTCGCCGACGACCTCGGGACCGTCGAGCCGGGCAAGCTCGCCGACCTCACGGCCGTCGATGGCGACCCGTTCACCGACTTCGACGACCTGGTCCGCACGGCGTGGACGATGCGCGACGGCACCGTCCACCGCCCGGCGGACCTGCTCGACGAGACGGACCGGGCGACCCCGCACGCGGGGACGGACTGGCTCGCCGTGGGGGAGATCCTGCACCGGGACGGGTGCTGCGCCGGTTAGCTGCCTGTCGCCGACTTCCAGTTCTCCACGTACGCCGACAGGTTCGCGGCGACGTCGTCCCAGTCCGGGGTGAAGACCTCGACCCCGGTCATCAGCTTCGCCAGCGCGGCGGCGTCGGCGTCCGTGGCTTTCACGTCCTTGCGGGCGCTGAATCCGCCGCCGGCCGAGCTGACCTCCTGCTGGGCCTCGCGGCTCAGCAGGAAGTCGAGGAGCTTCCTGCCGTTGGCGGAGTGCGGGGCCTTGGTGACGAGGCCGGCCGCGTAGGGGAGGGCGAAGGTGGTCGGCTTCGCGCCCCGCGGCGCCGGGAACCAGATCCCCAGGTTCGGCATCGTCTTCGCCTGCGCGTAGTTCATCTGCACATCCCCGTTCGCGACGAGGAGTTCGCCCTTGTCGACCTTGGGCGCGAGCTTGCCGGTGGAGGCGGAGGGGCCGACGTTGTTGGCCTGGAGCCTGCCGAGGTAGTCCAGGGCGGGCTTCTCGCCGCCGAAGTCGTGCATCGCCTTGATCAGCACGGCGGTTCCGTCACCGGCGACACCAGGGGTGGAGTACTGGAGCTTGTTCTTGTATTTGCCGTCGAGAAGCTCCTGCCACGTCGTGGGCGGCTGCCTCAACTCCTTCTTGTCGTAGACGAACCCGAAGTAGTTGTCGACGACAGAGGTCCAGGTCCCGTCGGCCGCCCTGGTCGCGGTGTCCGACCCCTGAGGGGCGTACTTCTGCAACAGGCCCTTGCCGTCGGCCTGCTGGATGAACGGCGGCAGCGTGACGAGGACATCGGCCTGCGGGTTGCTCCGCTCGCGGACGACACGCTGCACCATCTCGCCCGAACCCCCCTCCACGTACGCGACCTTGATACCGGTCCGCTTCGTGAAGTCGGCGAAGACCTTGTCGTACCAGCCGTCCCCGTTCTCGCCCTTGAGGCCGTCGGCGCTGTAGACGGTGACGACCTCGGCGTCGGAGGAGGCGGCGGAGGTCCCGCACGCGGAGGCGAGGACGAGGAGGGACACGGCGATGCTGAGCTTGACGGGGTTACGGGGCATGGCGGTTGGACTCCAGATGTTCAGCGGTACGACGCTCTGGTGCGGACCCGGGACACGGCGGACAGGACGAGCAGAGTGGCTGCCATCAGCACCACCGCGAGCGCGGACCCCGCGAACAGGGCACCCCGGTCGGTGGCGGAGTGGATCAGGACCGGCAGCGGGGTCCAGTCCGGCGGATACAGCATCACCGTGGCGCTCAACTCGCCCATGGACAGGGCGAAACAGAGGCCCACGGCGGCGGTGAGCGACGGCAGCAGCAACGGCAGCCGCACCCGCCACAGCACGTACGATGGCCGCGCGCCCAGCGAGGCCGCCGCCTGCTCGTACGCCGGGTCGAGCCGGGCCAGCGCCGCCGACACCGACTGGTACGCGAACGCCGTCACCAGCACGGTGTGCGCGAGGACCACGATCCACCGCGTGCCGTTCAGCAGCAGCGGCGGCTTCGAGAAGGCGACCAGCACCGACAGCCCCACCACGACCGACGGCACGGCGACGGGGAGCACGAACAGGGCGTCCAGGACCCGCCGTTCACGCTTCCGGAGCGCGGACCCGGCGAGCGCGGCCCACGTGCCGACGGCCAGCGCCAGCAGGCTCGCGGCGGTCGCCGTGAACAGGCTCGTGGTGAGCGCCTTGAGGGCGTCGCCGCTGGTCGCGGAACGGTAGTTGGCGCTCGTCGGACCCGAGGGCAGGACGCCGGACCAGTGCGTCGCGAACGACGCGCCGAAGATGACGAGCAGAGGCAGCGCGAACAACGGCAGGAACAGCACGAAGAAGACCGCCCACACCGCCCGCTTGGCCCCACGGCTATGCACCAGCACGACGGCTCACCACCCGGTACACCGCGTAAAGCCCCACGGACAGCGCGACGTTGACGACCGCCACCACACAGGCGCCCGCGTAGTCCGACTCCAGGATCGCCTTGCTGTAGATCAGCAGCGGCAGGGTCGTCACGCCCTTCGCCCCGGTGAACAGCACGATCCCGAACTCGTTGAGGCACAGCACCAGCACGAGGCTCCCGCCGGCCGCGAGCGCGGGCAGCGCCTCCGGCAGGATCACCCGCCGCACGATCCTCGGTGCCCGCGCCCCGAGACTCGACGCCGCCTCGATCTGCGCGGTGTCGAGCTGCGAGAACGCCGCGAGCAGGGGCCGCATCACGAACGGCGTGAAGTACGTGACCTCGGCGAGCAGCACACCCCAGGGCGTCGTCAGGAACGGGAACGAGCCGACGATGCCGGTCGTGCCGTAGACGAACAGCAGGGCGAGCGTGATCAGGAACGACGGGAAGGACAGGAACACGTCCACGAACCGGGCGACCGCCCGCGCCCCGGGGAACGGGACGAACGCGATGACCAGCGCCAGGAAGAACCCCAGCACCAGACACCCGGCGGTCGAGGCGAGCGCCAGCCACACGGTCGTCCACAGCGCCTGCCGGAACGCCTCGGAGGCGAAGACGTCCGCGTACGGCTCAAGGGACGTGCCGCCCGAGTCGGGCTGGAAGGACTGCTGGACGACCAGGGCCAGCGGGTAGAGGAAGAAGACCGAGAGCAGGGCGACGGGAGGCAGCGTCCACAACAGGCGTCTAGTCATGGAGCAGCACCGCGTCCTCGGGGAAGAAGTGCAGGTCGACGCGCGCGCCGTGGACCGGAGGGTCTCGCAGCTCGCGTACGTCGGCCATCACGGTGTGCCCGGCGACCTCGACGTACAGCCGGTGCGTGGCGCCGCGCCACTGGATCTCCCGTACGGCACCGGTGAGCCGGTTCGGCCCCTCGCCCAGCCCGACGAGATGCGGCCGGACACACAGCGTCGCCGGACCGGTCACGCCCCGCGCGTCGACCGCCAGCGGCGTCCCCGCGAACTGCGCGACCCCGCCGGCCACACGCACCGGCAGCAGGTTCGCCCCGCCCACGAACGACGCCGTGAACGCGTTCCCCGGCGCCCGGTACAGCTCCCGGGGCGTCCCGCACGCCGTCAGGCGCGCCCGGTCGAGGACCGCGATCCGGTCGGCCAGCGTCAGCGCCTCGACCTGGTCGTGCGTGACGTACAGGATCGTCACGTCCGGCAACTCCCGGTGCAGCCGCGCGAGTTCGGTGAGCATCTCGGACCGCAGCCGGGCGTCGAGCGCCGACAGCGGCTCGTCGAGGAGGAGCACCTCGGGGCGGATCGCCAACGCCCGCGCGATGGCGACGCGTTGCTGCTGGCCGCCGGACAACTCCCGGGGACGGCGCCGCGCGTACGCCCCCATCCCGGTCAGCTCCAGCGCCTCACCGACCCGTCGCCGGATCTCGCCCCGGTCGACGCGGCGCGCCTTCAGCCCGAACGCCACGTTGTCCTCGACCCGCAGGTGCGGGAACAGCGCGTACTGCTGGACGACCATCCCGATGCCCCGCCGGTACGGCGGCACGTCGGTCACGTCCCGTTCACCGAGGAACACCCGCCCCGCCGACGGCCGCACGAACCCGGCGACGGCCCGCAGCGCGGTCGTCTTCCCGGACCCGGACGGCCCCAGCAGCGCCATCACCTCACCCGGCGCGACCGTCAGGTCGAGCGCGTCGAGGACGGTGTTCCCGTCGTAGGCGACACTCACGGAGTCGAAGCGGATCACGTCAGCACCCCGGGCAACTCAGCGACGGAGCCGAGCACTTGACCGGCCCCGGCAGCCCGCAGCGCCTGCGCGTCGTGCGCCCCGGTGAGCACCCCCGCGACGAGCCCGGCCCCGGCGCGCACCCCGCTGAGCACGTCGTACGAGGTGTCCCCGACGACCGCGACCTGCCGGACGTCGTCGGCGGCCTTCGTCCGCACGAACGCCTCCAGGACCATGTCGGGGTACGGCCGTCCCCGGCCGCCCGCGTCCGCCGGGCACAGGGTGAGCGCCGCGAGGCCGCGCCAGCCGAGCGCGTCGAGGATCGCGTCCTGGGTGACGCGGGCGAAGCCGGTGGTCAGGACGACGGTCCGGCCCTCGGCGGTGAGCTGCTCGATCGCCTCGCGGGCGCCGGGGATCGGGGTGATCAGGCCGTCGGTGACGAGGTCGCCGTACGCCTGCTCGAAGGCGGTGTTGGCGCGCTGGGCGGTGGCCTCGTCCTTGAAGAGGTGGCGGAAGACAGAGATCTTGGACTCGCCCATCGTGGCCCGCACGTAGGCGAGTTGATCGGGGTCCGAACCGAGGGCCGTCGTGAAGGCGCGTTCGACCAGGCCGCCGTCGGTGACGGTCGTGCCGGCCATGTCGAGGACGACTAGGCGGATGTCGTGCGGCATCTGGCTCACCAGCCCAACTGGTCTGCGGTGGTCTCGGCGATCGCGGGCGCGCAGGTCATGCCGCGTCCGCCAGGGCCCGTGACCAGCCAGACGCCGTCGCGGACCTGCTGGCGGTGCACGACACGGCTCGTGTCGAGGCACTGCGCGTACACGCCCGCCCAGCGGCGCCGGATCGCGGGGAGCGGGCGGCCGAGGAGGGACTCGACGACGCCGGCCAGGTGCTCGTAGGGGTCCTCGACGGTGTCGAAGGAGAAGGGGTGCTCGTACTCGTGGGTGTCGCCGACGGTCAGGCCGCCGTCCGCGCGCTGGACCATGAGCAGCTGCATCCGGTGCTCGGCCGCCGTATCCGGCTGCGGCCGGCCGGAGTTGAGGGCGTCCAGGGCGGGGGAGGCGTACGCCGGGTAGTAGCGGAAGCTGTCCGCGTCCGCGACCGACGTCGTCAGCGGCTCGCCCAGCGGCGCGGTCTGCATCATCTGCAACCGGACGCGGCGCACGGGCAGGTGGGGCCCGGCCAGCTCGCGCACCAGGCCGCCCAGCCAGGCGCCGGTGCACAGGACGACGGCGTCGCCCGTGTGCAGGTCGCCGTGGTCGTCGCGGACCGCGCGCTCCCCGATCACCTCACGGACCTCGCGGCCCGGGAGGAACGTGTAACGCGGGTTCGTCAACAGCTCGGCGCGCAGGGCGCGTTGGGCGGTGCGCGGCTCGACGGCCGCGTCCCGCGCGCAGTACAGGGCCGCGTCGAACTCCCCGCGCAGCGCCGGGTTCAGCGCCCGCGCCTCGCCGGGCGTCAGCAGCTCGTACCCGCGTACGTCCGCGTCGCCCCGCGCCGCCGCGTACTCGGCGACGGCGCGTTCGAGGGCGCCGCGTACCACGGTGAGGGACCCGTTCGCGCGGAAGCCGAGCGCCGGGACGCGCTCGCCGATCCCCTCCCACAGCTCCCTCGCGCGCAGCGCGGCCGACAGCTCCTCGCCGTCCGCGCGCCCGCTGACCCAGACGAGCCCGAAGTTGCGCAGCGACGCGCCCCGGGCCTCCGCCTCGCGCTCGATCTGTACGACCTCGTGGCCGCGTTCCAGTGCTTGCCAGGCGTGCAGGGTGCCCACCACGCCGGCTCCGACGACTATCACTCTCACGACCGCCACGCTCCTCGCCGTGCGGGAACCGGAAGGGTCCGGCTGACGACGGGAGCATGAACCGGCCATCACGTTTGGGCTAGACCCGTTATCTGTTCGTGATTTTCAGGCGGTCGCATCATCGCTTTCTGTCAGTTTCTGAGGTGCGCCGAGAACGAGAACCGGTCACCCCGGTACAGGCTCCGCACCCGCTCCAGCGGACGCCCCTGCGCGTCCCGCGACACCCGGTGGATCAACAGCATCGGCAGCGCCGGGGGCGTCCCGATCAGCAGCGCCTCGCGCGGCGTCGCGAGCACCGTCTCGATGCGCTCGTCGGCCTGCCCGAGCCGGATGCCCTCGCCGCCCATGTAGGCGTAGAACGAGGAGTCCGGGTCGAACTCGGCGTCCAGACGCGGGAGCCGGGCCACGGACACGTACGTGCTCTCCAGGCCCACCCGCTCGTCGTCGGCCAGCAGCACCCGCTCCAGGTGCCACACCGGCTCGCCGCGCGTCAGCCCCGTCTCCTCGGCCAGCGGCGCCGGGCACGGGAACCGGTCGAGGGCGACCAGACTGCGGCCCGGCGTCCGGCCCTGCCGGCGCACACCCTCCGTGTAGCTGGCCAGCGCGAGCGGCTGCTCCAGCTTCGGCCCCGCGACGACGGTCCCCCGGCCCCGCCGGCGCAGCTTGCCCTCCAGCAGCAGCTCCCGCAGCGCCTGCCGCACCGTCTCGCGGGCCACGTCGTACCGCTCGGAGAGGTCACGCTCGGTGGGGATGACAGCGCCCTCGCCGAGTTCGCTCACGAGGTCGTCCAACCGGGCCTTGACCGCGTAGTACTTGGGCACGCGGCCGTGCTCGGGGACACCGGCGCGGACGGGGGCGCCGGGGTGCTGATCGTTCGGGTAGTCCACGGGGGGACCGTACACGGACCCCGCCGCGACCCCGTCGGGCGTCTTCGTGCGACGGCCGAACCGCTTCTTGCCGCATCATGCACTGCTGCGTAGCGTCGGTACCGGTCCCACGGAGGTGCGCGATGGCCGAGCTCCGACTCCCCTTGCCCGCCGACGGCCCGCTGGAGCCGCCGCCCGCCTGGGCGGAACTGCGCCGCGCGTGCCCGGTCGCGTCCGTCCGCCTCCCCAGCGGCGACGAGGCGACGCTCCTGACCCGCTACGACGACGTACGCACCCTGCTCTCCGACCCCCGCTTCGCCCGCCCCACCGCCGAGGACGGCGCCGCCCGGCTCGCCCCCGAGGGCGCGGGCGGCCCCGTCGTCGACGGCGAGCTCCAGGACGTCGTACCCGACCGGGGCGAGGGCCACCAGCGGTGGCGCCGGCAGGTCGGCAAGTACTTCACCGCCAAACGCATGACCGCCCTGCGCCCCGCGATCACCGAACGCGCCGAGGCGCTCGTGGACGCGATGGCCGAGCGGGGCCGACCCGCCGACCTGAAGGGCGCGTTCGGGTTCCCGCTGCCCGTGTACGTGATCTGTACGATCCTCGGGGTCCCCGCCGAGGACAGCGACCGCTTCTCGCACTGGTCCGACGCCTTCCTCAACGTCAGCCGCTGGACGAAACAGGAGAGCGCGGCGGCGTACACGGAGTTCGACGCGTACATGGCCCGGCACATCGCGCACGTCCGCGAGCACCCCGGCGACGACATGATCAGCATGTTCATCGCCGACCAGCCCGACGTCACCGACGCCTGGCTGCTGCGCACCGGCATGGGACTGCTCGTCGCCGGGCACGAGACGACCGCCAACGCCATCGGCAAGACCGCCGCGATGCTGCTGGCCGACCGGGCACGCTGGGAACAACTGCTGACCGAACCGGAGCTGGTGCGCACGACCGTCGACGAGGCGCTGCGCCTGGACGTCAACCTCGGCTTCGGACTGCGGCGTTACCTCACCGAGGACGTCGAGGTCGGCGGCTCGGTGCTGCCGCGCGGCGCCACCGTCGTCTGCGCCCTGCCCGCCGCCAACCGGGACGCGGCGGCCTTCGAGGACCCCGACCGCATGCTGCTCTCCCGCAGCCCCAATCCGCACCTCGCGTTCGGCGCGGGCCCGCACTCCTGCCTGGGGCAGAGCCTCGCCAGGACCGAACTCCAGGTCGCCCTGGAGGTGCTGCTGCGGCGGCTGCCCACCCTGCGGCTCGCCGTGCCGGTCGGTGAACTGCGGCGCGTGGAGGGCCTGTTGGTGGGCGGGCTGAGCGAAGTGCCGGTGACGTGGTGAGGATCGCCGTCGACCGGTCGCTGTGCTGCGGCGCGGGGAACTGCGTCCTCGTCGCACCCGGGGTGTTCGACCAGGACGAGGACGACGGGGTCGTGGTGCTGCTCACGGAGACGCCCGCTGTGCCGGACGAGACCCGGGCGCGGGAGGCCGCGGCGATGTGCCCCGCCTCCGCGATCACGTTGCGTGAGGGGTGAGCCGACCTCAGGGTGAGGCCGCGAGGGGCCCCTCCCGCAAGGCCAGCGCCGAGAAAGCCACCGTCGGCGCCGGGGAGTTCGCCCATCGGGGGTACGCGGCCGGAAATCGTCAGCCGGCGCACGGGCGGACTAGAGTGCGGAGATCGTCGACGCGTACCCCGAAGAGCGAGGTGTACGCCTCTGAGAGACGGAGAATCACGGAATGACCCGGGGGAGACCCGAGCGCAAGCAGCGGGCCAACGGCGTGGAGTCGCGGCGGCGCATCCTCGACGCGGCGGTCGAGATCGCGGGGGAGCGGGGGTACGAGGGCACGTCGATCGCGGCCGTCAGCGCCAAGTGCGGACTGCCCCCCAGCTCGATCTACTGGCACTTCAAGGACAAGGACGACCTGATCGCCGCCGTCATCGAGCGCAGCTTCGAGACCTGGCTGACGGCCGTCGAACTGCCCGGCGAGGACGCGGGGACCCCACTGGAACGGGTCACGACCATGGCCGCGAACGTCGCCCGGTCCCTGCTCGACGCGCCCGACTTCGTGCGGCTCGGGCTGATGCTCGCGCTGGAGCGGCGGCCGGTCGAACCCCGGGGGCGGGGCGTCTACCTGGACGTCAGGAAGGCGGCGCGGCAGCGGATCACCGAGGTCGTCCGGGCACTGTTCCCGGACGTGGACGAGAAGGCCGTGGACGTCCTCGTCACCTACGCCATCGCCGGTACCGACGGGCTGTTCGTCCAGCAGGAGATCGACGGGGGCATCGATCTCGTCGGGATGTTCGAGCTGCACGCGCGGACGGTGTACGCGATGGCGGAGGGGATGCCGGCCGGGGGGTGAGGGCCGGCCGGCGGGACTTCGGGCGGCGGTGCGTGTCAGGCCCGCGCCTCGACCACCGCGAACACTCCGCGCACCCGGTTGCCCTCCAGGTCGCTCCACGCGCCGGTCACATGGCCGAGCGCGTCCGCCGGAGGGACGTCGGGCACGGCGGTCAGGAGGCGGTTGAAGCGGACGGCGGGACCGTCCGGCGTCGTCAGCGTCGTGCCGTCGGCCGTCTCGGTCACCGTCACCTCGCCGGCCAGCAGCGGGGCCCCGCCCGCGTACGCGTGGGTGACCTCCTCGTCCAGGGCGTCGCTCGTGCTCTGGGCCTGCGCCGGGAGCCGACCCTCGAGGAACGCGGCCAGGGCGCCGGTCAGCACCGGGTCGTGGACGCCGTCGTAGGCCCAGCGCTCTCCGAGGACGCCGTGCTCCAGCGTGGTGATGAGCGCGTGGTCCGCGCCGGGGAGCGGGGCGGAACGGTAGGTCAGGGGGATCAGGTAGGCGTGCGGGCCCTCGGCGTCGGTGGCGACGAAGAACTCGATGCCGACCTCACCCTCCGGGTCGTCGAGCCGGAAGCCCCCGGCCTTGGCGAGCTGCGGAGCGGCCGTACCGCCCTGGTACCACGCGCGCGTGGGGAGCCACGGGGTGAGGAATTCGAGCTTGGTCGGCTTGAGCCAGGTGCGATGAATGATCGACATGTTCAGGGATTCTCCATCAGGGTCCGCGATGATCGAAACTGTGTCATCCAGGGTCGCGTCCTGAACGACTGAGCCAAGATCAACGACCGTGAGGACGGACGACCATGGCACGAACGAACACCCCGCGACGCCGCACACTCCTCGCCCTGGGCGCCGGAGCGGCCCTGACCGCGGCCGTGGCGCCCCCGGCCCACGCCGCCGGCAGGGACGTCTTCGCCGGCCTGGAGGAGGAGTACGCCGCCCGGCTGGGCGTCTTCGCCCACGACACCGCGACCGGGAGGACGCTGACGCACCGCGCGGACGAACGGTTCCCGATGTGCTCGGTGTTCAAGGCGCCGGCCGCGGCGGCCGTCCTGCGCGACGGCCTGGACCCGGCCAAGCGCATCCACTACACGCGGCAGGAGCTGACGGACTCCGGATACGCGCCGGTCACCGAGAAGCACCTCGACACCGGCATGACCGTCGAGGAACTCTGCGCCGCCGCCGTCTCCCACAGCGACAACGCCGCCGCCAACTTCCTCCTGCGCGAACTCGGCGGCCCCACCGCCATCACCCGCTTCGCCCGCTTTCTCGGCGACCCCGTGACCCGCCTCGACCGCTGGGAGCCCGACCTCAACTCCGCCGAACCCTGGCGCACGACGGACACGACGACGCCCCACGCGATCGCCCGCACCTACGCGAAGTTCCTCCTGGGCGACGTCCTGCGGCCCGCCGACCGCACCCGCCTCACCTCCTGGATGGTCGCCAACTCCACCAACGTCACCCGCTTCCGCGCCGGACTCCCCGCGGACTGGATCCTCGCCGACAAGACGGGCGGCGCGAGCTCCTACGGCGTCGCCAACGACGTCGGCGTGGTGTGGCCGCCCGGCAGGGCGCCGCTGGTGATCGCGGTGCTGACGACGACGTACGCGGCCGAGGGGCCCTCGAAGAACGAGCTGGTGGCCAAGGCGGCGGCGCGGGTGGCGGCGACGCTGACCTGAGGCGGGTGAGGGGTGGCCGGGCGCCCGGCCACCCCTTTCCTGCGCGCGGGCGCGGGTGCCCGTCGGGGAGCGAAAGTTTCCGTGACTCCCGTGGGGCCGGGTGACCTTGACGGCCCCGACGAGGGCGTGTGAGGTGTTTATCGCTACAAACGATCACCTCGACGTCGTACACGTCACCGTATGTCTCCCGGGAGTAGCTGTGCCCAACGCCACCGCGGTCGTCAACCTGGACATCGAAGGGCCGACGATCAGCCGGCACCTCTACGGTCACTTCGCCGAGCACCTCGGGCGCTGCATCTACGGGGGGTTCTGGGTCGGGGAGGACTCCGAGACCCCCAACGAGGGCGGGATCAGGCTCGACGTCGTCGAGGCGCTGCGCGCGCTGAACATCCCGAACCTGCGCTGGCCCGGCGGGTGTTTCGCGGACGAGTACCACTGGCGGGACGGGATTGGGCCGCGCGAGGAACGGCCTCGGATGGTCAACACGCACTGGGGGAACGTCGAGGAGAACAACCACTTCGGCACCCATGAGTTCATGGCCCTGTGCGAACTCCTCGGCGCCGAGCCGTACATCAGCGGGAACGTCGGCTCCGGGACCGTGCGGGAGATGAGCGAGTGGGTCGAGTACCTGACCCGCGACGGCGACAGCCCGATGGTGCGGCTGCGCAAGGACAACGGCCGCGACGAGCCGTGGAAGGTGAAGTACTGGGGGATCGGGAACGAGACCTGGGGCTGCGGCGGCAACATGCGCGCCGAGTACTCCGCCGACCTGGCCCGCCAGTACGCCACGTACTGCCGCGACCACGGCGACAACAAGCTGTACCGGATCGCCTCCGGCGCGTCGGACGCCGACTACAAGTGGACCGAGACGCTGATGCAGCAGATCAGCTGTTTCGGATGCGACGCGACGCCCAGGAACTTCTTCCAGGGCGTGTCCGTTCACTACTACACACTGGCCGGACCGTGGGAGGCGAAAGGCAGCGCGACCGCATTCGACACCGACGACTACTACCGCACGATGCTCGCGGCCCGCCGCATCGACGACATCCTCACCGGACACTCCAACGTGATGGACATCTACGACCGTGGCCGCACGGTCGGCCTGGTCCTCGACGAATGGGGCACCTGGTGGGACGTCGAGCCGGGCACCAACCCGGGCTTCCTCTTCCAGCAGAACACCATGCGCGACGCGCTCGTAGCCAGCACGCACTTTGACATCTTCCACAAGCACGCGGCCCGCCTCCACATGGCGAACATCGCCCAGACGGTCAACGTCCTCCAGGCGATGATCCTCACCGACGGCGACCGCCTGGTCCTCACTCCGACGTACCACGTGTTCGAGATGAACAAGGACCACCAGGACGCCACCTCACTCGCAGTCCACCTCAAGGCCGACGAGGCCCGACGCACCGTCGCCGGGGCGGAACTCACGACCGTCTCCGTCTCCGCCAGCGTCAAGAACGGCAAGGTCCTCGTCTCCCTCTCCAACCTCGACGCCGAAGAACCGGCGGAGGTCACCCTCGACCTGCGGGGAGGCACCCTCGGCGCCCCGGTCGCCCGGCTCCTGACGGCCGGCCGCGTCCAGGACCACAACACGCCCGAGCAGCGGGACACGGTCGCGCCACGCCCCTTCGACGGGGTCAAGGCGACGGACGGCGGCCTGACCCTCACCCTGCCCCCGCACTCCTTCCTCACCCTCCAGGCCCCGCTGACCTGACCCGTGGCGACCATCCAGGACGTGGCGAAGGCGGCCGGGGTGTCCGCGATGACCGTCTCCAACGTCATCAACGGCCACCCCCACGTACGGCGGGAGACCCGCGACAAGGTCCTCGCGGCGATGGCCCGGCTCGACTACCGGGTCAACGTCGCCGCCCGCAACCTCCGCAAGGGCCGCACCGGCACGATCGGCCTCGCCGTGCCCGAGGTCGACAGCCCGTACTACAGCCGCCTCGCCGCCGGCGTCATCGCCGCCGCCGGACGCCACGGCCTGCGCGTCGGCATCGAACAGACCGGCGCCACGCGGGAGAGCGAACTCGACGCCCTCTCCCTCTCCCGCAACCGCCTCTACGACGGCCTCCTGCTCAGCGCCGTCGGCCTGGCGCAGACCGACGCCGAACGCCTCACCGTCGAGCACCCCGTGGTCGTGCTCGGCGACCGCATCGTCGGCGGACCCGTGGACCACGTCGGCATGCCCAACTTGGAGGCGTCCCGGGCGGCCGTCGCCCACCTCGTCGAGCGGGGGTGCCGGCGGATAGCGCTGGTCTGCGGAGACATCGACGAGATCGACACCTCCAGCCTCCGCCACGCCGGCTACCGGCAGGCCCTCACCGACGCGGGGGTGCCGTACGACCCCGGACTGGTCCGCGAGGTCGGCCGGTTCGGGCTCGCCGAGGGCGCCCGGTGCGCGCGGGACATGGTCGCCGGGGGCCTGGACTTCGACGGCGTGTTCTGCGTGACCGACACCCTCGCGATGGGCGTCCTGCGCGGACTCGCCGACAGCGGCGTCCGCGTCCCCGGCCAGGTCAAGGTCATCGGGTTCGACGACATCGCCGAGAGCGCGTACCTCGTCCCGTCCCTGTCCAGCGTCGACCCCGACCACGACGGCATGGCCGAACACGCCGTCACCCTCCTCGTCACCCGCATCGAACAGCACGAACCCCCGCCCCGGTACGAGGAGTTCGTCAGCGGCTTCACGCTCGCGATCCGCGAGTCGAGCGGCGGCCCGTGAGGCGCGACCCGGGGCGGCGAAGGGCCCTGAGCGGCGGCGTCGGGAGGAAAGTGCCTGGTGACGCGGGGTTGGTCGGGTACACGTCACGCGGTATCGTCGCCCCGACAACGACGGCAGGACGGAAGCCGGTGAGATCCCGGCACGGTCGCGCCACTGTGTGCCCTGCGGCCTCTTCGAGGCAGGGGTGAGTCAGACCCGTAGCCGTCGTACGGAGCACCACCGAGACGGGACGCGAACTCCCGAAGGAGGCCCTGCCATGGCGCAGCACGTCGCCCAGCCGACCACCGCCACCACCCCGCTCAAACTGCCGTTGAAGGCCATCGCCCCCTGGGCCGTCTTCTTCGGCGTCCTCATGCTGATCCTGCTGTACTTCGTCGGCGCCGAGCAGGGCGCCACCGCACTCCTCTCCGGCGAAGAGGTCCACGAGTGGGTGCACGACGCCCGCCACCTGCTCGGCTTCCCCTGCCACTGACCCGAGGGACGCCGACACCCCATGAACTCCGCAACCGTACGGAACCTGCTCGTGCGGGGCATGCTCGCCGGTCTCGCGGCCGGCGTGCTCGCCCTGATCGTCGCCTACGTCCTCGGTGAACCCTCCGTCGACAAGGCGATCGGCTTCGAGGAGGCCCACTCCCACGAGCACGGCCACGAGGCCGAACTCGTCTCCCGCTCCCTCCAGTCCACCGCCGGACTCGCGACCGGCGTCCTCGTCTACGGCGTCGCCTTCGGCGGCATCGCGGCCCTCGCGTACTGCTTCGCCCTCGGCCGCGTCGGACGCTTCAGCCCCCGGGCCACCGCGCTGCTCCTGGCCAGCTGCGCGCTGGTCGCCGTCTACGTCGTCCCGTTCCTCAAGTACCCGGCCAACCCGCCCGCCGTCGGCGACGGCGACACCATCGGGAAGCGCACCACCCTGTACTTCCTGATGCTGGTCCTCAGCGTCCTGCTCGCCGTCGCCGCGACCCTCCTCGGCAAGCGGCTCGCGCCTGGCCTCGGCAACTGGTGGGCGACGGTCGTCGCGGTGGCCGCGTTCGTCGCCGCGACCGGGCTGGCGTACGCGTTCCTGCCGTCCGTGAACGAGGTGCCCGCCGACTTCCCCGCGACCGTCCTGTGGCGGTTCCGGCTCTCCGCGCTCGCCATCCAGGCGACGTTGTGGACCGGATTCGGGCTCGCCTTCGGGGAGTTGGCGCATCGGCTGCTGAGGCCCGATCCCGTGACCCGGCGGGAGACCGTCACCGTCTGACACCTGAGGGCCTCGACTGCGGGGCCCTCACGTGTTCGCTGGCGCAGGCGCAGGCGCAGGCGCAGGCGCAGGCGCAGGCCAGGCCCCAGCCCCGGCCGAGATCCCGGCCCCGGCCCAGATTTCAGCCCCGGCTTCGGCGAGGAGCGGAGGAAGCACGTGCCCAACACACCCCGGCCGCGCCGGATCACCCTCGGCGGGCGTGAGGTGGTGGCGCTGACTGTCCCGGAGTACGAGCGGTTGATCGCCAGCAGGCGGCAGGTCGGCGGGCAGAGCGCGCGGGTACGGGTGCTCGCGGAGCAGGCCAGGCGTACGGAGAGGCTGGTGGCGGAACTGGAGGCGTTGGCCGGAGGGCCGGTGCGGTGTCATCGGGTGCCGGTCGACGACTGTGTGCGGTGTGCGGTCGCCGGGGCGCTGCGGAGGTATCGGGGGCGGAGGTCATGAGACCGAGGGCCTGGACATGAGGTGGGAAGCATGGATGTGACCGTCCCCGCGACGACTGCCTCGACCGATCCCGTGCGGGCCCAGCGGCGCGTCCTGCGGGTGCTGGTCGCCTCCCAGGTCCTCAGCGGCATGGGGCTGGCCGCCGGGGTCACCGTCGGCGCCCTCCTGGCACAGGACATGCTGGGGTCCACGCGGCTCTCGGGGCTGCCCAGCGCCCTGCTGACCGGGGGTTCCGCGCTCACCGCCGTAGCCGTCGGACGCGTCTCCCACCGCCGTGGGCGCCGCCCCGGGCTCGTGCTCGGGTATCTCGCGGGGGTGCTCGGGGCGGTGGGGGTGATCGTCGCCGCCGTCGTGGACAGTCCGGTGCTGCTCTTCGCCGCGATGTTCGTGTACGGGGCCGGGTCGGCGACGAACCTTCAGGCGCGGTACGCCGGAGCCGACCTCGCGGCGCCGGGGCATCGGGCGCGGGCCGTGTCGACGGTGCTGGTCGCGACGACGCTGGGCGGTGTGGCCGGGCCGAACCTCACGGCGCCGATGGGGGAGGTGGGGGCGGCGCTGGGGATTCCCGAGCTGGCGGGGCCCTTCCTGCTGTCCGGCGGCGCGTACGCGCTGGCCGCGCTGGTGCTGACGGTGAGCCTGCGCCCCGACCCGCTGGTCCTGGCGCGGACGCTGGCCGCGCGGACGCCGGTCAGCGGCCTGCTGAGCCCCCGCGAGGGCGGCGGCGTCACGCTGGGCGCGCTCGTCATGGTCGTCACCCAACTCGTCATGGTCGCCGTCATGACGATGACGCCGGTCCACATGCACGACCACGGGCACGGGACCGGCGCGTCCGGGCTGGTCATCGCCGTCCACATCGCCGCGATGTACCTCCCCTCCCCGCTGACCGGCCGCCTCACCGACCGCCACGGACCGCTCCGCACGGCAACGTCCGCCGCGCTCACCCTCCTGACTGCCGGCCTGGTCGCCGCCACCGCCCCGGAAGACTCCGTCCCCCTCCTGAGCCTGGCCCTCGCCCTCCTCGGCCTGGGCTGGAACCTCGGCGTCGTCTCCGGCACCGCCCTCCTCACCGACTCCGTCCCCCTCACCAACCGCGCCAGGACCCAGGGCCTGGTGGACGTCTCGATCTCCCTCGCGGGCGCCACCGGCGGCATCTCCTCGGGCCTGATCGTCACATCGACGAGCTACCCGACCCTCGCCCTCACATCGAGCGCCCTCGCCCTGACCCTCCTCCCGGTGATCGCGGCCACGGCATACTCACAACGCGGCGCATGAAGCTCCGTCGCCCGGGACTTCGGCATGGTCACATCCATGCTCCAGCCCTGCCTGAACGACGCACGGACGACGACAACCACCCCGGCCCCGTCACGAGGAGTTCCGCATGGACCACAAGGATGTCGACGCCGCCGTGGCGGAGATGCTGGAGGTGCTCGGCCCCCGTACCGCCGAGGACTGGACGGTGGCGGCCGGGCCGCTCGAATGGACCTGCCGGGAGACAGCGGCCCACATCGCACACGACCTGCTGGCCTACGCGGCGCAGGTGGCGGCGCAGCCCGCCGACGCTTACCTCCCCATCGACCTGAACGTCCGCCCCACCGCCTCACCGGCCGAAGTGCTCCAGGCCGTCACCGCCTGTGGCGGACTGCTCGGCAGCGCGCTGGCCACAGCCGACCCGGCCCTGCGGGCCTGGCACTGGGGCCCGTGCGACCCCGGGGGGTTCGCCGCGATGGGTGTCGCCGAGATCCTGCTGCACACCCACGACATCACACAGGGCCTGTCCGTGGACTGGCTGCCACCGGCACCGCTGAGCGCGGCGGTCCTCACCCGGCTCTTCCCCGCGGCCCCGCCCGGAGACCCCACCCGGGTCCTCCTCTGGTGCACCGGCCGAGCAGAACTCGCCGGCCTCCCCCGCCAGACCTCCTGGACGTGGCAAGCGGCACGCCCGGACTGACCGGCCCGAGCGACGGCGTGATCCGGCGGCGAGGCGGTGTTCCTTCGAGCAGGAGTGACCGGAAGGGTGCTGGTGACCTGGTGAGTGTCCGCTCGTCGAGCCTGGCCTGGGTGAAGCAGTGCCTGGAACCCGGCGAAGAGATCGTCGGTGTCGAGGTGTTGTACGGGGGCATCAGCGCGCAGACGCGGCGGCTGGCCATCCGTACGAGGGGCGGCGGGACCCGTGAGCTGGTCCTGCGGACCGGGGTGCGGCATGAGGACGAGGTGCGCAGGGAGGCCGGGACGCTGGCCCTGCTCGCGGGGACCGGCGTGCCGGCCCCCGTGCTGGTCGCGGCCGACGCGGGCGCCGGAGCACTGCTCATGACGTACCTGCCGGGCCGGACGTGCCTCGACGACGAGGGGGTCGCCGAGCGGGTGCCCCTGCTGGCCCGTCAGCTCGTCGGGATCCACGCACTGGAACCCGACGAGCGACCGCCGGCGTACACGACGCGGACGACCGCCGAGAGCGTCGTGATCCCGCCCGGCGCCGACACGGCGACGTGGGCCGCCGCGATCGACGTCATCCGCGAGCCCGCGCCACCGTACGAAGGACGGTTCCTGCACCGGGACTTCCACCCCGGCAACGTCCTGTTCGGCGTACCGCTGAGGATCACCGGCGTCGTCGACTGGGCGACCGCGTCGTGGGGACCGGCGGGCCTCGATGTCGCGCGCTGTGCGACCAACCTGGCGTTGCTGCACGGCCCGGAGTGGGGGCGGAGGTTCGTCGAGGCGTACGAGGAGGCGGGGGGCCGGCTGGGCCGGCGCTTGTATTGGCTGGTCCGGGACGCGTTGGCGTTGTCGGAGGAGGTGCGGGCGGTGGCGCGGGCGTGGCGGGAGGCGGGGAGGGCGGAGCTGACGGCGCGGGTCGTGGAGGAGCGGCTGGACGCGTACGTCGGGCGGCTGATGGGCGGTCAGGAGCGGGCCGACCAGTGGTCGGGGCTGAAGAGTTCGTAGTGGACGGCGTCCGGAGCGACCCCCTTGTCCAGCAGGCCGGTGCGGACCGAGCGCAGGAAGGGCAGAGGGCCGCAGAGGAGCGCGGTGGCTGCCGGGGGGACGTCGAGGGCGTCCAGGGTCGCGTGGCGGCCGTAGAACAGGTGGAGGGTCGCGTCCGGCAACTCCTCGACGAGACGCAGGAGTTCGGCGCGGTGGGCGTGGGTGGCGGGGGAGCGGTCCGCGTGGACGACCGTGACCGGGCGGGCGGAGTCCGTCGATGAGAGGTGGTCCAGCATCGACAGCATCGGCGTCGTACCGATCCCGGCGGAGGCGAGGAGGAGCGGGCCGTCGCCGTCGGGGAGCGTGAGCGTGCCGTAGGGGGCGGAGACGGTGAGCGTGTCGCCCGGACGGGCGTGCGTGTGCAGCCAGGTGGAGACCTCGCCGTCGGGGCGGAGGGGGTCGTGGACACGCTTGACGGTGATGCGCCAGTCGGGGTGGGCGGGCCCGCGGGAGAGGCTGTACTGGCGTATCTGGCGTGCCCCGTCCGGGAGGTGCACTTGGACGCTGACGAACTGGCCCGGCAGGAAGGTGCCGTGAGGGTCGCGCAGGACGAACGACACAGCGTCCGGCGTCTCCTCGTGGCGTTCGGTGATCGTCAGCTCCTGCCAACCCCCCTTCTCCTCACGGAGTTCCGCCTCGGCGGCGATCAGCGTGTCGGCCATCAGCCAGTACACCTCGTCCCAGGCGGCGGCGACCTCGGGCGTGACCGCGTCGCCGAGGACGTCGGCTATTGCGGCGAACAGGTGCGTGTGGACGACCTTGTACTGCGAGGGCTCGATGCCGAGGGACGCGTGTTTGTGCGCGATGCGGGCCAGCATGGCGTCCGTACGGGTGCCGTCGAGGAGCATGCCGGCGTAGGCCACGATCGAGCCCGCGAGGGCGGCGCGCTGTTGGCCGTTGGCCTGGTTGCCCCGGTTGAACAGGTCGCGCAGGAGGCCGGGGTGGGCCGCGAAGAGGCCCTCGTAGAACCGGCCCGCGATCTTCTCGATGTGGGCGCCCACGACGGGCAGCGTCCGGCGGACGACGGGAACGGAGCGCTGGGAGAGCACCGGGACCTCCTGAATTGGCGTCATGGATTCCAATTAACGGACGGGAAGCGGCAACGACCGGCCGTACGTACGGCCGTGTCACTCCGGGCGGCGCACCGCCAGCCCGACGAGCACGGGGCCGGTCGGCGAGGCCACGAGATCGGCGACCACCACGGGATCGAGCGCCGCGAAGAACGCCTCCCGCGCGTCCCGCAACGCCCCGCGCAACCGGCACGCCGCACGCAGCGGACACGGCGGATCGCCCTCGCAGTCGACCACCTCCGCCTCCCCCTCCAACTCCCGCACGAGCCACCCCACAGAAGCCCGCCGCCCCAACCCGGTCAGCACCAGCCCCCCGCTGCGCCCCCGCCTGGCCTCCACCACACCGAGATGCTGGAGCCGGCTGATGGCCTTCGCCATGTGGCTGTACGGCACGTCCATCGCCTCCGCGACCTCCCGCGAGGTCAGCGAGGCACCCTCTTCGACGACCGCGAGCCGCATGACGGCACGCAGGGACAGGTCGGTGAACTTGGTCAACCGCATGAGCCGACCGTAGCAAATACGCATCACGGATACCTATTTGCGGGTGGGGTGGGATACGTCATAGACAGAGCACATGAACCTCTCCGGCGCAGACCGATTCCCCGTCCACGAAGGCCAGTTCCACCGAGTCGTCATCGGCCCCGACCAGGTCGTCTGCCACGCCCGCACGGACGCCGCCGCCCGCCGGCTCCCCGCGCGGGCGGCCGTCCTGCGCACGATCGCCGGGCTCGGCCTCGGCATCCGTACGCCGATCCCGCTGGCCGAGGGCGACGGCCACCTGGTGCTGAGCCGCATCCCCGGAGCACCGCTCGAAGGCGGCGGCGGAGACGAGGTGGCCCGGCAGTACGTGAACCTGCTGAACGCGCTCGCGCGAGCCGGGCGGCGGGCGCGCGGCGTGGTGCCGGTGGGGGAGTGGGACGGGTTCGTGACCGGCGTACGGCAGGACCTGCTGCCGCTGATGTCCGCCGCCGGACGCGAGCGCGCCGCGAGGGAACTCGCCGCGCTGGAGACCCTGCCCCGGATCACCTCCGCCCTCGTCCACGGCGACCTCGGCCGCGAGAACGTCCTGTGGGAGACGGTCGACCGCGCACCCCGCCTCAGCGGTGTCGTGGACTGGGACGAGGCGTGCCTCGGGGACCCGGCGGAGGACCTGGCGGCGATCGGCGCGAGCCACGGGGAGGAACTGCTGGGGCGGGTGCTCGCGCTCGGAGGGTGGGGCGGCCCGGACGTCGTACGGCGCATCGCGGTGATCCGGGGGACGTTCGCCCTCCAGCAGGCGCTTCACGCGTGGCGCGACGGGGACGAAGGGGAACTCGCGGACGGGTTGAAGGGGTACCGGGGTACGCCGTGAAGGGCGGCGGCCCGCTCCCCGTGCCCCGTCGGCGCGGTAGGTTCTCCGCCGTGACCTTGACCGAGACCCAGGGCGTCGCGTCGATGAGCGACGGGGCGCAGGTGCGGTGGACGGCGCTGGGCGACACGACCCGGCAGCCGCCCGTGGTCATGCTCCACGGCGGCCCGGGCCTGCCGGACTACCTCGGCGACGTCGCCCCCATGATCGCCGACCTCGCCCCCGTGTACCGGTACGACCAGCGTGGCACCGGCCGGTCCCCCTGGGAGGGCCGCCATTCCCTCGCCCGGCATGTCGACGACCTCGCCGGACTGCTCGACGCGTGGGAGGCGCCCCGGGCCGTACTGATCGGGCACTCCTACGGCACCGACCTGGCGAGCCGGTTCTGTCTGGCGCACGCCGACCGGGTCGCCGCGCTGCTGCTGATGTGCGGACCGTTCGTCGGAGACTGGCGCAGCGGGGACCGGGCGGAACGCGAACGCCGCATGTCCACGGCGCAGCGGGAGCGGCTGCGCGAACTGGAGGCGATGGCGCACCGCACCGAGGAGCAGGAGGTCGAACTGCTCACCCTTGCCTGGTTCACCGACCACGCCGACCCCGAACGCGGGTGGCACTGGGCCGCGCAGGGTGCCCGCCGGCGGCGCCCCGTCAACTGGGCCATGAACAGGGAACTCGGCGAGGCCGGACGCGCGGACCCGCTGGACGACCACATCACCGACCTGCGCGCACACCTGCCCGCGCGAACGGAGCTCCTCGGCGGCCTCGACGATCCCCGCCCGCTGGCGGCCCTCGCGTCACTCGCGTCCCGCCTCGACCTCCCGCTCACGCGGATCGAGGACGCCGGGCACGAACCCTGGCTGGAACAGCCCGACACCGTGCGGGCGCACCTTCGCAGATTCGTCCGAGGCGCGACGAGCACATAGAACTCCGCAGCCCGCAGCCCGCAGCCCGCCACCCGCCAACGCGCTCTGCCCGGCGGCCTCTCCGAGCAGATCCGACACCGACCCGGACGCACCGCCCCCAGCCTCCGCATGCGCCCCCCGGCCCGCCCGGCGTAGTGGAGAAACTCCAACACCTGCTCAAGATCCTTGTGCCCGGCACGAGATCCGCGCACGTGCGCCCCGCAGCAGACTGACAGGGCGTGACGAACCACCTACCCGTCGACCCAAGGACCGCATCCGTGAGCGAGCGCGTACTCATCCCCCGCAACCGGGGCTTCCTCTTCCTCGACTCCCACCCGGCGGGCTGTGAGCGCCTCGTCGCCGACATGTGGCAGGCATGCCCCGACCCCGCCACCGCCCCGGAGGCAACCGGCCCGGTCGCCCTGGTCATCGGCTCCTCCGCCGGATACGGCCTCGCGGCGACCCTCGCAGGACTCAAGCGCGCCGGCATCAGGGGCATCGCCGTCTGCTTCGAGAAGGCCCCCACGCCACGCCGTACCGCCACCGCCGGCTGGTACCGCACCGCCGCCACCGCCCGCCTCGCGCGCACCGCCGGACGCGACCTGGTCTTCCTGAACGGCGACGCGTTCTCCGACGACATGAAGGACCAGGTCGCCGACCTGATCGAGACCCGCTTCGGCGGCACGCTCGACCACCTGATCTACTCCGTCGCCGCGCCCCGCCGCACGGACCCCGACACGGGGACCACGTACGCGTCCGTCCTCAAGCCCATCGGGCGGGCGAGCCGTACGAAGACCCTCGTCTTCGACGACCAGGGCGTCCCCGAGGTCCGCGAGGTCGAGACCGCGCCCGCCGAGGGCGACGACGTCGAACAGACGATCGCCGTGATGGGCGGCGCGGACTGGGAGCGCTGGATCGACCACCTCGGCGCGCGCGACCTGCTCGCCGAGGGCTTCTCCACCGCCGCCCTGTCGTACATCGGCTCGCCGCTCACGGAGGCCATCTACCGGCAGGGCACGATCGGCGCGGCCAAGGCCCACCTGGAGGCCACCGCCCGCACGCTGGACGAGCGGCTCGCCAAGACGGTCGGCGGCAAGGCGGTCACCTCCGTGAACGGCGCCGCTGTCACCCAGTCCTCGACGGCCATCCCCGGCATCGCCCTCTACACCGGCCTGCTGCGCGGCGTCCTCGCCGACGGCATGGTCTCGCCCATCGGCCAACTCGCCTCCCTCTGGGACCAGTTGACCGGCGTCGCCCCGCTCGACCTCGACGACGAGGGCCGGGTGCGCCTCGACGCCTGGGAACTCACCGACGCCGTACAGGCCGCCGTCGCCGAACGCTGGGCGGCGGCGACCACCGACACCATCGCCGCTCTCGCCGACCTCGACTGGTTCCACGCGGAGGTGCAGCGCCTGTACGGGTTCGCCGTGCCCGGCGTCGACTACACGGTGCCGGTGGAGACGGACGTCGCCTGGCCCCAGGCGCTGCCGACGGCGTCGGACTGACGACCGTCCGAGGGACGGCGAGGACTCCCATGACGAAGATCATCGAAACCGGCGGCGGGAAGGTCCGGGGCGTCGAGTCCGGCGACGGCGTCCTGTCCTGGCGCGGCATCCCCTATGCCGCCCCGCCGACCGGGGAGCTGCGCTGGCGCCCGCCCCGGCCCGCCGAGCCCTGGACCGGCGTACGCGACGGCTCGCTCCCCGGCAGCCCCGCGATCCAGCCGCCGCCCCTGATGCCCGCCCTCGCGGGCCCTCCGGAGGTCCCGCCGCCCGCCGAGGACTGCCTGTACCTCAACGTCACCGCCCCCGCCGCCGCCGAGCGCGCGCCCGTCCTCGTCTGGCTGCACGGCGGCGGCTACCACGTCGGCAACGGGCACGACATCGCGGGCGACGGCGCCGCGTTCGCCCGGGACTTCGGCGCCGTCGTCGTGAGCTTCAACTACCGGCTCGGCGCGCTCGGGTTCCTCTCCCTGCCGGACGAGGAGCACACCGGCGCCCACGGCACCCACGACCAGATCGCCGCCCTGCGCTGGATCCACGCCAACATCGCCGCGTTCGGCGGCGACCCCGGGCGGGTGACGGTGTACGGCGTGTCCGCCGGGGCCAAGTCCATCTCCAACCTCATCGCCTCGCCGCTCACCCGGGGCCTCATCCACGGCGCCGCGACCAGCAGCGGCGGCGACCACGTGGCGACCCCCGCGCAGAGCCGCGCCCTCGCCGCCCGCTTCCTCAAGGAACTCGGCGCCGGCGACCCCCGGCAGGCGCCCGCCGCGGCCGTCCTCGACGCGCAGAACGCCATCGCCGAGGGACTGGAGGCCACCTGGGTGTGGCGCCCCGCCGTCGACGGGCTCGCCGTTCCGCGCCGGCCCACCGCCGCCATCGCCGACGGCGCCGCAGCGGGCATCCCCCTCCTCGCCCAGCACTGCCTGAGCGAATGCCTCCTCTTCGAACTCGGCGCACCCGGCTCCGCCGCCCACGCCGACCGGGTCCTGACGGACGCCTTCGGCCCCGCCGGACGCGACGAGATCCTCACAGCCCATCCCGGGGGCGACCGGATCGCCGTCATGACCGACGAGCGGTACGTCGTCCCCACCACCCGCCTCGCCGACGCGCAGAGCGCCCACGCCCCCGTCTGGCGCTCCCGCTACGACGGCCCTCTCGCCGAGTACGGCGGACTCCCCGCGTTCCACGGCTCCGACGCCCCCGGGATCTGGGCGGGCGGAGCCGGCGCGGCGGGCGAACTGCACGCGGCCTGGGGGGAGTTCGTGACGACCGGGACGGCGGGGTGGACGCCGTACACGGTGCCCGGGCGGGCCACGATGCTGTTCACCGCCGAAGGGCGCCGACTGGAGAACGACCCCGACGCGGACCGGCGCGCGGCCTGGGAAGGGCGGGAATGGCAGGCGGGGGCCTGGTACGCCGTGGGGGAGGGGTTCTGAGGTCCTCGGCGTTGAACGGGGGAGGCCCTCGGCATTCACCCAGCATTCTTCCCTGCGTCGGAAGTTGGTCCCTCCCGAACCTCGTCGCGTTCCGGACCAGCTGCCTACCATGCGCCTACATGAGCGGCACACGGGGGAGGCGCGCTTGTCCGGCGGTATGCGTGAAGGTTTCGCGGATGCGGGGCGGCTGCCGTCCGGTGTACGGCTGTACCGGATCGGCGCGGACGGCACCGTCGTCCTCGCCGACCGCGACGGCGCCCGCGAACTCGGCCCCGACAAGGACCTGTTGAGGTTCATCGACGACGGCCAGTTCGCCCACTACCTCGTCGGCGACGCCAAGACCTCGCCCGAACGCCCCTCCAACGCCACCGTCAAACTCGGCGTCGTCGGCCCGCGCAGCGCCTTCACCCCGCACGCCCACGGCGGCGAGCACCACGTCCTCAGCCTCGGCTACGCCTCCTGCGGCCTGTACGACGCCGAACGCCACCGCGTCACCGAAGTCCCCCTCGCCCCAGGCGAGTTGATCCGCATCCCCGAGATGATGCCGCACTCCTTCGCCAACCGGAACACCGACCCGCTCACCATCCTCGCCGCGAACACCGGCTACGGCATCGACCACGAGGACTACGCGATCACCGCCGACGAGGCCGAACGGCGTCGCGCCCCGGAGTTCCGCCGGCTCGCCGCCGCCCTGCGGGACATCGAACGCCACCAGGACGTCCACGGCACCGGCGTCACCACCGTCCGCGAACGCCTCGCCGCACGCCTGCGGCGCATCGCACAGCGACTGGAGGGCCGCACATGATCTGCCCGCACTGCCGCGAGTCCCTCCTGCGCAAGGAACGCCCCGGCAACCGGTGCGGCAAATGCGGGCGCCGGTACGCCTTCGACCCCAAGACCGACCCCCTCGAACTCAACGACCTCCGGGTCCTCAGGATCGCGGCGGCCCTCACGAGCGGCGGGCAACTCCCCTGCACCGTCGGCCAGTTGTGGTACGCCCTCGCCCGCCGCTCCCTGCGCCGGCCCCGGGTCGAGACAGGATGCGCGATCCCCTTGGCCGTCCTCGGAGGCGGCGTCGGCATCGTCGGCGTCGGCGCCGGTGCGGGCGCCGCCCAGGTCGTCGGCCTGCTCGCGCTCCTCGTGGCGGCCGGGTTCGGCGTCGCCCACGTCATGGGGGTCGGGCGGGGCAGACCCCGGCTCGAACGGGCGTCGTTCCGTACCGTCTCGCTCGCTGCTTGGCGGGTCGCCCACGGCTCCCTGCCGCCCGGCATCCTCGATGACACCCGCGCCCCGCCGCCGCGCGAAGGGGCGGCGAGCAGGACCGTCGTCCTGTGCCCCGACCGGTCCATCGCCGTCTTCCTGCATGCGGCGGGCCTGGACGTCGTCACCGAACCGTCCGCCCTGCCCGGCCGGGTGCCCGTCCTGGTTCTCCACGACGCCGACGCCGCCGGGGTGCTGTACGCCCACTGGGCCCGCAGCGCCTATCCCGGGCGGATCGTCGTCGACGTCGGAGTGCCGGTGGACGCCGTGTACGGGGTGCGCAAGGCCGTACCCGTCCGGGGGGAGCGGCCGGACGCCGACACCGTCAAGTCCCTCGCCGCCACCGGGGAGTTGACCGCCCGGCAGGTCAAGTGGCTGGCGCGGGGGTGGGGGTTCCCGCTCGTGGGGGTGCCGCCGGCGAAGCTGCTGGCCGCCGTGGTGCGGGCGCGCGAACAGGTCGAGGCGCGGCGGGAGGCCGCCGCCGTCGGCTTCCTGACCTGGCCCGAGACTCCACGAACCGGACCCGGAGGGCCCGGATGAGCCGCCCCGCCGCCGAAAAGGACGGGAACTGACATGCCGAGGCCACTGCTGAGCCGCGCGATCACCGTGGCCGCGCGCCGGGCCGCCGCCCCCGGGAACCTGCGCTTCACGGAACGCCAGCTGTACTACGAGACCTGCCGGGTACTGCGCCCGCGCCTGGCCCCACCCCGCCGCGTCCCCCACAGCCCGCCCCCACCCCTGCGCCTGCCCCACTTCACCGAGGCCCTGCACGCCCTGGACCTCCCCGGCCTCCTCCCCGCAGCCGAACCCGCCCCGGCGACCGGCGCCCCCGCACGGGAACCCGACCTGTACGACTACGGCGTCCCCCGCCTCCTGATCTGCGAGAACCGCGAGATCGCCGGCATGCTGCTGGCCAACCACGTACACCTGGAAGCCGCCTGCCCGATCCTCGCCGCACCCGACGACCTCCCCCTTGACCCCCGCCTCGCGGGAGCCCTGGCCCGAGCGGGCGAGGCGACCGTGCACGTCCTGCACGACGCGAGCCCCACCGGCATCACCCTCCCCGCGAAGGTCCGCGACCTTCTCGGCCCGGTCCCCGGCGTGCGGGTGGCCTCTCTCGGCCTCGTCCCCCGTCACGCCCAGACCCTGCACCTGATCTCCGGCCGCAGGCCCGGCCGCGTACCCCCGACAGGCCCGCTCCCGCCCGGCCTGACAGCGGCGGAGGTCGACTGGCTGGCAGCGGGCCGCTTCGCGGAGGTCGCCGCCGTCCAGCCCGCCCGCCTCGTACGCGCGGTGCTGCGCCTGACCCGTGGCCCCCGCCCCGCCCGCGCCTCCGTCTGGAGCGAGCTGCGCGGCCTGCGGACCGCCGGGTTCATGACCTGGCCCGATGCCTGACCCGACTCCGAACCGAGGACCCACACGCATGATCCGCCCACGCGAGACCGGCTACCGGGACGAACTGCTGGCCGACGGGACCGTCCACCGCGCCTACGAGGACGGCGGCCAGGAGTGGCGTCGCCGCGCGCCGGACGGTGTCGTGCGGTGGCGCGACGAGCGGGGCGGCAGCGGCACCGACGAACTCCTCGGCGACAGGATCGTCAAGCGGGTCCGCGCCGACGGGACGGTCATCTACGGGCGGGACATCGGCTACGGCCGCACCCTGTGGGGACGCGGCGAGCGGCTCACCGTCAACCGCACGTCGTTCGGCGGCCGGATGGGCGCGGTGCTCGCCGGGATCGGCATCGCGGGGCTCGCCGTGACGGCCGCGCACCTGCCGCCCGTGTCGCTGACGCCGGAGGAGGAAGAGGAGTTGCGGCAGCAGGCGCAGAGTTCGTCGTCCGGCGGCGGGGACGGCGGGGGCGGGGACGCCGGGTGGGACGGCGGGGACTGGGGGGACGACGACGGGAGCTGGAGCGACGACGACTTCGGGTGAACGGAACCAACCCACCTACGACGTAAGGACATCCACCTGATGGCGCGCTTCTGCGTCTGCGCGGCACCCGGCGCCGCGCACCTCACCGCGATGGGCGTGACCCCGCTCGCCCCGGGCCTCGGCCTCGTACCCGGCGAACCGGGCCACGCGGACGGCCCGTTCGAGGCCGACGGCCGGCGCGCCGTCGGAGAGGTCACCCTCCACAACCGCGCCGAACTCCGGGCCGCCCTGGACGTCCCCGTCCCGCCCGGCATCAGCGACGGCGAACTCCTCCTGCGCTGCTGGACCCGCCTCGGCGCCCGGGGCGTCGCGCTCGCCGAGGGCATGTTCGCGCTGGCGGTCCTCGACGGCGACGACGTCGTCCTGATCCGCGACCACGTCGGCGCCCGCACCCTCTTCTACGCCCGCGCGGCGGGGACCTGGGCCGCCGCGACCTCCCTGCGCGCCCTGCGCCGCTGGCCCGCGCTCTCCACCCGCGTGAACCTCTCCGCCGTACGCTCCTTCCTCACCTTCGCCTACCTGCCGGGCGACGAGACGCTCCTGGAGGGCGTACGGGAGGTGCTGCCCGGACGGGTGCTGCGGCTCGCGGCCGACGGGGCGACGACGGAGACGGTGTACTGGGAGCCGGCGGAACGTATCGCCGGCGACGGCGACCCCGTCCTCACCCTGCGCAGGCTCCTGGAGGAGGCCACCGCGCGGCGGCTGCCCGAGGCCGAGGCCGTCGCCGTCCTGCTGTCGGGCGGCGTCGACAGCTCCCTCGTCACCGCGCTCGCCGCGAAGCTGCACAGCCACCCCGTGCACACGTACTCGATCAGCTTCGGCGGCGAACTCCCCAACGAACTCGGCTACTCGGGCCTCGTCGCCGCCCACTGCCACACCCGGCACCGGGTGCTGACGGTCTCCGGCAGGGCCGTGGCGGCCCGCCTCGCCGAGACCGCCGCCCTCCTCGACAGCCCGGTCGGCGACCCGCTCACCGTCCCGAACCTGCTGCTCGCCGAGGCGGTCGCCGGGGACGGGCACACGGTCGTCCTCAACGGGGAAGGCGGCGACCCCGTCTTCGGCGGGCCGAAGAACCTCCCCATGCTGGTCCAGGAGATGCACGCGCGCACGCCCTGGCCGGAGGACCGCGCCACCGCCTACCTGCGCTCCTACCGCAAGTGCTGGACCGACCTCCCCGACCTGCTCACCGCCGACACGCTGGCCGCCCTCGACGACGCCCCGCCCCCGCAACGCTTCGTCGAGCCCTACCTCACCGGCCCCGACCGCATGCCCCATCTCCTCAACCAGCTCCTGCACTGCAACCTGCGCACCAAGGGCGCCCACCACATCCTCACCAAGGTCGAACGCCTCACCGCCTCCCAAGGGCTCCAGGGCCGCGCCCCCCTCTTCGACCGGCGCGTCGTCGACCACGCCTTCGCCGTCCCGCCCACCCTCAAACTCCGGGGCACGGCCGAGAAATGGGTCCTCAAGGAGGCGGTGCGGGACCTGCTGCCCGAGACGGTCGTGGACCGGCCGAAGAGCGGCATGCGGGTACCCGTGCAGCAGTGGCTGAGCGGACCCCTGCGCGACCTCGGCGGCGACCTGCTGCTCGGACACGCGGCCCGGCAGCGGGGACTGTTCCGCGCCGACACCCTACGGACCTGGCTGCGCGGCGAAGGCACCCTACTGCCCCGGCAGGGCGGCAAGTTGTGGCTCGTCCTCACGCTGGAGCTGTGGCTTCGCGCATACGACCTGTGAACGCCCGCCACCCGGGAAACGGACGATCGGAGAACAGCGCACCGTGAACACCACCCTGACAGACCCCCGCACCGGCCGCGCCCGAGGCACCTCGCCCATCGGGCGCGCGACCGAGGTCGGCGAAGCCGTCGCCAACGCCCGCACGGCACAGGCCGGTTGGCGCGGCCTCACCCCGAAGGAACGCTCGCGCCGGCTGGAGGCGCTCGCCGCGCTCGTGGAGGAGAACGCGGCGCGGTACGTCGCCCGCGAGAACGCCGGGACCGGGAAACCGTCGAGCGAGACCGCCGGTGAAGTGGCGCAGGCCGCCGATCTGTTCCGGTTCTACGCCTCCGCTGTGCGCGCCCAAGCCGCGCCTGCCGCCGGGCAGTTGATCGACGGGCATGAGAGCTGGGTGCGGTGGGAGCCGCTCGGCGTCGTCGCCGTCGTCGTCCCCTGGAACTACCCGCTCATGATGGCCGCTTGGCGCTGCGCACCCGCCCTCGCCGCCGGGAACACCGTCGTCGCCAAGCCCGCCGAGACCACGCCGGACACACTGGAACTGCTCGCCCGGCACGCCGCCGAAGCGCTGGGACCGGGAGTCCTGACGGCGGTTCCCGGAGACCGCGAGACGGGGCGGCTGCTCGTCGCCGCCGACGTCGACATGGTCGCGTTCACCGGCAGCGCCCGCGCCGGCGCCGACGTCGCCGCCCAGGCCGGCGCACGCCGCGTCAGCCTCGAACTCGGCGGCAACGCACCCGCGTTGATCCTCCCCGACGCCCCCTCCGACACCTGGACCCGCCTCGTCGCCGCCTGCGCCTACAACGCCGGCCAGAGCTGCGCCGCCCCCGCGCGGGTCATCACCCTCCCCGAGAACTACGACCGGACGGTCGCCGAACTCGCCGAAGCGGCCCGGCAATGCGTCGCCGGCCGCGACTTCGGTCCCCTCAACAACGCTGACCAGGCCGCCCGTTACGACGGCATCGTGAAGTCCTCGGCGGCCGGGCGCTCCCTCACGGGTGAACTCGCCCCGGGAGCGGGCGAGGAGAACGGCTACTGGCGCCCCGTCCGAATCCTCGCCGACCTCCCCGACGACGACCCCGCGATCGTGGAGGAAGTGTTCGGCCCCCTGCTGACGGTCCAGCAGGCGCCCGACCTGGACACGGCGGTCGCCCTCGCGAACGGGGTCCCCCAAGCCCTCGCCGCGAGCGTGTGGACCCGGGACCTGACATCGGGCCTGGAACTGGCCGGTCTGCTGAACGCGGGCGAGACCTGGCTCAACTGCCACCTCGCCCAGACGGCCGAACTGCCGCACGGCGGACGCGGAGCGTCGGGGCACGGGACGGACCTGAGCGTGCTGGCGCTGCACGAGTACCAGCGGCCGAAGACGGTGACGGCGAGGCTGGTGCGGGGGTGAGGAAGCTGATTGTGGCCGGAGTACAGGCCGTCTCCGGCCTGGCCGTCGTGCTCCTCAGCCTGTCCGGGGCGATCACGGAAGAGCCGTACTCGATCCTGGCGCCGATGGTGGGTGGGGGGCTGCTCGTCGACGGCGGCCGGGACCTGTGGGCGCTGCGTTCCCGTAGGCAAGGCGAGCAGCCGAAGTGACGCGCGCCCCCTGGCGTCGCCCCCGCCGCGTCGGTCGGCTCGGCTGGAAGGACTAGCCCGTTCGGGCCGATCGGCTCGGGGGCCTGGACGTTCGGCCGATGCGGGGGCCGGGGTGGGGTCCGTAGCGTTCGAGGTGGATGAGGACGCGAGGGACGGGAGACGCAAGATGGTGCGGCGGGTCGACGGCATGGCGACGGAGTTCGGTACGGACGTCGTGGAGGTGCTGGGGCGGGCGCTGAAGGTGGCGGTGCGGATCGAGCCGGCGGCGGTCGGGACGGACACGGTGCTGGAGGCCCTGGTGGGGGAGACGGACGCCGGAGAGGCGATCGTCCCGGGGATGCGGAAGGCCGGTTCGCTCGGCGGGCACATCCGGGCGCTCGCCGGAAGCGGGAGGTGGGTGAGCGAGGACGACGCCGAGGACGTCGAGGAGCGCGAGGTGGACGCCGTCTGGCGCGAGGTGTGCTGGCGCTACCGCCTCGCGAAGCGCGAACCCGCCGAACTGCCCGGCATGACCGGGGCGTTGCGTGCCTGCCTGCTGCGCGCCCTGGAGTCGGCCCGCACGGAAGGGGCACTCGCGGTACGCCAGCGCGATGTGGCCCGGTCCCTGCTGGAGGTGCCCGGCACCCGTGCGCGGGAGGCGATGACGCTGGAGCGCGTCGACACGGCCGCCGCGCTGGAGAGGCTCGCCGCCCTCACGCAGGACGAGGCCCCGGAGCCGGCCGGCATCCACGTGCTCCGGATGGGCGGGGCGTTCGGCAGGCGGCGGAACCCCGTGACGCGCGTGCTGGGTTCCCTGGTCTCGGGCAGCGGTGTGAACGGCTCACCGGTGATGGGCGCGGTCAACGCCGAGGCCCAGCGGCAGGCGGCCCGGCACGGCCGAGGCGTCGCGGGACCGGCGGACCAACTGCTGGGCATCCTCGCCCTGGACCGCGCCCTGCACGTCACCGGCCTCGCACTCCCCGACGACCTCAAGCCCGTCAACTCCGGCGCGGACCTGCTGCGCCGGCACGGCGTACGGCAGGACACCCTGACCGCCTCCGCCCTCACGGGCGAGGACGAGGAGCCGGCCGCCCCCGAGGACGCCGCCGTGGAGATGACCCCCGCAGCCCAGCGCGTCACCGACGTCGCCCGCCTGACCGCCGCCGAACACGGCGCCCGCACGACCGGCACGGTCCACATGCTGGCCGCCCTCCTCGACGACGAGACCGTCGCAGGACTCCTGGACCTGGACGTCGCCGCCCTGCGCGCCGACCTGACTCCCCTGCTGGGCGCGTGACACCCGACAGCTACCGTTCCCCCTGGGAGAACGGCGACGGAGGGGAGAACATGCGTCACCTGCTCGCGGACGCACGGATGTCACGGTTGCCGAGGCTGCGCGCCGAGGCCGAGGCGATCAGGACGGCCGTACGCGGCGCCGACCGGCGCACGGTCCGCCGCGAACTGTTCCTGTGCACGCTCGCCGCCCTCTTCTCCCTGCTTCCCTTGCTGCTCGCACCCCCGGTGCATCTGGTGTCGGCCGTCCTCGAAGCGGTGGTGGCGGTCCTGCTCGTCCCCGCCCGGCGGATCAGGCCCACCGCCGCCGTCCTGGGCGCCTCGGTGCTGGTCGTCGGCGAGAACGTGTGGACGATGGCGATCGCGCCCCTCGTCGTGCTGGCCGCCGCGCGCCGGGTCGTACGGCCGTGGCGGACCGTCGGGATCTCCTGCGCTCTCGTCCTGGCGCTCACCGTCACCAAGTCGCTGATCTGGTCCGGCGACCTGCTGCTGAACCTCGGCGGCGGCGCGGCCTCGGCGGTGGTCCTCCTCGTGCTCCCCGCTCTCGCGGGCACGCTGCTCGGCAGACGCCGCCCCCTGGTGAGGCTCCTCAAGGAACGCAACGCCTACCTGGAACAGGCCCGCGTCCTCACCGACGAGGCGGCCCGCATGCAGGAGCGCAACCGGATAGCCGGCGAGATGCACGACCTCCTCGGCCACCGCCTCAGCCTCATCTCCGTCCACGCCGGAGCCCTCGAACTCGCCGCGGCCCGCCAGGCACCCGCACTGTCCGGCCAGGCCGAACTCCTGCGCACCACCGCCGGTACGGCCATGCAGGAACTCCGCGAGATCCTCGGCGTCCTGCGCCACACGGACCTCGCGGGAGAGGAACGCGGCACCCGCGAGGACATCGCCGCGCTGGTGGAGGAGTCACGGCGGGCGGGGAGCAGCGTCGAACTGGACTGGTCCGTGAAGGACTCGGCGGAGACGCAATTCCGGACCCGGCAGGCCATCCACCGGGTGGTCCGGGAGGGCCTGACCAACGCGCTGAAACACGCGGCCGGGGCGCCGACCAGAGTGGTCGTCAGGGACGCGGCCGGCGCGGTCGAGGTGTCGGTGACGAACGCGGCACCGAGCACCGGGGTCCGCTCGCAGGGCGGGAACAACAGCGGCCTGGTCGGCTGCGAGGAACGGGTCTCGCTGCTCGGCGGGGGGTTCGAGGCGGGACCCCTGGCCGACGGCGGCTTCCGCATCGCGGCCCGGTTGCCGGGGGACGGGACGGGGACGCCTTCCGACCCCGGCGGCCGAGCGGCCTGGACCCCGGCGGCGGACGAGATCCTGACCTGGCCCCGCGTGCTCGGATCGGGATGCCTCGCGGTGACGATCGTGCTGCCGACGGTGGCGTTCCTGCTGATCCTGGCGGTCGCGGAGTTCGTCAGGTGAGCGGGGGAAAGCGGTCGCACGAGCCGAGCGGCACCAGCGGTACGCCATGGACCGGCCGCCACCCCGAGGACCGGACGGCATCTCATAGACTGAGCCGATGATCCGAGTCCTGGTCGCCGACGACGAAGCGCTGATGCGGGCCGGGATCCGGCTGATCCTGGAGAACGCCGACGACATCAAGGTGGTCGCCGAGGCGGGGGACGGGCGGGAGGCCGCCGAGGCATGCCGGGTGCAGGAGATCGACGTCGCCCTCCTCGACATCCAGATGCCGGGCCGGGACGGCATCGCAGCCGCCGAGGACATCACCCGGCTGTCGCCGCGCACATGCGTCGTGATGCTGACCGCGTTCGGCGAGGAGGCCAGTGTCACCCGCGCACTGCGGGCCGGCGCGAGCGGATTCCTCCTCAAGGACACCGGGCCCGCCGACCTGATCCGCGCCGTGCAGCTCGCGGCGCGCGGTGAGCCGGTCCTCGCGCCCCGCATCACCCGCAGCCTCCTCGACCGGCACGTCCGGTCGGGCCGCGACACCGAGGCGGCCCAGGCCCGCCTGGCCGGCCTCACCCCCGCCGAACTCGACGTCCTGCGCCTCCTCGCCGCCGGACTCTCCAACGCCGAGATCGCCGACGCGCTCTACCTCAGCGCGGGCACGGTCAAGGCCCACATCAGCCGCATCCTCACCCGCACCGACTGCGCGAACCGCGTCCAGGCCGCCGTCCTCGCCCACGACGCCGGACTGGCCGACGAGACCTGAACCTCGCCTCCAGGCGAAGGCGGTGACGCCCCGGACCCCCGTGAACACGACCGTGTCACCCACCCGCCGCGCATCCCCGCCCCCCGAGGGCCAGGCGACGCGCCCGTTCACAGTGACCGTGCGGTCCCGGCCCAGCAGTGGCACCGCCACCCCGCCCCAAGTCCCCTGCGGCGCCCGGACGGTGAGGGAGAACCCGGCGCCGTGCCGCCACCGCACGGAGATCTTCCCGGACGGCACCGGCACGCCCCCTGAGCCCACCGAAGACCGGACGGCACTGGCGAGACCGTCCACGTCCGGTACCCGTCGGACAGCGGACGCACCCCCAGTACACGCATCGACAGACCCGGAACAGCCGTGCTCCAGGCGTGCGCCAACCCCACATGACCACCTCAGGTGAGCGAGGTCCCGGTCCGGGGCACGAGGCGCCTGCCGCCGGCGCGCCCACCGGGCCCGCCACCCCTGACCGGCCGCTGTGGAAGCAGCGCTCACACCCGCCACCCGTACCGCCGCTCCGGCCGCCCCGTCACCCCGTACCGCAGCGACACGTCCGCACGGCCCACCGTGTGGAAGTACTCCAGATACCGCCGCGCGCTCACCCGCGAGATCCCCGTCAGCGCCGCGCACTCGGTCGCCGACAGCACTCCGTCGGCGTCCCGCAGCGCGCGTTCGACCAGTTCGGCGGTCTCCACGCTCATCCCCTTGGGCAGTGTGCCGCCCGGCGCCGAGGACCCGGCGAGCACCCGGTCGACGTCGGCCTGACCGCGCACGACGGTCGTCAGGAGGCGGGACCGCCGCGCCGCGTACCGCTCCAGACGCGGGCGCAGGTCCTCGTACTCGAACGGTTTCAGCAGATAGTCGACCACCCCCTGCCGCACCGCCCCGCGCACCGTGTCCGCCTCGCGGGCCGCGCTGATGACCATCACGTCGCAGTCGTGCCCGGCCGCGCGGAGCCGGGAGACGACGTCGAGGCCGAAGACGTCCGGCAGGTACAGGTCGAGCAGGACCAGGTCGGGGCACAGCGCCTCGACGGCGCGCACCGCCTCCTCGCCGGTACCGACCGTGCCGACCACCCGGAACGGCTCGACCCGTTCGACGAACGTGCGGTGCACCTTCGCCACCATGAAGTCGTCGTCGACCACGAGGACGTCTATCACCGGCCCGCTCCCTGCGCCGCTCTGACCGTCATCCGGGCCGTGAACACCGACCCGTCGACCTGGATCTCCCCGCCGTGCCGCTCGCACACGAGCCGCGTCAGCGCCAGCCCGATCCCACGCTCACCGCCCTCGGCGGCCTTCGTGGTGAACCCGTGCGTGAACACCTCCCGCGCCAGCTCCGGCGCCACCCCGGGCCCCGAGTCGCGCACCACGATCTCCACCCCGGTCGCGTCCTGCCGCACCTCGACCTCCACCCACGGATCGTCGCCCCCCGAGGCCGCAGCGTCGACCGCGTTGTCGACGAGGTTCCCCACGACGGTGGCGACGTCGGCGGAGTCCTCGGGCGCCAGCCGCTCCAGCGAGGTCCGCTCCGACACCCGCAGCGTGACCCGCCGTTCGGCCGCCAGCGACGCCTTCGCCGTCAGCAGCGCCGCGACGGCCGTGTCCCGCACCCGACGGCTGAGCGTCACGTCCAGCGACTGGCGGCGCTGGTTCAACGCCCGGATGTAGTGGACGACTTCCTCCTGCTCCCCGATCTGGATCAGCCCGGAGATCGTGTGCAACTGGTTCGCGAACTCGTGGGCCTGCGCCCGCAACAGCTCCGACGTACTGCGGAACGCCCCGATCTCCCGCTCCAGTCGGGCAAGTTCCGTACGGTCCCTGAGCGTTGTCACCGACCCCAGCAGCCGCCCGTCCTTCGACACGGCCATCCGGTTCAGCACCAGCACCCGGCCACGCCGTACGACGACCTCGTCCCGCCGGTCGGCTCCCTCCGCGAGGACGTCCCGCAGGCGCCCCTCCACACCCAGTTCGGCGAGGCTCTGGCCCACGCAGTCCTCGGGGAGGTCGAGGAGGCGCCGGCCGACCTCGTTGACGAGGGTCAGCCGGCCCTGCGGGTCCAGCGCGACGACGCCCTCGGCGATGCCGTACAGCATGGCCTCCCGGTGCTCGGCCAGCCCGGCAATCTCCCGGGGCTCCAGGCCCAGCGTCTGGCGCTTCACCCGCCGCGCGAGCAGCCAGGAACCGGCGAGACCGAGGACCCCGGCGACCCCGAGGTAGGCCAGCAGGTACGAGGACGCGCCGCTCAGGCGCTGCCACGCCGTCGGGGACGCCACGCCCACCATCACCGTCCCCAGATGCTCGCCGACGTCGCGCTGCGTCTCCGCGAGCACCGGGACCTGCGCGACCAGCTCACGGCTGCCGTCCAGGGCCAGCGAACCGGACCAGCCCCGGCCCGGCCGCGCCTTCGGCAGCGGCCTGCCGACCAGCGTCGGGTCCGTCGCGGCGACGATCCTGCCGCCCGCGTCGGCCACCGTCACCGACGTCACCCCCGACTGCGCCTGCGTCGAATGGACCAGCGGAGCGAGCGCCTCCTGAGGCGCGGGGCGCGAAAGACGGCTGCGGACCAGGGGGTTCGCGCCGAGCTGCTCGGCGAGCGCACCGACCCGGCGGCCCTCCACCCGGTGGAACGTCGCCTCCGACTGGGTCAGCGAGATCGCGGCGACCGCCACCAGGACGACCACCACGATCGCCATCTGGAGCACCAGCATCTCGCCCGCGAGGGTCTGGCGACGAAACGTGGTACCCACCGTCCACTCGATCTCACCGGCTGCCGTGGCGCACAATCATGGCGCCCGCCCGGCGGGTTGCGGAAGAGAGGTGTCATGAGGAATCGCCTGCGCCTGGCCCTGCCCGCGCTCCTGCTGACCGGCGCGTGCGGCGACGGCACCCGCGACGGGCTGCGCATCATGGTCCCCAACACACCCGGCGGCGGCTACGACACCACCGCCCGCGTCATGGCCCGCGTCATGGACAAGGCCGGCATCGCCGCCGACGTGCAGGTCTTCAACCTGCCCGGCGCGGGCGGCACCGTCGGCCTGCGCCGCACCGTCAACGAACGCGGCAACGGGCGCCTCGCCCTCCAGATGGGCCTCGGCGTCGTCGGCGCCTCCCACCTCGCACGGCCCGAGGCGACCGTCGCCGACACGACACCGCTCGCCCGCCTCATCGAGGAGGCCAGCGCCGTCGTCGTCCCCGGGAACTCGCCCTACCGGACGGTCGGCGAACTCGTCGACGCGTGGCGCGCCGACCCCGCGAAGGTGACCGTGGGCGGGGGGTCGTCTCCCGGCGGGCCGGATCACCTGCTGCCGATGCGGCTCGCCAAGACGGTCGGGATCGCGCCCCGGGACGTGCGGTACGTGTCCTACGACGGGGGCGGCGGCGAGCTGCTGCCCGCGCTGCTCGACGGGAAAGTGGCCTTCGGGACGAGCGGGTTCGGGGAGTTCCTGTACCAGATCGAGGTCGGACAGCTGCGGGTCCTCGCGGTGACCGGGGCCTCGCCGGTCGCCGCGCTTCCCGGGGTGCCGACGCTGAAGTCCGCCGGGATCGACCTGGAGTTCACCAACTGGCGGGGGATCGTCGCGCCGCCCGGGATCAGCGCCGGGGACCGGCGGCAGTGGGTCCAGGCGCTGAGCGCGGTGCACGAAACCCCGCAGTGGAGCGCCGAGTTGGAGCGGCGGGGGTGGACCGACGCGTTCTTGCCGGGGGACGCGTTCGGCCAGTTCCTGGCGCAGCAGGACGCGTTCGTGGCGCGGCTGGTGACCCGACTGGGTCTGGGCTGACCGGCGTTCCGACCACAAAGACCAGAACGTCCATTGCTTGCGCAAGCGCGACGGGCCTCCCCCGCGAGGGCACCCTAGGGGAACCCCGCACCCGAACTCCCGTATGACGACAGGTGGTGGCACCCGTGCGCCTGCGCACCCCGCTCGCCCTGCTCGCGGCCGCGATCCTGCTGCTGCTCGGACCCCCGCTGCTGGCCACCGGCGACGGCGCCGAGACCGGCACCCGGATACCCGGCCTGCGCTTCATGGTCCCCAACTCGCCCGGCGGCGGCTACGACATCACCGCCCGCACGGCCGCCCGCAACGCCGAGGACGCCGGACTCACCCACAACATCGAGGTGTTCAACCTCCCCGGCGCCGGCGGCACCGTCGGCCTCGCCCGCCTGGTCGGCGAACACGGCAACGGACGGCTCGCGATGTCGATGGGCCTCGGCGTGGTCGGCGCCGCCCGCTCCAACGACGCGCCCAAGACCCTCGCCGACACGACGCCCATCGCGCGCCTCACCGAGGAACAGGACGTCGTCGTGGTCGCGGCGGACTCGCCGTACCGGACGATCCGCGACCTCGTCGACGCCTGGCGGAAGAACCCCGGCAGACTCCCCGTCGGCGGCGGCTCCGCACCCGGCGGACCCGACCACCTCGCCCCCATGCTGATGGCGCGCGCCGCCGGCATCACCCCGAAGGACGTCAACTACATCCCCTTCGACGGCGGCGGCGAACTCCTCGCCTCCATCCTCGGCAGCAAGGTCGCCTTCGGGGTCTCCGGCGTCGGCGAGTACCTCGACCAGATCAAGTCCGGCGAACTGCGCCTGCTCGCCGTCACCGGCACGAAACGCGTCGCCGGGCTCGACGCGCCGACGCTCCAAGAGGCCGGGTACGACGTCGAGTTCACCAACTGGCGTGGCATCGTGGCGCCTCCGGGCATCTCGGACGCCCAGCGCGAGAAACTCGTCAATTTCTTCGAGGAGTTGCACGGGTCGAGCGAGTGGCAGGAGTCCCTGAAACGCAACGGCTGGGACGACGCGTTCCTCAGCGGCGACGCCTTCGGGACGTTCCTCGGCGAGCAGGACGCGCGCGTCGTGTCCGTACTGAAGGAGCTGGGGCTGTGACCAACCGTGCCTGGTGGCGTGAACGCTCCGAACTCGGCGTCTGCGCCCTCCTGCTGACGCTCGGCGTCCTCGTCCTGACCGATGCCCTCACGATGGACATCGACATCGGCCAGCGCGGCCCCGTCGGCCCCCGCACCGTACCCGTCGTTGTCGGCACCGGGCTCCTGCTGATCGCCGTCCTCCTCGCCGTCGACGTCCTGCGCGGCGGCCGGGGCGAAGCGGAGTCCGGCGAGGACATCGACCTCGGCGAACCCGCCGACTGGCGTGCCGTGCTGGGGCTGGCCGGGGTGTTCCTCGCCGCCGCCGTCCTCATCGAACCCGCCGGTTTCCCCGTCGCCGGCGCGCTGCTCTTCTGGGGCGCCGCGTTCGTCCTCGGCAGCCGCCGCTTCGACCGCGACCCGCTGATCGCAGCCAGCCTCTCCTTCGTCACCTACATCCTCTTCGACCACCTGCTCGGCGTGCCGCTGCCCGGCGGCCCCCTCATGGGAGTGCTGTGACATGGATTCCCTCAACTCCCTCGTGGACGGCTTCGGTACGGCCCTCACACCCGTCAACCTGCTCTGGGCCGCGCTCGGTGTCCTGCTCGGCACCGCGATCGGCGTCCTGCCCGGCATCGGCCCCGCGATGGCGGTCGCCCTGCTCCTGCCGGTGACGTACGGCCTCGAACCCACCGGCGCGTTCATCATGTTCGCCGGGATCTACTACGGCGCCATGTTCGGCGGCTCCACGACCTCGATCCTCCTCAACACCCCCGGCGAGAGCGCCGCCGTGGTCGCCGCCATGGAGGGCAACCCCATGGCCAAGTCGGGGCGCGGCGCGCAGGCCCTCGCCGCCGCAGCCGTCGGCCACTTCGCGGGCGGCATGATCGGCACGATCCTCCTCGTCGTCCTCGCCCCCACGGTCGCCGACCTCGCCGTCGACATCGGCGCGCCCGACTACTTCGCCATCATGGTCCTCGCGTTCATCGCCGTGACCTCCGTCCTCGGCGCCTCCCGCCTGCGCGGCCTCGCCTCCCTGCTGATCGGCCTCACCCTCGGCCTCGTCGGCCTCGACCAGATGACCGGCCAGCAGCGCCTCACCTTCGGCTCCCTCCAACTCGCCGACGGCATCGACGTGGTGATCGTCGCGGTCGGCCTCTTCGCGATCGGCGAGGCCCTGTGGGTCGCCGCGCACCTGCGCCGTACGACAGGGAAGGCGATCCCCGTCGGACGGCCCTGGCTCGGCCGCGACGACGTCAGACGCACCTGGAAGTCCTGGCTGCGCGGCCCGTTCATCGGGTTCCCCTTCGGCGCGATCCCGGCGGGCGGCGCAGAGATCCCCACCTTCCTGTCGTACGTCACGGAGAAACGCCTCTCCAAGCACCAGGACGAGTGGGGCAAGGGCGCCATCGAGGGCGTCGCCGGGCCCGAGTCGGCGGCGTCCGCCTCGGCCGCCGGAACCCTCGTGTCCATGCTGACCCTGGGCCTGCCGACCACCGCCGTCGCCGCCGTCATGCTGGCCGCGTTCCAGCAGTACGGCATCCAGCCCGGGCCCCTCCTCTTCGAGAACGAACCCGACCTCGTCTGGGGCCTCATCGCGTCCCTGTTCGTCGGGATGGTCCTGCTGCTCGCCCTCAACCTGCCGCTCGCGCCGGTCTGGGCGAAACTCCTGCGCATCCCCCGCCCCTACCTCTACGCGGGCATCCTCTTCTTCGCGGCCGTCGGCGCGTACGCGGTCGGCGGCGAGGTCATCGACCTCGTCATCCTGCTGATCATCGGGCTGATCGGGTTCGGGATGCGGCGCTACGGGCTGCCGGTGCTGCCCGCCGTCATCGGGGTCATCCTCGGGCCCAACGCCGAGCAACAGCTGCGCCGGGCCTTGCAGATCAGCGACGGGAGCGTCTCCGGGCTCGTCGACACGCCGTTCTCGGTGACCGTCTACGCGGTCGTCCTCGTCGTGCTGCTGTGGCCGGCGCTGAAACGGCTCGCGAAACGCGGATGATCTTCCCGCCCTTCACAAGATATAGCTGCTGGGGGGCCTTGCCACAAGGCCCCCGTCTCGCCGCCGAACTGCGGCTGCACGGCGTACGCGTGCTCGTGCTGGAGAAGGACCAGGAACCCAGCGGACAGTCCCGTGCGCTCGGACTGCACGTGCGCAGTATCGAAGTCCTCGACCAGCGCGGCCTGTTGGACCGCTTCGAGCCCTACGGCCGGCGGTTCGCGGTCGGCGGCATCTTCGCCGCCATCCGCACCCCGTGGCCCGAGCGGCTCGACACCGCCCACCCCTACATCTTCGCCGTCCCGCAGACCACCACCGAACGCCTCCTGGCCGAACACGCCACCGAGGCGGGCGCCGAGATCCGGCGCGGCGCCGAACTGGCCGGTCTCGCCCAGGACGTCGACGGCGTCACCGTCGAACTCGCCGACGGCGGTTCGGTGCGCGGCCGGTACCTGGTGGGCTGCGACGGCGGACGCAGCACCGTCCGCAAGCTCCTCGGCGTCGGCTTCCCCGGCGAACCCGCCGTGTCCGAGACGATGCTCGGCGAGTTCGAAGTCGGCGTGCCGTCCGAGGAGTTGGCGGCCGTCGTCGCCGAAGTCCGGCTCAAGAGCGAGCGGTTCGGGACGATGCCGCTGGGAGACGGCGTGTACCGGGTGATCGTCCCCGCCGAAGGGTTCAGCAAGACCCCGCCGACCCTGGAGGAGTTCAGGCAGCGGCTGCGCGACTTCGCCGGAACCGACCTCGGCGTCCACTCACCCCGCTGGATCTCCCGCTTCGGCGACGGCATCCGGCTCGCCGAACGCTACCGGGTGGGACGGGTGCTGCTCGCCGGGGACGCCGCGCACGTCCACCCGCCGACCGGCGGCCAGGGGCTCAACCTCGGCATCCAGGACGCGTTCAACCTGGGCTGGAAACTCGCCGCCGAGGTGGGCGGGTGGGCTCCGCAAGGGCTGCTGGACACCTACCACGCCGAACGCCACCCCGTCGCGGCGGCCGTCCTCGACAACACGCGGGCCCAGAGCGAGCTGCTGTCCTCCGAGCCCGGAGCGCGCGCCGTGCGGCGGCTGATCGCGGAGCTGATGGAGTTCGAGGAGGTCAACCGGCACATCATCGAGAAGGTCACCGCGATCGGGGTGCGCTACGACCTCGGCGGCGGGCACGAGTTGGCCGGGAAACGGCTGCGGGACATCGGGCTCAAACGCGGGCGGCTGTACGAGCTGACGCGCACCGGACGCGGTGTCCTGCTGGACCAGAACGGCACGCTCTCGACGCAGGGCTGGGCCGACCGGGTGGACCACGTCGTCGACGTCAGCGAGGAACTCGACGTACCCGCCGTGCTGCTGCGGCCCGACGGGCACGTGGCGTGGGCCGGGGACGACCAAGGGGACCTGCTCGGACACCTGGAGCGGTGGTTCGGTGTCCCGAGCGGCCCCCGTGACTGACGCCGCTGGCGGTCAGCAGTTGCGGATCGAGTACACGTCGTCCCAGTTGTACCCGTGCTGCGTCCGGTCAGGCGTGAAACGGAGCAGCTCGTTGCCGGTCTGGCCGTAGAAGTACGACGTCACGCCGCCGGTCTGGTTGTCGAAGTAGCTGCCACCGCCCTGCCAGTAGGCCAGCCGGTACAGGTTGCACGCGGCCAGGTTGAACTGGCGCCACTTGTTGTTGACCGGGTTCCACACGGCCGTGCACAGGACGCCGCGAGAACAGGGGGCGACGGAACCCGGGTCGTAGTCCGTGTACCCGGTGGCCGGGTTGGCCGACGGCGCCGTGGCCCGCAGGCCGGCCGGCGAGGCGGCGGGCGCGGCCGGGAGCCGCACCCACCGCACCCCCGCGGTGTCCTGCGCGGAGGCCGCGGCCCGGGTGGGGGTGGTGGCCTGGGCGGGGGTGGTGGCGAGCAGCGCACCCGTGATCAGCGCCGGCAGGCCGATCGCGGACACCAGCAGTCGTTTGATGAGCATCGTACGAGTCCTCCTCGAACTCCCGTGACTGTTCGGACCGTTCGCCGGAACTCTGGCGAAGCGCCGGGGTCGCTCGCACCCCTTTCATCCCCGTCTGAAACTCGCTCACCGCGACGGAGCCGAGCACCGGCAAAGGTGATGAATCGCCTGCCGCGGGGAAAGAAGCGTGGCAAGGCACCCCTCGACCCTGTCCGATGAACAGGGCGCCGGGGGACCGCTCCAGGGGGAACGACATGCTGCGCATCCACATGACCGCCGCCGACCTCGGACGCGTGAGACTGGCCCGCGCGCCCGCGCTGATGTGGGAGACCGCCCTCAGCGTCCAGTGGCTGACCGAGCGCCCGATCGGCCCGGCGGGCGCGCACTGGTTCGGCGCCGTCGCGGCCCGGCTCCCGTCCGCCACCGGCCTGTTGGGCCACCTCATCCCGCCCCGCGGCTACTTTCCGGACTTCCTCACCCCCTACGGCGCCGCGGCCGACCTGCCCGACGCTCTCGAACCCGTCCTGCGCACCCCACCGACCCGCATCCGGGAGGACCTCGCCCTCCTCCCCGCCCGCTCGCGTTCCTCGTTCGGCGTCAGGACCCTCGCGACCGGCGACGTCCATCACCTCGCCCACGCCGTGCACCGTTACCACCGCGTCGCCGTCCACCCCTTCCGCGCCGCCATGCACGACAGCGTCGCCCGCGAACACGCCCGCGCGGCCGACCTGATGACGAACGGCGGCACGGAAACCCTCCTGTCCTCCCTCTCCCCGCACCTGCGCTGGCGGCCCCCCGTCCTGGAGGTCGCCTACCCCACCGACCGCGAACTGCGCCTCGACGGCCGGGGCCTGCTCCTCGTTCCCTCCTACTTCTGCCACAGCCTCCCCATCACCCTCGTCCGGCAGGACGCCACTCCCGTTCTCGTCCACCCCGTCTCCCTGCGCACCCACCCCACCGCCCCAGGCCACAACCAGCCCCTCACGGACCTCCTGGGCCGCAGCCGCGCCGCCGTCCTCCAGGCCGCGGCGCACGGCGGCAACACCACCCAACTCGCCGACGAAGCCGACGTGTTGATCTCCTCCGCCAGTCAGCACCTCGCGGTCCTGCGGCGCGCGGGCCTGATCTCCAGCCGGCGCCAGGCGAACGCGGTGGTGCACCGGGTGACGCCCCTGGGCGCCGACCTGCTGGGAGGGGCGAGGCCGGTGGCCCCGCCCGACCCGAGCGTCAGCGCTTCGTGTAGATGAGGCCGACCTTGTCCAGCTCGTCCGAGGCGCGGCCGTGGAAGCCGGCGATCTGCCAGCCGGCGGGGGCGGTGCGCGTCACGCAGTCCGAGGTGGTGGTGCCACCGGCGAGGGTACGGCCCTGGCTGGTGGTGAACTTGGCGTAGAAGACCCGGGTGTGGTCGTCCTTCTGGCCCTGGCACAGGAACGCCGACGTCACGTACTCGCCGGACGCCAGGGTGAGGGAGGAGGCCGTACCGCCCGTGCCGCCGTGGGTCAGCGCCGTGCCGTCCGAGAGGGTCAGGCCGACCTGGTCCACGCGGGTGCCGGCGCGCAGGGAGAGCGTCGTGGCGCGGGCGCCCGCCGCGACCTTCGGGAGGTCCTGGAAGTAGTCGCCGTGCGGGCCGCCGAACTGCTCGCTGAGCTGGAAATCGGGGTTCTGCGACCAGGTGAAGCCGACGCTGATCGGGTCGTGGTCGGAGAGCATCTTGCCGTCCGGGGTCAGGAACTTGGCGTGCTCGTTGGCGTACGACGTCGCGTTCAGCGTCACCAGCTTGCTGCCGCGGTACAGGACCTTGTCGACGACCTCGCACGTGTTCGGCACGGTCGCGCCGGTCTGGTCGCACACCAGCGCGTCGCTGCCCTTCGCGGGCGGGGTACCGCCGCGCACCAGCTTCACCCACGCGTCCGTGAGGCCGTTGGCCGCCGCGAACTCGCCGATCGTGTCGGCGGCGCGCGTGTACCGGGTGTTGGTGTCGCCCATCACGACGACCGCGTTGCCCGCCGAGTGGCTGTTGATGAACGCGGTCAGCTGGCTCAGGTTGCTCGCGCGGGACGCCTCGTCACCGTCGTTCGTGCCCGCGTTGGTGTGCAGGTTGTAGAAGTCGACGTACACGCCCTCCGCGAGCCGCTCCCGCATGAAGCTGAAGCCCTTGGGGGTCAGGCAGTCGCCCGAGTCGATCTGGCAGGACGTCCACCGGACCCGCTCGAAGTCGTCGCCGTCCCACGCGTAGTTCGAGACGGTGTTGAGCCCACTGCCGATCCCCGCGCCGCCGCTGGTCGCCGTGCGGTTGGCGTGCGTGTCGGTCGAGTACAGGTACGCGTGGTAGTTGAAGTCCTCCTGCACGTTCACGATGTCGTACGGCGCGATACGCCGGCCGATCTCGGCCGTGCTCGTGTCACGCGGCGTCGAGGCGCTGGACAGCGACTCCGGCAGGCCGGCGACGTTGTACGTGAGCACGCTGAAGCTGCCGGACGTCGCCGCCGACGCCGGGGTGGTGGTCGCGGTCAGCGCGCCCACCGCGGCAGCGGCGGTGGCGAGACAGGCGAGGAGTCTGCGCATGGAAAAGGGCCTCCTGGGGGTGACGAACTACCACAGTGTCGAGGTCATGCCAGAACGGCGCGACAAGATCGGGTGTCCAATGGGTCCGAGGTCTGTGAAGCGCAGGTTTCCTGATGGACGGGTGGTGCGGAAGTGGCACGGCACGTCAATTGACGTGCGCTTTACCGTCGGGGCGTGCTGTGATCCTTCGTCATGGACCCCTCCGCCCTGTCCGACGCCGACCTCCTCGACCGCATGGCCCGCAACCTCGCGGAACGCGCCTGCCATCTGCACCGGACGATGCCGGGTGCCCGGGTCATCGACACCGGGGATCTCGTCGTCGCCGACAGCGGCCTCGACGACGACACCTTCAACATCGTCACCTCGGCCCGGTTCACCGAGACGAACGCGGCACGGCGGATCGCCGAGACGACCGCGTCACTGCCGGCGCGGCCGTTCTCCTGGTGGGTGGGCCCGACGTGCACGCCGCACGACCTGAGCGCACGGCTGACGGCGGCGGGGTGGGGGGCGTCGGAGCAGGAGGCGGCGATGTGGGTGGAGTTGGATGAGGTCGGGCCGGGCGCGGGCGCGCCGGAGGCGGACGATCGGCGGACGGGGGCGGTCGACTCGGCCGACCGGGACGACTCAGCCGACTCGGCCGGCCTGGACGACGCCGGGGCGCGAAGCGCCACCCCGTCCGCCGCCGCCCTGGACATCCGCCGCGTCACCACCCCCGCCCAACTCGCCCACTACGCCCGGATCCTCGCCGCCAACTGGACCCCGCCCTCGGACACGGTCCGCCGCTTCTACGCCCAGGCCGACGCCCTCGCCCCCGACTCCCCGGCCCACTACCTCGTCGGCTACACCGACGGCACCCCCGTCTGCACCGCCGAGGTCTTCCTCCACGCCGGGGTCGCCGGCATCTACAACATCGCCACCCTCGCCGCCCACCGCCGACGCGGATACGGCGGCGCCATCACCCTCGCCGCCCTCCGCACGGCCCGCGCCCACGGCCACCGCATCGCCGTCCTCCAGGCATCCCCTGAAGGGGAAACGGTCTATCGGCGCCTGGGGTTCCGTACCTGCGGCCGGTTCACGGAGCACGCGGTGACACCGTAGGCGCCCGGGCGCGATGCGCCTACAGGAACGCGAGGAACCGGTCGGTGAACTCGGCGGTGGTCGCGGTGCCGCCCAGGTCCCGCGTCCGTACGTCCGTCTCCGCCAGCATCCTCGCCATCGCCGCGGTGACCTCCTGCGCCGCCTCGGGATGGCCGAGGTGGTCCAGCATCAGCGCCGCCGACCAGATCGCGCCCAGCGGGTTGGCGACACCCTGGCCCGCGATGTCGGGGGCCGAGCCGTGGACCGGCTCGAACATCGAGGGGTACTCCCGCTCGGGGTTGAGGTTCGCGGACGGCGCGATGCCGATGGAACCGGCGACGGCGGCGGCCAGGTCGCTGAGGATGTCACCGAAGAGGTTGGAGGCGACGACGACGTCGTAACGCTGCGGCTGGAGCACGAACTTGGCGGCCAGCGCGTCGATGTGCTCCTGGTTCCAGGACACTTCGGGGAAGCGCTCGGCCCGCTCGGCGACGAGCTGGTCCCAGAACGGCATGGTGTGCACGATGCCGTTCGACTTCGTCGCGGACGTGAGCCGGCCACCCCGCCGCGCGGCGAGCCCGAAGGCGTGGTCGAGGACCCGGGTGACACCCGCGCGCGTGAACACGGCTTCCTGTACGGCGAGTTCCTCCGGGAACCCGGCGTTCATCCGGCCGCCGACCTCGCTGTACTCGCCCTCGCTGTTCTCCCGGACCACCACGAAGTCGACCTCCCCCGCACGGGCCCCGCGCACCGGGCTCTTGACGCCCTCGAAGACCCGGATCGGCCGGAGGTTGACGTACTGCCGAAACCCCCGCCGGATCGGGATCAGCAGCCCCCACAGCGAGACGTGGTCGGGCACCCCCGGGTACCCCACGGCCCCCAGCAGGATCGCGTCCTTGTCCCGGAGTCGGTCGAGCCCGTCGTCCGGCATCATCGCGCCCGCGCGCAGGTAGCGCTCGCAGGACCAGTCGTACGACGTGTAGGTCAGTCCGAAGCCGTGCCGGCGCCCGAGGAGGTCGAGCACCTGCTGGGCCGGGGGCAGGACTTCGGCGCCGATGCCGTCGCCGGGGATGAGGGCGATGTGGTGGTTGGTCATGCCGTCGATTCCAGCAAAGGGGCTGGTGGGGCGTCCAAGACGGAGTTCGGATCTGGCTGATAGGGGGTGCTTATCAGGCGGGTGAGCGGGGTGGCCCGGTGCCGGGCGCTAGACATCCGCGCCGCCCGCGCCCGCGTCGGCGACGGCCGTGCCGGCGGCGACCTCCAGGAACGCCGCAGCCGCAGGTGACAGCGCGTCGTGCCGGCTCACCAGCGCGATGTCCAGCACCGTCGGCGGCTCGATGTCCATGACGTGCACCCCCGTCTGCCGGGCGATGGCCCGCCACGACTCGGTGACGACGGCCGCCCCGACCCCGGCGAGCACCAACGGCAGCAGCGCCACCCGGTGCTCGGTCTCGACGGCCACGGTGAAGTCGACGCCCCGCGCGCGCAGGCCGTCGACGTACGCGCGCAGCCCCGTGCCGGGCTGCCCCACGATCAGCCGCTGCCCGGCCAGCTCCTCGCAGCGCACAGCCGTACGACCGGCCAGCGGACTGTCCGGCGGGACCATCAGCAGGAGCCGCTGCGGGCCCAGCGCGTGCACGGCGACCTCGCTCCCGGCCGGCGGCCCGACGGACGCCAGCAGCCCCAGCTCGACGGCGCCCGTCCGCACCATGTCGATCACCTCGCGGGGCGTCAGGGCGGCCCTGACCGCGACGCACACCCCCGGGTGACGCCGGCCGAACCCGGCGATCAGCGTGGTCAGCGGCTCCACCGCCTGCGACGGCGAACACGCCACATCCAGCCGCCCCGTACGCAGTTCGCGCACGGCTTCGACGCTCGACCGCGCCGTCCGCAGACTCCGTACGGCCTCGCGGGCCGGTCCGATGAGCGCCCGCCCCGCCTCCGTGAGGACGGCCCGGCGCCCGATCCGCTGGAAGAGGTCCGCACCGAGATCCCGCTCCAGCGCCCGCACAGCCTGCGACAGCGACGGCTGCGACACGTACGACGCCGTCGCGGCGCGGTGGAAGCCTCCGTGGTCGACGATCGCGAGGAAGTACTCCAACTGCCTGATGTCCACACACACCCCTTCGACCGGGCGCTCGCCCGGAACACCCCCATCGAAGCACCGGACGGGGAGCCCGTGGGGATGGACGAGCGCCCGGTCGGGGTCGGTGACGAGAACCCGTACCTGCCGGTGGGGCTGGTGCTGTTCCCGCTCGGCGCGGGGCACGCGGGCTCTCCGGAGACCGGTCCCGCTGCCCGGGTGTCTGCTGGCCACGTACGTGCAGGGCGGCCGGAGCCTCGCCGTGGCGGTCCGGGGCGGGACGGGCCGGGGAAGAAGCGAAGGGCCCGCCTCCTCGGCGGAGGCGGGCCGGGGGGTGAGGGAATGTCAGCCGACGGTGTAGGCGTAGGGGATGCCGGTCAGGACCGAGCCGGTGCGTTCGGCGAAGGCCGGGGTGTACGTCTCGACGTACAGGGTGCCGTGGACCACCGTTCCGGCCGGCGCGGACGGCTTGAGCGTGGCCTTGACGGTCACGGTGTCACCGGCCGCGACGAACACGGGGGTGACCGTGGAGCCGGGCAGCCACAGGTCGCCGGTGGGCGACTCGATCGCCGGGTCGAAGGACTTGGTGCGGGCCGTCAGCGTGACGTGACCGGTGCCCTGGGGCGCCGGGGCGGCGCCGAAGGGGCCGGCCGGGGTCAGCTCGGTGTACCAGTCACCGGGCGTGACTCCGGCGGCGGACAGCGACGCGGTCACGGTGTTGCCGGAGCGCGCGAAGCCCACGAGGTCGGGGGAGACCGTGGTGTGGGCCGTCTCCAGGTCGACGGGGGAGTCGGCGGTGCCGACGGCGGTGAGCCGGCTGGTGTGCCGGGGCACGCGCCAGTTCGCCGGGTCGGGGAACGGCAGCTGCGCGGTGGCGGAGCCGCTCGTCGGAGTCAGCGCGAGGTCGGTGTCCGTGGCGAGCCGGGGGTCGAGGAACAGGTACCGTCCGGCGGGCCCGGTGTTCTTCACCCGTACCGTCACCTCCCGCGCCGCGCCGCGCGCAAGCTTCTGCGCCGGGTCGCCCGGCAGACCGGTGGCCGTGACGCCGACGGTGTCGTAGCGGACGTGCCCGGTGACCCGGTCGGTGAAGTCCTTGCCGCTGACCGGGTTCGGCAGGACGACGAGCAGCCGCCAGCGTCCGGCGGCGGGCGCGTCGGCGGTGAGGCTCGCGGCGGTCGTGGGCGTGGTGCCGTCCGCGCCGGTCAGATTGGTGTCGGAGGCGGCGATCTGGCCCTCGGGGTCGACGAGGTAGTAGGCGAGCGTGGTGTCCGGGTCCTGCGCGGCGAGGTCGACGCTCAGGTTCCGGTGCCCGGCCGGGACGTCCAGGTCGTAGCCGAGGACCTGCCCGAAGACCCGCCCCACGCCTCCGGTGACCGTCGCCGTGAACGTGTCGCCCAGGAGGGTGCGCCGGGCGAGGGGCACGGACAGGTGGGTGCCGTCGGCCGCGTCGAACTGGAGGGACGCGGGAGCGTCCCCGGCCTGGGCCGGCAGCGGCACGTGGACGCCGAAGTCGGCGGTGGCGCCCGGCGCGATGGTCCGGGTGACCGCGGGAACCCCGGCGGAGGCGAACCCGTGCCCGGTGAACCGGAGCTTCACGGGCCCCCGGTAGGAGCCGGGCTTGATCGGCGGGTCGGCGAGATGGGCGCGCCCGTTGTTCCAGACGACCTTCGCCGTCCAGGTCCCGGCGACGGGGTGGTGGACGCCGACGTGCTGGTAGTCCGTGTAGCTGCCGTACCCGTCGTAGTCGTACGACATCTGCGTGAGCCGGCCCTCGGGGTCCACCAGGAACAGGGCGAGCGTGCCGGAGGAGCCGGTGCCGGGCCAGACCATCTCGGCGTCGAGCAGCGGGGTCCCGGCCGGGACGTCGAAGGTGACCGCCGGCGCGGCCAGGGCGCCCTCGGGAGCGCCGGTGTCCTGGGGGTCGCCGACCGTGGTGGTGCGGTCGGTGCGGAACGTCTCGGCGCCGACCGCGCGCGAGGTCATCGTGACCTGGCGGGGCAGGCTGCCGGTGTTGGTGAGGGAGAGCGTGGAGTCGTGGGCGCTGCCGGGCGCGCCGGTGACATTCACCTGGCTCACGGAGGGCAGGAGCCCGCCGTCGCCCTGCGCGGCCCGTACGGCGGCCTCGGTGTCGAGGAGCCCGGCGCCCTGTTCGTCGGCGGGGGAGTCCAGGTCGGTCGCGGTGCCCGTGAGGATGCCCTTGACCAGCGCGGGCGCCGGTCGCGCGCCGCCGTGGGCGTGCTCGTACGCCTCGATCACCAGCGCCGCCGCGCCCGCGACGAACGGGGCCGCCTGGCTGGTGCCGCCCCAGACGAGGGTGTCGCTGGTGCAGCCCGTGTAGTGCGGGTCGACCGTGCACGGCGCCATGCCGGCCTGCGCGGGGGCGACCAGGTCGACGAGCTTGCCGCCCTGGGTGGTGCCGCCGGAGGACAGCGCGGCGATGTCGTCGCTCGTGTACTTCGGATAGCCGTACGCCTGGGCGACCAGCCGGAAGGCGTTGGTGCCGCCCACGGTGATCGTGCCGGGGTCGCTGGCGGGGGCGCCGATCGTGCCGGAGGTCCCGGAGTCGCCGCTGCCGTGCACGACGGTCACCCCGGCGGCGACGGCCGCGCGGATCGCGAGGCGCAGCGGGTCGTCCGGGGTGTCGGGCAGCGCGCCGTAGTCGGTGGAGACGTTGATGACGTCGGCCTTCTCGTTCCACACGGCGTCGTCGATGGCGCGGGCCATCTGCGAGAGCCAGCCGCCCGAGTGCTCGCCCCACACCTTCAGGGCGACCAGGTCGGCGTCCGGGGCGAACCCGCGGATGCGGAACGTGCACCCCTTCGGGAGCCCGGAGTGCGGGAGTTCCTTCGCCAGGTCGTAGGTGCGGGCGCCCTGCGCGGCGATGGCCCCGGCGTCGCCGAACGCCTCGCCGCCGTCGCTGTGGTCGGCGGTGCCGTCGCCGGTGAAGTCCCGGACGGCGGAGATGACATGGCTGCCGTCGGGCCGGACGAACTCGGGGTTGGTGACATCGATGCCCTCGCTGAAGAACGCGACCTTCACGCCCTTGCCGGTCGCCCGGCGCTGCGCCGTATCGGCCTTGGTGAGGTGCAGCGCCTCGGGCTCGACGAGGGGATTGGCGGGATCCGCCGGGCACAGCCCGGACGCCGGGGTGGCCGTGGGGGAGGCGGAGGCGGCGTTCGCGGTGCGGCGGGGCGCGGGTATCCAGCGGTCCGGGACGACGGCGGCGACCGCGGGGTCGGCCGCGAGCCGGGAGCGTTCGGCCGCGGAGACGGTCGCGGCGACGGCGTTGACCGTGGTCAGACGCTGGAGGTGCGTCGCGCCGCTGCCCCGGAGGGCGTGGACCAGGGGGAGCTGGTCGTGGTCCAGTGCGTGCGCGCGCTGGGTCGCCCTGGCGCGCGGGAGGAGGCTCGGGTGCTGGTCGCGCAGCACGACGACGACGCGCTGCGTGGGGGTGGCTGAGGGGGGTGTGGGGGGTGTCTCGCCGGCTGCCGTGAGGCAGGACAGGACGGCGGCCACGACGGCGCCGGCGGCGAGTGCTCTTTTCGTGCTCACCCGACGATCGTTGATCGGAAAGTCCGCTTCAGCCCCATCAGAACGTCAGTTTTTGACAAAGAGATGGACAGGAGGAAGACGGGCGGCCGTGCTCCGCGCGGTGCGGCGAGAGCTTTCCTCCCGGCACCCCGACTGATATGTCAGCGGACAATTCGCGAGGTGTTTTCGCGGAGCTCTCGGGGAGGCCGGGACGGCACGCCGCGAGCCGTTCAGGGGGAGGCTCGCGGCGGCGGTGGCGTGCCGGTCAGGAGACCCGGGTCGGGCGGGGGCCGGCGACGGCCGCCGAGCGGGTCGTGTACTGGGGGCGGACCTGGGGCGGCCAGCAGTTGGGGACGAGGATGCCCAGGGCGTAGGCACGGGCGACGAGCGCCGACCGGTTGGGCGCCTTGAGCTTCCGGAGCATGGAGCTGACGTGGTACTCGACGCCGTGGCTGCTCAGGCCCAGGCGGGAGGCGAGCTGCTGCGTGGAGAGCCCGGCAGCGAGCCCTTCGAGGACGTGCGAGGGCACCTCGGCGAGCGCCGGGGGCGCGGGCAGCAGCGGCATCGGCGGACCGGCCGGGGTGTCGAGGCGGATCGAGGCGAGCGCGACGCACTCGGTGCAGGACAGATGGACGCTCGCGGAGATCGCGACGCAGGAGACCAGGCAGTCGACGGCCTCGCCCCGCGCGGTGACCATCGGCAGCGGGGCGCTGAACTGCGGCTGGGTGCCGGCGAGCAACTGGGCGAAGTGCTCGCGCAGGTGCGGCTGGGCCGCCTCGTGGAAGAACAGGGGGAACGACTGCCCCGCCGGCTCGGGGGAGTCGGCCAGGAACAGGTCGGTGAACGGCTTGTTCGCGGCGACCACGCGCAGCCGGGAGTCGACATGGACGACGCTCGGCGGGGAGCCGGGGCCGAGGGGCGACGCCCCGTCGCCGCCGGGGTGATCGGTGGTGTACCTGCCTTCGGGAGTGGCGGGCAAGGCGGTACCTCTTTCGCGGTGGTGGGGGGGTGCGTGGGGGTGCGGTGAGGGCTGCCGGGAAGTCGGATCGCTGGCAAGATCTGGCCGGAACAGGCGCCGGTCGGCCGAAAGGCAACGCCGCCGTCGGCGCGTGTGCGCCAAGGCTCTCGGCTGTGTCCGGCAACGGTTCGGCCGGTATGGTCGCACGGCCGACGCGCGCCCAAAAAGTCGGACGACGAATCTCTTGCGCGCTTTTTCACTGAGTGGAATGGTCGACACGTTTCACCAGCGGGCATTTAACCCTATTCAGGCGATTTGCCACCATCGACGTCAAAGCCGGACGGCTGACCGTTCCGGAGGCTGGTCGGATACCCGGATCATTGATTCCCCGGGAAGACCCAGTTCGCTCGGATTACCCGGCTGAATTCTTCGACTGAATTCATCGGCGACAACTCATGGGAACCGCTTCCGACACCGCCCACCGGGACCCCCGCGCCCGGCGGGCGGCGTCACGGGACGTATGTCAGCAGAGCACGATGGAGCCGGACCCGGGCAGCAGCGGGTCGTGCACCCACCCGTACGTTCCGTCGGTGACGTTCCTGAGGTACGTCCAGGAAGTCGAGCCGGTCCATACGTAGCAGTGGTAGTCGAGAAGGTCCCGGTTGTCGGCCCAGCCGACGATGCCGCAGGCCGTGCTGGGACCGGTGCGCATGTTGGCGGCCACACCCGCCGTCTGGTTCACATAGGCCCGGTTGTCGATGTCGGGGCCGCTCGTGCCGCATGCGGCGGACGCGGGCGTCGCCGTTCCCAGCACCGCCGTCGGTATGGCCAGCGCGGCCAGTGCCGCGAACGCGAGCCCACCGCTTGTGAGCCGGGATGCGGAGTTCCTGATCACTGTCTCCTCCTTGGTCGGGAGCGTTCCGAACACCCCGAACGCTCCCAGCCCCCCGCCACCCCGCCCAGGCAAGCCGCACGCAACTTCCCCGCAACTGACGCGATAGCCCCTCACGGTCGGGGCGCACCCCGGTGTCACAGTTGACCCGGGCGCGGGGAGCTGGGGGTGCCGATGCTCGGCGAGTTGCTGCGCGGCCACCGGCGCCGGCTGGGGCTCTCCCAGGAGGAACTGGCCGACCGGTCCGGCGTCAGCGTCCGCACGATCAGCCACGTGGAGACGGGCCGCATCGCGAGGCCACGCCTCACGACGGTACGGCAGCTCGCCGACGCCCTGGACCTGACCGGCCCCCCGCGCGCCGCGTTCCAGGAAGCCGCGACCGGCGCCGACCCCACCCCCGTACCGAACCAACTCCCGCCCGCCCACCTCCTGTTCACCGGCCGAACCGAACACCTCGCCCGCCTGGACGCGGCCCTGGACGGCGAACGGGCGATTTCGGCCATCATCGGCACCGCCGGCGTCGGCAAGACCGCCCTCGCCGTCCACTGGGCCCACCGGGTCGCCGACCGCTTCCCCGACGGCAGCCTCTACGTGAACCTGCGCGGCTTCCACCCCACCGCAGCCGCCGTCACCCCGGAGGAAGCCGTACGCGGCTTCCTCACCGCCCTCGACGTCCCCGCCGAACGCATCGACCGCGACCCCGAAGCCCAGGTCGGCCTCTACCGGAGCCTCCTGACCGGCAAACGCGTCCTCCTCCTGCTGGACAACGCCCGCGACGCCGAACAGGTCCGCCCCCTCCTGCCCGGCACCCCCGGCTGCCTCGCCCTGGTCACCAGCCGCAACCACCTCACCGGCCTCGTCGCGACGGAGGGCGCCCAGCCCGTCGTCCTCGACCTGCTCGCCGAGGACGAGGCCCGCCACCTCCTCGCCCGCAGACTCGGCCCCGCCCGCGTGCTGGACGCGCCGGACGCCGTCGGGGAGATCGTCACCCGGTGCGCCCGCCTGCCGCTGGCCCTCTCCGTCGTGGCCGCCCGCGCCGCGATGACACCGCAGTTCCCGCTCGCCACGTACGCCCGCGAACTGCGGGACGCCGGCGCCCGCCTCGACCCGTTCGCCGGCGACGACCCCCTGACGGACGTACGGGCCGTGTTCTCGTGGTCGTACCGCGGGCTCACCCCGCAGGCGGCCCGCCTCTTCCGGCTGTTCGGCCTGCACCCGGGCCCCGACCTCACCGTCCCCGCCGCCGCGAGCCTCACCGGCACCGACCGGGACACCGCCCGCGCCCTGCTCGCCGAACTGACCCGCGCCCACCTCCTCGACCAGCCCGCACCCGGCCGCCACAGCGCCCACGACCTGCTGCGCGCGTACGCCGCCGAACTGACCCGCCGCCACGACCCGGACCCGGACCGGCGCGCCGCACTGCGCAGACTGCTCGACCACCACCTGCACAGCGCGGCAGCCGCCTCCGAGGCGCTCAGCTGGTACCGCGACCCCGTCACCCTCGCCGCCCCCGACCCGGCCGTCACCCCCGAGACCCCCGCCGGCCACCGGCAGGCGCTCGACTGGTGCACGGCCGAACTGCCGAACCTCACCGCCGCCGTGCACACCGCCGCCCGCACCGGCTTCGAGACCCACGCCTGGCAGATCGCCTGGACCCTGGTCAGCTACTTCGACCTCGCCGGCCACTGGGCCGAATGGGCCGACACCCACGAGACGGCGCTGAGGGTGGCCCGCGCGAGCGCGGACACGGTCGGCGAGGCCCGCACCTGCCGCAACCTCGGCCGCGTCCGCTCCCGGCAGGGCCGCCACGAGGAGGCCATGGCCCGGCTGCACCGCTCACTGAGCCTGTGCCGCGACGCCGGCGACCTCGCCGGCCAGGCACAGGCGCTGCGCAACCTCGGCGGCATCGAGGGACGCCGCGGCAGGTACCCCGAGGCGCTCGACGACGCCCGGCAGGCCCTCGCCCTGTTCCGCGCGGCCGGACACCGCGTGGGAGAGGGCCGCGCCCTCAACCAGGTCGCCTGGTGGCTGTCCCACCTCGGCGACCACCGGGCCGCCGTCGAACACGGCCGGGAGTCCCTGCGCATCCTCCAGGACCTCGGCGACCGCGACGGCGAGGGCGCCACCTGGGACACCCTCGCCCACGCCCACCACCACCTCGGCGACCACCAGGAGGCGATCACCGGCTTCCGGCACGCCCTGCGCCTGCGCCGCGAACGCGGCGACCTCGCCGAGATCGCCGAGTCCCTCGACCACCTCGCCGCCACCCACCGCGACGCCGGCGACCCCGCAGCCGCCGTCCTCCTGTGGCGCGAGGCCCTGGAACTCCTCGACCGCCTCGGCCACCCCGACGCCCGCCGCCTGCGCGCACGGCTGCGCGAGACCGCCGACCCGCTGCCCGGCCCCGGACGCCACTGACCCGCCCACAGCACGGGGCAACGCGGACACGCCGAGACCGTCGGACAGTCGGCAGCGCCGACGCCGTACGCAGCCCGCGCGCCGCGTCCGGCAGAACCGGCCGCAACCGGATGAGCTACGTCACCTCCGCCGTCACGGGCTTCACCGGGGCCGAGCGCGACGGCGATCATGTCGTCCTCGAAGCCGACCACGGACGGGCCCGCTCCCGCCCGACGACCCCACGGTGGAGGTGCTGTGACCACGGCAGCCGCGACCCGCGCCTGGCTCCCCTTCGGCGAGGCCGCCCCGGACCGCCCCCGCCTGTTCTGCTACCCCAACGCGGGCGCCGGAGCAGCCGCGTTCGCCCCCTGGCGCGACCTCGCCCTGCCCGGCGTGGACATCTGCCCCCTCCAGCCGCCGGGCCGCGCCGAGCGCTACCGCCACCGACCCCACACCCACCTGGACCCCCTCCTCGACGACCTGATGGAGAGCCTGGACGGCCACTTCGCGGGCACCTACGCCCTGTACGGCCACAGCCTCGGCGCCCTCGTCGTCCACGAACTCGCCCGCCGCCTGCGCGCCGAGGGCGCCCCCGGCCCCGTCCACCTCTTCGTCTCCGGCCGCCCCGCCCCCCACCTGCCCGACACCCGCCCCCACCTGCACGCCCTGCCGGCCCCCGAACTCGTCCCGCACCTGCGGGAGATCGGCGGCACCCCCGAATCCGTCCTGGGCGACCCCGACCTGCTGGACGTCTTCCTGCCCACCCTGCGCGCCGACTTCGAGGTCAACGAGACCTACCGGCATGTCCCCGAGGCCGCCCTCACCACCCCGCTCACCGTCTTCGGCGCCACCCACGACCCACGCGCCGACGAACACGAACTGCGCGCCTGGTCCGGCCTGACCGAGGCCGAGTTCCGGCTGCGGATCTTCGACGGCGGCCACTTCTTCGTCACCCCCCACGCCCAGACCCTCGTCACCGAGATGACCGGAGCCCTGCGCACCTGACGGACACACGCCCGCCCCCCAACTCACGGACGGGGACACCCCATACGCCGGGAAGAGGTGCCTGCCTGGCCGCGCTGGGGCACCGGGTCGTCGTACGGGACATCGTCCCCGAGACGCCGCCGACGCCTTGGACGGGGCCGACGTCGCCTACATCTGCGTCGACTACGGCGGTTCCTGCTTCCCCAAGGACTCCCGCGCCCAGCGCGCCATGGCCTCCAACAGCGGCTACCCCTTCCAGCCGTTGTCGGCCGTCATCGAGGTCAACGGCCTCCAGCCCCGCCGCGCCGTCCAGCGGATCAGACAGGAACTCGGCGGCCTCGAAGGACGCCGTACCGCCCTGCTCGGCCTCACCTTCAAGCCCGACACCGACGACATGCGCGAGGCCCCCTCCTCCGTCATCGCCTCCCGCCTCCTCGCCGACGGCCGCAACGCCCTCGACCGGGACCGCCTGACCAGCCTCGGCCTGACCTGCATGGGAGCGGGCCGGGCCACGACCCGGCCCTGGCGCAGGCGGCGGTCACCGGGGCGTGCCTCTGGTGACCGCCTCGGCCTGGGTGAACCACTCGACGGTCCGCTTCAGCCCGTCGGACAGGGCGACGCGCGGCTCCCAGCCGAGCAGCGTGCGCGCCCGCGCGATGTCCGGTCTGCGGCGCCGGGGGTCGTCCGGATGCGGCGCGATGTACGTCAGCGGGGAGCGGCTGCCGGTGATCTCCACGATCAGCCCGGCGAGTTCGAGAACGGTGATCTCGTTCGGGTTGCCCAGGTTCACCGGGCCCGCCTCCGCGCTGTCCAGCAGCGCCACCAGCCCGTCGACCGTGTCGTCCACGTAGCACAGCGACCGCGTCTGGCGCCCGTCGCTCATCACCGACAGCGGCTCCCCGCGCAACGCCTGGGTGATGAAGGCCGGTACGACCCGGCCGTCGTCGGCGCGCATGAACGGGCCGTAGGAGTTGAAGATGCGGGCGATGCCCGTGCTGACCCCGAACTCCTTGCGGAACGCGACCGCCATCGCCTCGGAGAACCGCTTCGACTCGTCGTACACGGCACGCGGCCCGACCGGGTTCACGTTCCCCCAGTACTCCTCGGTCTGCGGATGGACCAGGGGATCGCCGTACACCTCGGACGTGGACGCCAGCAGGAAACGCGCGCCCTTCGCCCGGGCCAGCTCCAGCATGTTGTACGTGCCGTGGCCGCCCGCGCGCAGCGTGGCCACGGGCAGGTCGAAGTAGTCGACGGGGGACGCCGCGCACGCCAGATGTGCCACGGCCGACACCGGCCCGTCGATCGTCAGCGGCTCGGTGACGTCCGCCTCGACGAACCGGAACCGGGGGTGTCCGGCCAGGTCGGCGACGTTCGCCGGGCGGCCGGTGCACAGGTTGTCGACGCACACCACCTCCCGGCCCGCGCCGAGCAGGACACGGCACAGGTGGGAGCCGAGGAACCCGGCGCCGCCGGTCACCACGACCCGTCCGGTCCCGGGCGTGCCGCCCGTCGGTCGAGCAACGTCGCTCATGGCCAACTCCTTTGTCCGGTGGGAAACCTGAGGGTCACTCGAGCGCGCCGGGCGGGAATCGCGTACGGCCGCCGCCCCGAACCCCGGGACGGACAGGGCGAGGACGACGACGTCGACGGCCGGCGCGGTGATCCCGGTCGGCACCCCGTCGTACGGAACCCGTTCCGGGCCCGCGTCACCGACGTCGGCGAGCAGCCCCCCGTGGCCATGAAGGCGTGCCGCCGCCTCCCTGTCGTGCGTGGTGATCAATACCGTCACACCCCGTGCGTGCAGCGCCGTCAGCTGGTCGTACCCGGACAGCCTCGACGGCGGGTCGAGTCCCGTGGACGGTTCGTCGACGAACAGCGCCGACGGCTCGTGCGGCAGCGCGCGAGTGGTGTTCCCCCGCCGCTGCCGGCCGCCGGGCAGCTGACCGACCTCTGCCCCCGCCCGGTCCGCGAGCCCCCTCTCCCCCCGGCAGACCGTCCGCCCGGCGCCGCCGCTCGGTAGGCGACAGATCCGGGTACAGGCCGTACATCAACAGATTCTGACCGATCGTCAAGCTCCGGTCCAGGTGGTCGGCCGACCGGCCACGGCCGGCTCTCTCCGGATCCGTTCGACATGAACACCCCGCCCGTCCCCACAACGCGGTGATCGCCAAGAAGTTCAACCGACGTCGAAGAACAGGCGATGATGGGGAGGTGGCCGACAACACCGAAGGACAGCCGACGGGCCGTGCCCCCGAGCTGGCCGCCCTCCAGGACGCCGTGGCGCACGGCAGGACCCTGCTCCTGCTGGGCGACCCCGGCACCGGCAAGACCCGGCTCCTGACGACCGTCACGGACCGGGCCCGCGACCACGGCCACCTGGTCCTGACCGCGCGGGGCAGCGAAGCGGAGGCCCACCACTCCTTCGCCTCGCTGCACCAGCTCCTGCTGCCCCTCCTCACCCGCACGGCCACCCTCCCCACCCACCAGCGCACCGCCCTGGACACCGCCCTCGGCACAGCCCCCGCCGACACCCCGGCCGACCCGATGCTCCTGCGCCTGGCCGTCCTGACCCTCCTCACGGAGGCCGGGACCGAGGCCGAGGCCGAGGCAGGAGCCGAAGCCCGGCCGGAAGCCGAAGCCGGTACCAAGACCCCCAGCCGCCGCCTCCTCCTCACCGCCGACGACATCCAGCACTTCGACCGCGACTCCCTCGACGTCCTCGCCTTCGTCCTGCGCCGCACCACCCTCCCCGCCCTCCTCGCCGCCAGAGGCCAGACACCCCCCGACGGCGTCCCCGCCGACCTCCCCACGATCCTCCTGGGCCCCCTGTCCGACGAGGCCGCGGCCGATCTCCTCGACGCCCAGCCGCACGCCCCCACCGGCCGGGCCCGCAGCGAACTCCTCGGCCAGGCCCAGGGCAACCCCCTGGCCCTCATCGAGCTCTCCCGCGCGGCCCGGCAGGGCTTACTCCCCACCGGCACCCTCCCCCGGACGGACCGCATCCAACGCCTGTACGCCGCACGGCTGCCCGCCCTCCCCGACACCACCCGCCGCCTGCTCCTGTACGCGGCGGCCTCCCAGTACGAGGACCTGGTCACGGTCATGGAGGCGGCGGGCGCCGGAGACGACCTCACGGCGTGGGCCCCGGCGGAGGAAGCCGCCCTCGTGACGGTCGCCGACGGCCGCGTCCTCTTCCGCCACCCCCTGGCCCGCGCCGGCTGCTACCACGCCGCCCCCGCCCACCAGCGCCGGCAGGCGCACCGCGACCTCGCGGCGGCCCTCACCGACGACCCCTCCCGCCGGGCCTGGCACCTGGCGGCGGCCTGCCCCGGCCGCGACGAGACCGTGGCCGCAGCCCTGGAGGACACCGCCCGCCTCGCCGAACGCTGCGGCGGCTTCCACGCGGCGGCCCGCGCCCTGCAACGCGCCGCCGAGTGCAGCCCCGCCCCCGCCGACCGGGCCCGCCGCTACGCCAAGGCCCTGCACGCCGCCACCAACGCCGCCGACCCGTCCTGGGTACGGGAGCTGTACGACCAGGTCACCGCCCTCACCACCGACCGCGACGTCCTCTCCATGGCGGCCTGCGGCGTCGCGATGGCCCTCTCCCTGCACGGCCACCAGCGCCAGGCGACCCAGGTCCTCACCGGGGCCCTGGCCCCCACCCCGCCCACCTCGGGCATGACGGTGTTCGCGCTGGCCAGCGTCCTGGGCGCGGTCGCCTACCAGTCGGGCCTGCCCGAACCCCGCGCCCCCATCACCGCCCTCCTCGCGGGCGCCGGCGACCGGCACGGCGACACCCCGTACGCCGAACTGTCCAGCAACGGCAGCTGGGCCGCCGTCCGCGCCACCACCCTCGCCGCGGCCGACCCCACCCACGCCCCCGGCCTCCTGCGCGACATCCGCCGGGGCACCCCGGGCCCCGAACCGGCCGACCGGGTCGCCGACCTGACCTGGACCCTCGGCATCGCCGGCGCCGCCTGGTACGCCGACGAGTCCGACCTGTGCGTGGAGACGTTCCGCCAGGTGTACGAAGGGCTCAGCGCGTACGGCGCGATGGGTCCCGCCGTCCCCACGCTCACCGCGATGGCGGGCGCCCTCATCGACACCGGCCGCTGGGCGGAGGCGGACGAGCACCTCGAACGCGTCACCGCCCTCGCGGCCGTCCACGCCCTGACGTTCGTGCGGACCGACGTCGAGGCGCTGCGCGCGACGCTCCAAGCTCTGCGCGGCGGCCCCGGCGGCACCGGACTGGCATGGACGGCCGTCGACCTGGACGAGAACCGCGCCACCCACGCCCGCCTCCTGCGCGCGGAGGGCACCGCCGCGACGGCCGCAGGCGACCACGAGGCCGCGTACCGGCACTTGCGCGCCCTCTTCGGTGAGGACGGCACACCGCTGCACTACTTCCTGTCGCCGCGTTCGATCGCCGACCTCGCCGCAGCCGCCCACCGCACCGGCCGCCAGGAGGAGACGGCGCCCGTCGTCGACGCCGCCCGCATCGCCCTCGGCCCCCGCCCCACGACCCGCACGACGCTGCTCCTGCACCACGCCGCCGCCCTCACCGGCCCCGCGCGGGACGCCGAGCACCACTTCCGGCTCGCCACCGTCAACCCGGCCGCCGACCAGTGGCCGCTGGCCCGCGCCCAGGCGAGGCTGCACTACGCGCAGTGGCTGCGCCGACGCCGCCGCCCCCTCGACGCGCGCCCCCTGCTGGCGGTGGCCCTGGAGACGTTCACCCGGCTCGGCGCGGCCGGACTCGCGGAGGAGGCGCGGGTGGAGCTGCGGGCCAGCGGGGTCGGTACGGCACCGGTCCGCAGCGACCCGCTGGCCTCACTCACCGCCCAGCAGCGCGAGATCGTCCGGCTCGCGGCGAAGGGGCTGCGCAACCGGGAGATCGCGGAACGGCTCATGGTCTCGCCACGCACCGTCAGTTCCCACCTGTACCAGGTGTATCCGAAACTGGGGGTGAGCAGCCGCAACCAGCTCCGGGACCTCGTCGAGGAGCTGTGAGAGCCTGTGTCGCGCCCCGGCCGGACCGGCACGCACGCCGCCTGGTGGCGCGAGCGCTCCGGCGGCGCGGAGGGCGCCCCGCCGGGGACGCGGCACAGACCCGCCCCGTCACGCCGCAAGGAGGCGCGTGAACCCGGACCGTGTAGTCCTCGACCCCCTCGTCCGACGGCTCGTCGACGCCTCGGCCGGCCCGCCCTACCTGCACCGCATCGGCCCCGTCGACGGCCGCCAGGCCCTGCTGGAGATGCAGGGGCACCCGGACGACGACCTCGACGCCGAGTTCCGCGTCGCCCCCGTCGGCCCCTCCGGGCTCGTCGGCTTCTGGCTCTTCCGCCCCCGCCGCACGCCCGGCCCCCACCCGGTCGTCGTCTACCTGCACGGCGGCCGGTGGATGCTGGGCGACGCCCGCACCCACGCCCGCCTCACCGGCGAACTCGCCGACCTCAGCGGCGCCGCCCTCGTCGTCCCCGAGTACACCCGCACCCCCGAGGCCCGCTACCCGGTCGCCCTGGAGGAGGCGTACGCCACCCTCACCTGGATCGCCGGACAGGCGGACACCCTGGGCCTCGACGGCCGCCGGCTCGCGGTCGCCGGGGACTGCGCGGGCGCCACCCTGGCGACCGCCCTCACCATGACCGCCAAGCGGCGCGGCGGCCCCCGCATCCGCGCGCAGCTCCTGTACTGCCCGATGACCGACCCCGCCGGCGACACCGAGTCCGCGCAGCGGTTCGCCTCCGGCTACGTCCTCACCCGCGACGCGGTCGCCTGGTACTGGCAGGAGTACGCCGACGACCCCCACGACCTCACCGAACCCACCGCCGCCCCCCTGCGCGCCACCGAGCGCGACCTCGCCGGACTCCCGCCCGCCCTCGTCGTCTCCGCCGAGGCCGACGTCGTCCGCGACGAGGGCGAGCAGTACGCGCGCCTGCTGCGCCGCGCGGGCGTCCCCGTGACCGCCGTGCGCTACCTGGGGACCGTGCACGACTTCGTCTCCCTGAACTTCCTGCGCGACAGCCCGCCCACCCGGGCCGCGATCGGGCAAGGGGCCCGGTTCCTCGCGTCGGCGCTGGGACAGTCGACTTACTGATGCGCCGGGGCGGGGCCGCTTGCCAGGCTGACGGAGCAGATCACCCCACCGTCCGCCCACCCCGCCCGAACACCAGGGAGACCCTCATGTCCGATGCCGTGGACCCGGTACTGGAGCCCGCCGCCCGCGCCTTCGCGGAGGCCACCGCCAACCCGCCGTACCTCTTCGAACTGCCGCCGGCCGAGGGCCGCGAGGCCGTCGACGACGTCCAGTCCGGCGAGATCGACAAGCCCGCCGTGGACGAGGAGTGGGTGACCGTCCCCGGCGGCCCCACCGGCAGTGTCCGCGCCCGCATCGTCAAGCCCGCGGGCGCTGAGGGCACCCTGCCGGTCGTCGTGTACATCCACGGCGCCGGCTGGGTCTTCGGCAACGCCCGCACCCACGACCGGCTCGTGCGCGAACTCGCCGTCGGCGCGGGCGCGGCCGTCGTCTTCCCCGAGTACGACCTCTCGCCCGAGGCCCGCTACCCGGTCGCCGTCGAGCAGAACTACGCCGTCGCGCGCTGGGTCGTCGAACAGGGCGCCGGGCACGGCCTGGACGCCGCGCGGATCGCCGTCGCCGGGGACTCCGTCGGCGGCAACATGACCGCCGCGCTCACGCTGCTCGCCAAGGAGCGCGGGGACGTCCCGCTCGTCCAGCAGGTGCTGTTCTACCCGGTGACCGACGCCGCCTTCGACACCCCCTCCTACCACCAGTTCGCCACCGGCTACTTCCTGCGCCGCGACGGCATGCGGTGGTTCTGGGACCAGTACACCGCCGACGAGGCCGACCGCGCGCAGATCACCGCGTCCCCGCTGCGCGCCACCACCGAGCAGCTCACCGGGCTGCCGCCCGCCCTCGTCATCACGGCCGAGGCCGACGTCCTGCGCGACGAGGGCGAGGCGTACGCCGCGAAGCTGCGCGAGGCCGGGGTCGCGGTCACCGCCGTGCGGTTCCAGGGCATCATCCACGACTTCGTGATGCTGAACGCCCTGCGCGGCACCCAGGCCGCCGAGGCCGCCATCACCCTGGCGACGGACACCCTGCGCACCGCCCTCCACTCCTGAGGAGAACACCCGTATGTCCACTCCCACCGTCGTCCTCGTCCACGGCGCCTTCGCGGACGCGGCCAGCTGGTCCGGCGTCGTCGCCGAACTCACCGCCCGGGGAATCCCGGTGACCGCCCCGCCGAACCCCCTGCGCGGCCTCGCCTCCGACGCCGCGTACATCGCGTCGGTCGCCGCCCAGACCGAAGGGCACGTCGTCCTCGTCGGCCACTCCTACGGCGGCGCGGTCATCACCGTCGCGGGCGCCGCCGAGAACGTCGTCGGCCTCGTCTACGTCGCCGCCTACACCCCCGAGGAGGGCGAGAGCCTCGGCGGACTCCAGGGCCGCTTCCCGCTGTCGCCGCTGGTGAGGAACCTGCGCGAAAGGTCGTACCCGACCGGGGACGGGACCACCGCGACCGAGGTCACCATCGAGGCCGAGGCGTTCCCGGAGATCTTCGCCGCCGACGTCCCCACCGCGACGACGTCCATCCTCGCCGTGTCCCAACGCCCGCTGGCCGCCGCCGTGTTCGGGGAGACGGCGAGCACCGCCGCCTGGCACACGAAGCCCTCCTGGGCGATCGTCGCCGCCGCCGACCAGGCCATCAACCCCGACGTCCAGCGCTTCGGCGCCGAACGCGCTGGCGCGAAGGTCACCGAACTCGCCGGCGCCTCCCACGCGGTCGCGGTGTCACGGCCGAAGGAGGTCGCGGACGTGATCCGCGAGGCGGTGCGGGCCACAGCCTGAACGATCCCCACCGGCAGGGGGCGCCTACCACCCCCTGCCGTACGGCCCCGGAAACCTCAGCGCCCGGCGACGGCTTCCACCAGCCTCCTGATGTCCGCCAGATCCGCCGCGAACTCGGCATCCAGATCCAGCGGCAGATCCAGCCAGGACGCGAGCCTGCTGTGCGCGGGAAGATCCCCCTCCGGAAGCCGTCCCCGCCGTCCACGCGGATCAACGGTGCCGGGGGAGAAGCGCCCGGACGCCTCCGACGCCGCGAACCCGATGACGAACGTGCTGATCAGCCGCTCCAGGCGCGGTACCTGAGGCTCCGGGACCCCGGCCTCGACGAGGGCCGCGTAGATCAGGTCCACCGCGCGCACGGCGTCCGGGGTGACGGCGGGGCGGGAGAAGAGGAGCTGCGCGGCCCACGGATGACGCCGGGTCACCTCGCGGACGGCGTGCGCGAGGACGGCGAGCCGCTCGTCCCAGGGCCGCTCCTCGACGGCGCCCGGCGCCAGCGCGACCAGGAGCCGGCCGAGCATGCCGTCCAGCAGCGCCGCCTTGTCCCTGACATGCCGGTACAACGCCATCGGCGTCACCCCGACCCGGTCGGCCAGCGCCCGCATCGACACCGCTTCCAGCCCGCGCTCGTCGGCGATCGCCAGCGCCGCGTCCAGGATCTCTTCCCGCCTGCCGCTCATAGGTCTACAGTGTAGACGTGTACACCGTACACATCATGGGAGGCAGACATGCTCACCGCGACAGGACTGGTGAAGTCCTACGGCCCGCGCCGCGCGCTCGACGGCTTCGACCTGACGGTCGCCCCCGGCGAGATCGTCGGCCTGATCGGCCACAACGGCGCCGGCAAGACGACCTTCGTCGAAACCGTCACCGGCCTGACCGACCCCGACGCGGGCCGCCTGCGCATCGGCCCCTACGACACCCCGCGCGCCGCACGCCACCTCCTCGGCGTCGCACCCCAGGAACTCGCCCTGTACGGCACCGTCAGCGCCCGCGAGAACATCCGCCTCCTCGCGGGCCTCGCCGGCCTGCGCGGACGGCACCGGGACGCCGAGACCGCCCGCGTCCTGGAGGAACTCCACCTCGCGGACGTCGCCGACCGCCCCACCGGCGCCCTCTCCGGCGGCCAGCGCCGCCGCGTCCAGGCCGCCGGCGCCCTCGTCGGCTCACCCCCGCTCCTGCTGCTGGACGAGCCGACGGCGGGCGCCGACCCGGAGACCCGTACGGCACTCCTCGACGCCGTCAAGGCCCGCGCCGCCGCCGGTGCCGCCGTCGTCTACACCACCCACTACCTTCCCGAACTCGTCGACCTGGACGCCACGTTGGCGCTCGCCCGCGACGGCCGCGTCATCGCCCGGGGCACCCAGGAGGCCCTCACCCGCGACCTCCCCGGCGAACTCCGCGTCACCTTCGCCACCGGCCCCGAACACCGCGCCCCCACCAAGACCCCCGCCGCCGACCTCGCCGCCCTCCTCGCCACCGGCCGCACCCCCGTCACCGTCGACGTCCGCCGCCCGAGCCTCGACGACCTCTACCACTCCCTGGAAGCGACCGCCCGATGACCCGCCTCGCCGTCCTCGTCCGCCACAACACCCTCCTCATGCTGCGCGAACCCGGCCCCCTCCTCAGCCGCATGATCCTCCCCCTGGTCTTCCTCACCCTGCTGCGCCCGCTCTACGTCTCCGCGCAAGGCCCGCGCGCGGGCACCGAACAAGCCGTCGTCAGCACCCTCGTCACCTTCTCCCTCCTCGCCCTCAGCATCTCCGGCAGCGCCATCCTCACCGAACGCCTCGCCCGCACCTGGGACCGCCTGCGCGCCACCCCCCTGCGCCCCGCCGAACTCCTCGCGGGCAAATCTCTCCCGGTCCTGGCCGCCCTCCTCACCCAACAACTCCTGATCCTCGCCGCGGGCGTCTGGTTCTTCGCCCTCCGCATCCCCCACCCCGCCCTCCTCCTGACCGTCCTCTTCACCTGGAGCTGCACCCTCCTCTCCCTCGGAGCCCTCCTCGGCGTCCTGGCCCGCACCATGAGCGAACTCTCCGCGGCCTACGACATCGGCGGCATGCTCCTCAGCACCGTGGGCGGCGCCTTCGTCCCCCTCTCCTCCCTCCCCGCCTGGATCGCCACGATCGCCCCCGCGTCCCCCGGCTACTGGGCAGCCCGCGGCCTGCGAGCCGCCCTCTCCGGCAACCCCGCCGCCGTCCTCACGACCTGCGCCGTCCTCCTCACCATGACAACCCTCTTCGCCACCCTCGCCTCGACCCGACTCCGCACCCGCAGCGGACGCCTGGTGGCGCTGTAGGGGCACGCCCACATCAGCACGTTTCACGTGAAACAACGTCAAATACTGCCCTCCACCCCGTAAGAGCGCTACCGTGCGGGTCCACCCCCACCCCCACCCCCACCCAGGACCCCCCATGCGCCGCCGAACCCTCCTCGCCACGGCCCTGGTAGCCGCAGGCGCCCTCGCCGCGAGCCCCCGCACGAACCCCGCCCGCACCGACATCCTCTTCATCGGCGCCCACCCCGACGACGAGGCCCAGAACCTCTCCACGTTCGGCCATTGGCGAGAACAGCACGGCCTGACGACCTCCGTCCTCACGGTCACCCGAGGAGAGGGCGGCGGAAACGCGACAGGCCCGGAGGAGGGCGCCGCGCTGGGCCTGCTCAGGGAGACCGAGGAGCGCACGGCGACCGCGTACGCGGGCATCGAGAACGTCTACTACCTCGACAAGCCCGACTTCTGGTACACCCTCTCGGCACCCCTCACCGCAAGGATCTGGAACGCCCACGACACCCTGCGCGGCATCGTCCACCTGATCCGCCGGACGACTCCCCACACGGTCGTCACGATGGACCCCCGCCCCTTCGGCCAGCACGGCGCGCACCAACTCTCCGCCCGCCTGGCCATCGAGGCGTTCTGGAAGGCCGCCGACCCGACGGCGTTCCCCACCCCGGACCTCGCCCCCTGGCACCCCCGCCGCCTCCTCGCCCAGAACGCCGCCTTCCAGCACCTCCTGGGCCCGGACGCCCCGAGAACCCGCCGCACCGACCCCGACACCGGCCTCCCCGTGATCGGCGTCTGGTCCGGCACGCCCTCCCGTGAACACCGCACGACCTGGGCCCAGGCCGAACGCCACGCGTCCCGCGCCTACCGCACCCAGGGCTGGTCCGCCCTCCCGCCCGAGGTCCCCCACGACCCGGCACACCTGGACTCGGACTGGTTCACCGTACTGGCCGAGGACACCCACCCGATCGAGGCCCCGATCCACGACCAGCCCGAACTGCGCCCCCTGTACGCCGAGTTCCGCGACTGGACCCACCGCACCGGCCTCCCCTGGCTCGCGAACAACGCCCAACCCGCCTACCCGCCCCGCCCGACGACCACGATCCCCGAGGCCACCCGCCCCCCGACCCTGAACGGCACAGAAGCCGAATACCCCGGCCCTGAACTGCCCCTCACCCACTGGCAGGGCGACACCCCCACGGCACAGGACTGCTCGGCCACCGCCCGGCTCACCCGCCACGCCGACGACCTGTACGTCCTGGTCCGGGTCCGGGACGACAGGCGCGGCGCACCCCTGGCCGAGACCGACGTCAAACGCCACTGGCGCACCGACTCCGTGGAGATCGCCATCGACCCCCGAGGCGACGCCGACGACACCTCGACCACCTTCAAAACCGGCATCGTCCCCCGCACCACCCCCCACGGACACCCGGCAGCCGAACGCGACGCCGACAACCACCAGGGCCCGGCACAGCCGACCGTGGCCGCCCACACCACACCCCAGGGCTACACGATCGAGGCGAAGATCCCCCTCACGGACCTCCCCGCACCCCCCGACCCCGACCGCTTCGCCCTCAACATCCTCGTCTACGACTCCGACACGGACGACCGCACCGGCCAGACCCGCCTGGCCTGGTCCCCGTACGGCAGCCCCCAGGCCGACCCGTACGTCTGGGGGACGGCCCGCCTGACCGGCTACACCCCGCCCTCGATGCCACGGACACCCCCGCGCATCCCCACGGAGGCGGCCCGCAGCACCGACTCCCCGGCGTCCCGGTCCCAGTCCCGCCGCACCGGAGTCCCGCTCCCGCAACGCTAGTTGGGCGCCCCCGGCGGCACCCGCGGCAACGGCTCCAGCCGCACCGAAGCGGGATCGGCGAGGAACGAGGTCACCAACTCGGCGGCATCCCGCCGGCGTTCCCCCGACTCCCCGGCGAACCGCCGCAGGACGGACCGCACCTCGGCCCGGACAGGAGCATGCAGCCCGTCCCCGGCAAGGACATGCAGAACATGCTGGAGGACGGCCCAGTCGGCGGTGTGCTGCACGGCCGTACCCGCGGGCACGTCCGCCGACACCGCGTCCGTACGCCCCCAGGTGGCCGACAGCATCGCGTCGAGAACGTCCGCCACCCCAGGCACCGAGGCATCGACCGCATGCTGCCAGGCCACCCGGTTCAACCGGGCCGGATCCAACAGGACCTCGCTCACCAGGGTCACCGCGACCCGCACGGCACTGAAGGGATCGAACACCCGCCCGGCGGACGTGTCGTAGTACTGACCGCTGCGCTCGTACCGGATGGCGGGCGGCGTCAGCACGCCCAACACGCTCTCGGGCAAGCCGAGTTCCTCGGCCCGCAGCAACCGGACGAGCCGCCCCAGCGCCGCCCGCTGAACCTCCGCCTCGACGACGACCGTCCCCACCCCGCCGTCCCCGGCGACCCCGTACCCGTACCGCACCCCGCCGACCAGCCGCCCGACAGCCGTCACCTCGTGCCGGTGCAGCAGATGCAGCAGCACGGCCCGCTCCTCCAGCTCCCCGGTCTGCCGGTCGGGCGGCAGCACACCGCGCGAGAACCCGGCGAGCGCGATCCGCCGCACCCGCAGGATGTGCTCCAGCGCGGGCAGCGCGTCCCCGGCGGTCACCCACGGCACCCCGTCGGCATGCGCGGCCCCGGGCCCGTGCCCGTCCTCGTCGGTGACGTACGCGAGATGCCGGAACTCCTCCCGCAGCCCGGCGAGCTGCGCGTCCGACAGGTCGCCGTACGCGTGCCGCACGAGGAAGTGGTCCCAGGGCCCGAGACCGACCGCGTACGCGTCACCCAGGTCCAGGGTCCCGTCCGCGTTCACGCCGATGCGGGCGTGCGGATAGTCCATCACCGATGGACGCACGTGCGTCGTGCTGGCGTAGTTGTGCATGAACCCGAGCGCGTGCCCGATCTCGTGCGCGGCGAGCTGCCGGATGCGCGCGAGCACCAACTCCTCGACAGCGGCGAGCCGTTCGGCCTCGTCGGGGCGCCCGTACGGCGCGAGGAGCGCCTCGCCGAGGGCCCGCACCTGCTCGACCCGCTGCGACCCGAGCCGCACCCGCGCGTGCAGCACCTCCCCGGTGCGCGGATCGGTGAGCCCCTGCCCGAGCGACCACCCGCGCCCGGCCCGGTGCACCCACACCACCCCGTTCACCCCGGGCTCGTACGGGTCGAAGTCCGCGCCGCCGGCCTCCACCCGGTACGCCTCGGGCAGCCCGATCGCGGCGAACCCCTCCCGCCACCAGTTCCCGCCCTCGACGACCGCCGACCGCAGCGGCTCCGGCACGGCGGGATCGACCTGGAACACGACCGCCGCGGCCCCCTCCCCGACCCGGAACCGGGGCTGGACCTTCACCTGCCGCCCACCGAGCCCGTGATCGACGTACCCGACGCCGTACCCGCCGGACGCGGGGTGGTAGCTCCGCGCGGGCATCGGCGCCTCGGGCAGCGGGACGAGGTTGAGCTGCTGGACGACGCTGAGCGCACGCGGATCGGCGGCGACCGCGCGCACGGCCGCACCCCGGCCGGGCCCCCGGAACGTCAGCAGCGCCGGCAGCCGCACACCGCGCGGCGACGCGGACGCGGCCAGCGCGACGCTGGTCGGCTCGTCGAGGACGTACTCGCCCTGCCCCTGCTCGGCGAGATGCCCGGCGACCCGGTCGTGGTCGTACAGCGCGAGCCCCGTCGCGTCCACGACGACCAGCCCGCCCTCCTCCCGCAGCACCGGCCCGCTCCACACCACGGACAGCGCGAACGACTCCGCCCCGGCCCGCACGGCGGCGGCATCCCCCGTACTGAGGAAATGCTTGTTGCGCACGGCGAACAGCACCCGCTCCCCGGCCCGCCGGAACTCCGCCAGCCGCGCCTTGCCCGCCCGCCCCCGGTCGAGCCACAGGTCGCTGGAGCCCAGGCCCTGCGAGAGGGAGACGGTCAGGAGGAACGGCTCGTCGAACCGGCGGATGCCCAGCAGGGGGCGCCCTTCGGGGTCCGGGACGAGGTCGAGGAAGCCGGGCATGGTGGAACCTTTCATCAGGTGAGGAGGCCTCTACAGCGGCGTACGGGCCGGCGCGGCGAGCAGGCGATGGTGGTGCGCGAGCCGCGCCTCGTGGATCTCCAGGATGTCCCGCGCCGGCCCGCCGGCCCCGGCATGCCCCGGCCGAGTTCACGCAGTTCACCCGGGTATCCGCTTGTATCCGCAGGCACACGCACCCACGATGAAGTGTATGAGCCCTCACCGGCAATCCCTCCCGGACCCCCAGGAAACGGTCGACCTGCTGTCGGCGCTGATCCGCAACGCCTGCGTCAACGACGGCACCCCGGCCCCGGAGTCCGGCGGCGAGGCACGCACCGCTGACACCCTCGCCGACTACTTCTCCGACTCGGCCGTCGAGACCGAACGCGTCGAACCCGTCCCCGGCCGCGTCACCACCCTCTTCCGCGTCCCCGGACACGACCCGAAGGCCCCCGCGCTGACGCTCCTCGGCCACACCGACGTCGTCCCGGCCGACCCGCGCACCTGGACCCGGGACCCGTTCAGCGGCGACGTCCGCGACGGCATCGTGTGGGGGAGAGGCGCGATCGACATGCTCAACCTCACCTCCGCGATGGCCGTCGTCACCAAGGCCGTCTCCCGTACGCCGCACCGGCTCGCCGGAGACCTGGTGTTCGCGGCCGTCGCCGACGAGGAGGCCGGCAGCCGCTACGGCGTCGGCTGGATCGCCGAGCACGCCCCCGCCCTGCTGCCCTGGGACCACGCCCTCACCGAGAGCGCGGGCGCCCACGTCGGCCCCCGCGCGGTCACGGTCACCGTCGGCGAGAAGGGCGCCTTCCCGCGCCGCCTGCACGTCCGGGGCAGCGCGGGGCACGGCTCGATGCCCTGGGGCAGCGACAACGCCGCCCTCCTCGCCGCCGAGGCCGCCCTCAGAGTGGCCCGCCACCGCACCCCGGCCCGCACCGACGAACGCTGGCACGACTTCGTCCACGCCGCCCACCTCCCCGCCGACGTCACCGCCGGGCTCCTGGACCCCGACACCCTGGACGACCACCTCGTCCACCTCGGCGACAGCGCCCGCTTCGCCCACGCCCTCACCCACCTCACCTTCGCGCCGACCGTCCTGAAGTCCGGCGACAAACTCAACGTCATCCCCTCCACGGCCGTCGTCGAGGTCGACGTACGCTCCCTGCCGGGCCAGGACGACGACGAGATCGACGCCGAACTCCGCACCGCCCTCGGCGACCTGGCCGACCGCGTCGAGATCGAGCACCTGTCCCGCCGCACCGCCTCCGCGTCCCCCGCGGGCCGCCTGTACGACGTGCTGGGCACCGCGATCCGCCACCAGCTCCCCGGCGCCGAGATCCTCCCCACCCTCACCGCGGGCGGCACCGACGCCCGCTTCGTCCGCGACGCCGGGGGAGTGGCGTACGGCTTCGGCGTGTATGCGCCCGGCTGGGACGTCGGCAAGACCCGCAAGCTCTTCCACGGCGACGACGAACACGTCGACGTCGAGAGCCTCCACCTCACGACCCGCGCACTCGACGAGGTGGTCCGCGTCTTCCTGGGCTGAACGGCATGGGCGGGCCCGCAGCCCTCGATCCCGGACGACGGCCGCACCGGACCCGGCGTCGTGCCCGGGGCACCTCCCCGCTCAGCCGCTGAGCGCGGCCAGCGCCCGTCGCGTGACCTCCTCCGGCGCCGCCGCGATGACCCGCTCCAACGCCCCCAGCGACGCCTGGAGTTCGGCGATCGACCCCGCGATCCGCTCCCGCTCCCGGTGCAGATCGGCGACGAGGTCCGGGCACGTCGGCACCAACCCCTCCGGCGTATCGCGCAGGCACGGCAGGATCGCGCCGATCGTCGCGGTACTGAGCCCGGCGGCGAGCAGCGAGCGGATACGCCGGACGGTGTCGACATCGTCGGCCGCGTACTCCCGGTACCCGCTGGGCCGCCGCGCGGGACACAGCAACCCCTGCTCCTCGTAGTACCGCAGCAGCCGCTCGTGCACCCCGGTCCTGCGAGACAACTCCCCGATACGCACCGGCGGTTCCCCCTCCGCTTGACTCTCACACCGATGTCAGAGTCTAGCGTCGGGGGCGAACGAGATCGACGCCCTCCCGGAGGAGTACGCACCATGCGAGCAGTGCAGATCGACCACCACGGCGGCCCCGAGGCCCTCACCGTCCGAGAGGTCCCCGACCCGGTCCCGGCCCCCGGCGAGGTCCTGGTCCGGACCGCCGCGAGCAGCCTCAACCCGGTCGACTGGAAGACCCGCGCGCAGGACGTCGGCCCCGCCCTCCCGGCCACCCTCGGCTGGGACCTCTCCGGCACGGTCGTCACCGCGCACGACGCCCCCTTCGAGCCCGGAGACCAGGTCGTCGCGATGTCCGCCCAGATCGCCACGGCCCGCGGCACCTGGTCCGAACTGGTCGCCCTGCCCGCCCACTTGCTCACCCACGCCCCCACCACGGTCCCCCTCGCGGACGCCGCCGCCCTCCCGCTGGCCGGCGTCACCGCCGTACAGGCCCTCGACAAGGCGGCTCCGACGGAAGGCGCCCGCCTCCTCGTCATCGGCGCCGCCGGAGCCGTCGGCGGCCTGGCCGTCCAGCTCGCCCGCCACACCGGCGCCGACGTCGACGCCCTGGTCTCCCGCCCCGCCCACCGGGAGGAGGCCCACGCCCTCGGCGCCGTACACGTCACCCACACCCTCACCGACCTGCGCCCGGCGACGTACGACGCGATCCTCGACACCGCGGGCCTGGACGCGGGCCACCTCCTGGCCCCCGGCGGCCGGTACGTCTCGATCGCCGACGAACCCCTCCCGGACGTCCCCGGCGCGACCAAGAGCTACGTCCAGGAGAACGCGGCCCATCTCGCCCGCCTCGTGTCCCTGGTCGACAAGGGTGACCTGCGCCTGCGGATTGCCGCCCGCCACCCGGTCGACCAAGTCCGCGCCGCGCACGAGGAGTTCGAGGCCGGGGGAGTCCTCGGGAAGATCCTCCTCACGTTCTGAGGAAGCCGCAGGAGGACCCCGCCCGCCGCCCGCGCAGGCTCCCGCGCCGCCGTGTGCCGCGCCTCGACGGGGGAAGGGCACACCCTGCCACGGGAGTTGCGGCTCCCTTGCGGGAGTTCCCGCTCCCTCGCGGGAGGTCGGGCTCCCTCACGGGTCCTCCACCCCCTCCAACTCCCGCACATACCTATCCAGTTCACCGGCCCCGCCCAGCAACGCCCGCCCCCGCACGGCCAGCCGCCCCCGCCACTCCCGCAGCAACCCCCCGAGCGGCTCCACCCCGCCCGCCGCCCGCACCTGCGTCATCACCGGCGCGATCCGCTCCAACAGGTAACCCCCGCGCCGGAGTTGATGCACCAGCCGCGCATCCCGCACCGCGCCCGCGTCGTACACCCGATACCCGGTCGCCGCATCCCGCACGGGCCGCACCAGCCCGGCGCGCTCCCACTTGCGCAACGTCGCCGGCCGAACCCCCAGCCGCGCGGCGAGCGGCCCGATGAACACCCCGCCCGCCTCGTCCACCGGCGTGAGATCCCCGAGCGCCCCCTCCACGGCCTCCAGCGTGCGCCGGTCGTCGAGCAACTGCGCATGACTGCCGTCGACGATCCGCAGCGCCCCGTCGACGTCCCCCGCGTTCACGGCCCGCATGATCGCCGAGGCCGTCGCGTGCCCGTGCCCCGGCACCAGCGCGAGAAACGCCCTGAGTGCCCTCGCGTGTACGGCCGTATAGACCCGGTACCCGTGAACCGTCCGCTCGGCGGCGGGAAGGATGCCGTCCGCCTCGTAATTGCGCACGGCCTGCGGGGAGATCCCGTGCCCCCGCGCCAGATCGACCGGCCGCAGCTTCCCGCCCGTTTGAAGGTTACGTACCATGTCCCCGCCGAGATTCAGCAAAAGTCTCCACCGAAGGTTCAAAGATACCGTTGACGGCATGGTCACCGACATCAAGGACACCGCCCGTCCCGTCGAGGCACGAGCCATCCTCGGCCTCCTCCCCACCCGCCCGAGACTCCTCGCCCTCGGCGAACCCACCCACGGCGAGAACACCCTCCTCGACCTCCGCAACGACGTCTTCCGCCAGCTCGCCGAAGACGAGGGCTACCGCACCATCGCCATCGAGAGCGACTGCCTGAAAGCCCTCCTCGTCGACGACTACGTCACCACCGGCACCGGCACCCTCGACGACGTCATGACCCACGGCTTCAGCCACGACTGGGGAGCCCACCGCGCCAACCGCGACCTCGTACGCTGGATGCGCGCCCACAACGAGACCCGCCCCGCCGCCGAACACGTCCGCTTCGCCGGTTTCGACGGCCCCTTCGAAATCACCCACGCGCAAAGCCCCCGCGAGGCCCTCACCGCCCTCCACACCCACCTCGCCCTGGACACCGGCGACCTCGACCGCCTCCTCGGCCCCGACACCCGCTGGACCGACGAGGCCGCGATGCTCGACCCCGCCCGCTCCCCGGGCCGTTCCCGCGAGGCGCGCCAACTACGCCTGATGGCCGACGACTTGACCGCCCTCCTCGACCACCGGCCCCACTCGGCGCGGGCCGACCTGTACGCCCGCACCGCCACCGCCCTCCTGCGCTACCACCACTGGATGGCCGACCCCACCCCCGACCGCATGAGCCGCCTGTGCGCCCAGCGCGACGCGACGATGGCCCACAACCTCCTCGCCCTCGCCGACCGGGGCCCCACCTTCGTCCACGCCCACAACGCCCACCTCCAGCGCGAGAAGAGCTCGATGCGGATGTGGCAGGGCCGGGCCGAGTGGTGGAGCGCGGGCGCCCTCGTGGACGCCCGCCTCGGCGAGGACTACGCCTTCGCGGCGACAGCCCTCGGCACCCTCCACCACCGGGGCGTCGACACCCCGCCCCCGGACACCCTGGAAGGCCACCTGCACGAGGTCCCGCACGACCGGTACGTCGTCGACCCCGCCCACCTCCCGGGCGCCCGCCCCCGCGAGTCCCCCTGGTTCGGCTACGCCCCCCTCGACCCGGCCCACCTGCCGGCCATCGACGCCCTCGTGTACGTCAGGGACGTCTAGGACTTCGCGAGCCCGGCGACCTCCTGCGCGCTCAAGGCCCGCCCGTACACCCGGAAGTCCCCGAGCGTCCCCTTCAGATAAGGGGCGGTGCCGTACTGCGACCGCCCCAGATACGCGCCGCGGATATGGTTCGCGAAGTACCGGGGCTCCGAGTACGCCTTGGCGTCCCGCCCGACCTCCTTCCCGTCGACGTACAGCACCAGAGCACGCCCGGCGTACGTCACCGCGACATGCGCCCACCGCCCCACGGCCAGCGCATCGGCGTCGACCTGCTGCTCCCCGGACGCGCCGAGCGTGCTCACCGCGAACCGCAGCTTCCCGTCGTCGGTGCGCGGCGTGAGGAACAGGTACGCGGTCTCCCCGGTCCCGATGTCGAACACCCGCGCCCCCGGCTCGGGTTGGGCATCGAGCCGCACCCGCACCGCGACCGTGTAGGCGGACGCCCCGGCGAGGAGGTCGTCCGCGAGACGGACGTACCCGTCCTTCCCGTCGAGCACCACCCCGGACGGCGACCAGGAGGCGCCGCCCGCGAGCCGGGCGGCCTTCCCGTTCCCCGTGGCGTCCCCGGCGACCGTCCCCGACGTCTCGTCGAACCGGTGGTGCACGGCGAACGCCGGGGGAGGCGCGGGGAGTTCACCGGTGATCCAGTACACGTTGTAGCGCTGGTGATGCACCCGCGCGACCGGCAGCAGCGTCACGTCCTTGCCGTCGGCCCGCGCGGTGAACCGCAGCGGATCGGCCGACTCCTGCCGCACGGAGCCGAGTTCGAGACGCGGCAGCCACCAGTTCAGGGTGTCGCCGTAGGCGCCGGCGAGGACGATCGGCCCGTGCACGAGGGCGCGGACGTCCGGGTCGTCGGGCGCGGGCTCGGCGACCGTCCGCATCGGCAGCGACAGCTCGACCCGGTCGCCGGCGCACCACAGCCGGTCCAGGACGAGCCAGCCACCGGGACGCGGACGGTGGGGGAGGGGCCGCCCGTTGAGGGTGGCACGCGCGCCGGACGCCCAGGCGGGAACCCGGATCTGGAGCCGGTGCGCGGCACGCCCCGAGGTCACGGTGAGGGTCGTCGCGGACTCGTCGGGGAACCGCGTCGTCTGCCGCCACGTGATCCCCTTCTCCCGCCAGGTCACCTCCGACGGGATGAACAGGTTGACCAGCAGCCGCTGTTCGTCGTGCGCGTACACGGTGTCGGCGAACTTGGCCTGCGTCTCCATGCCGGTGCCGTGGTCGCAGGAGAAGTTGCCGTAGTCCGTCGAGTACGCGTTCTCGTCCTCGCCCATGAACCAGGGCTGCTGCTTGAACGCCATCGGGTTGAGGTCGGTGTAGTAGATGTTGAAACCGTGCGCGGAGTCCGGGTCCTGCTCACCCAGCATCTGGTTGAACAGGGTCCGCTCGTAGTGGTCGAGCAGCTCCGTGCGCTCCGGCGCGTGGAAGTGCAGCAGCCGGGTCAGCTTCAGCATGTTGTAGCTGTTGCAGTTCTCGCAGGTGAGCTCCCCGATCCGGCCCGCTATCGCGTCCGGGGGCCCGAAGGACTCCCTGCTGCTGTTGCCGCCGATGACGTACGTGTGGTGCCCGACGACGATCCGCCAGAAGTTCTCCGCTATCGCCCGGTACCGCTCGTCGAGCCCCTCCTCCCACATCCGCAGCGCGCCGGTCGCCTTCGGGATCTGCGTGTTCGCGTGCAGCCCCGCGAGCTGGTCCTCGTTCCTGGCCAGCGGCCCGTACACCTCGGCGTCCGCGAACCGCTCGGCGACCGTGAGCCACCGCCCGTCACCGGTGAGGGCGTGCAGATCCGCCAACGTCTCCTGGATGCCCCCGAACTCGGCCCACAGCGCCTGCTGCATCTCCTCGTACGACAGCCGCCCGGTACGCCGGTCCAGCCACCCGGCCATCCCCAGCACCACGTCCAGCGCCTGCCCGTTCCCGGCCAGCCGGTACTGGTCCACCAGCCCCGCCATGATCTTGTGGAGCGTGTAGTACGGCGCCCACACCCATTCCTCGGCCGCCTCCAGCCGGTCGAAGAACTCCTCGGGGAACGCCGACAGGTACCCCTTCCCGAACCCCGCCTTCGGCGACGCCGCCTGGCACTCGGCCAGCGCCGCGACCAGCGCCCGCCCCTTGGCCCGCAGCTCCTCGTCCCCGGTGTTCGCGTAGGTCAGCGCCAGCCCCGACAGCAGGTGCCCCGTCGAATGCCCTCGCAGCTCCCGGTCCGGCGCCTCCCAGCCGCCGCACGGCTCGGCGGCACTGTGCAGCCCGACGTTCAGCCGGAATGTGTGCAGCAGCCGGTCGATGTCGACGAAGCGCAGATAGGCGGTGTTGCGCCGCTGGTTCGCCCGGAACGGACTGTCCAGCAGAGCGACCGCATCGAGCGGGAACGGCCGGACGGGCCCGCTGCCCCCGACCTTGCCGGCCCCGGCCTCGCCGCTCGCGGCCCGCGCCGCCGTCGGGCCCGCTCCCAGGGCGAGCGCCGTGGCGCCGCCCAGCGCCAGGACCTGCCGTCTGCCGAAGGGATACCTGTCCACAACTGCCTCCGCGCGGCCAGCAGCCGCATAAGCTTGAAACTTAATACACTGTGCGGAGTGCATGATTCCGATAATTCCTTCCAGGATCAAGGCGGTTGGCACCCACGCCCCGGCACAGAAAAACGCAGGGCGCCGTTTCTAGGACAGAAACCGTCCTAGAAGCCCTCTACCTTCACTCTCACCCCACCGACGAACCCACCGAGGGAGACCCCATGCTGCGCGGCGTCACCACCGTCCGCTTCCACACCACCGACCTCGACGCCGCCAAACGCTGGTACACCCAACTCCTCGGCATCGAGCCCTACTTCGACCGCCCCGGCTACGCCGAGTACCGCATCGGCGACTACGAACACGAACTCGGCCTCCTGGACACCCGGTACACGCACACCCTCGGGTCCCACGCCCACACCCCGGCCACCGGCGCGGTGATCTACTGGCACGTCGACGACGCCGAAGCCGCCCTCACCCGCCTCCTCACCCTCGGAGCCACCCTCCACGAACCCCTCCGCGAGTTCGGCGACGGCTTCACCGGCGCCTCGGTCACCGACCCCTTCGGCAACGTCCTCGGCATCATGCGCAACCGCCACTACACGGAGATCCTCACCTCACGCCAGCAGCCGTAGCATCACCTCGACCGGCAGCGAGGGATTGGCGGCGGCAGCCTCCGCCACCTTCCCGTCCTCATGCCCGAGCAACTCCACGATCACCTCCACCGGCAGAGCGGGATGCCCAGCGGCCACCCGCCGCGCCCGCGCCTCCCCCAGACACGCCACCAGAGCCGCTCCCCTCGCGTCCGCCCGCCCCGCCACCGCCCGCAACACCCTCCCCACGGGCGCCACCTGGAGCGCCAACTCCTCCAACAACCCCCACGGCACATCCGGATTGACCGCCACCTGAGCCGCGACCCGCACCCCGTGCCGCTCGACCATCCCCCTCAACCGCCCCTCGGACAGCCCCGGATGCCGCGCGACAGCCTTCACCACCTTCGCATCCGGATCGACGGCCAACGCATCCCGCACCGCCTCCGGCAGATCCGACCGATGAGCCACCAACGCCCGCACCGACGAACTCCCCGACGCCGCCAACTCCTCCACCTCGCCCCGACTCGCAGCAGCCACCCTCGGCAACAACTCCGCACCGACCTTGGAGACCCCCGCGACCGACACCAGCACATCCAGCGGTACGGCAGGATTCCGCGCGAGCTTTCGCACCACGGAGACGTCCTCGTCTCCGGCCAGCAGACGCGCCACCGCCTCCCCGACCGCCGGATTCCCGGCGACCGCACCGCGCACACCAGGGCACGCGTCCACCGCGAGTCGCGCGTACACCTCCTGCGGCATGCCACCCCGCTCGGCCACCCGCCACCGCATCCGCCCGTCCGGATGATCGGCGAACCCGACCGCAGCCCCGGCAGACGTACCCGGATTCCCCAAGGCCGCGTGACGGGTCCAGTGGACGAACCACTGATGCGACCCGTCACAAGCGGCTCCGGACGGCAGATCGCAGTCGGGCCGCAGACAGTCGGCGGGATGGACGAAAGGAACGTCCACCCGCTCACAGACCACACACCACCGCACCGGAGGCAACCCCACCCCCGTGACCAGCATCTCCAGCACCTCGGGCGGAGTCCGCGGATTGTCCGCGACCGCCATCCGCACATCCGCGTGCGGATGCCGGGCCAGCCCCGCCGCCACCTCGGCCGACGCGAACCACGCAAGCTCGGCGACCACCGACACATCGACGTCCCCGGCGAGCCGCTCGACCACATCGTCCGGAAGCCCCGGACAACTCGCCAGCTTCCTCCGATGCTCGACAACCGGATCACAGGCGACGACCCGAGCCCACTCCACATCACCCAGCCCCTGATCGAGCATCGCGATCGCGGCCCGCGGCTGACTCACCGGATCGACATCACCGACCGCCAACCTCCCCGCCCACGCCAGCGACAGAACGGCATCCTCCCCCCGCCCCGCCAGCGCGACCACCTGATCCCGACTCAGATCCCCTCGCTCGGCAAGCACCCCGACGACGTCATCGTCAGCGAGCCCGATCAACCGATCGACCAACCCACCCGGCAACCCGGGATTCGCCGCGAGCCCGCATAACACATCATCCACAGCAGGCATCGTGCCCGAATCCCACCCCACAGTCCCCGCAATTTTCCCCACACCCCGGATGATGTGCTCACCACACGACCCCGACGCGAGGACAAGGGAAGGGCCCCGATGAAACTGCACACCCAGGAATGGGGAACAGGCCCCCGAACCGCCGCCCTGATCCACGGCATCATGTCCGACCACCGCACCTGGCACCGCGTCGGCCCAGCCCTCGCCGCCCAGGGCTACCGCGTGATCGCCGTCGACCTCCGAGGCCATGGCGCCAGCCCCCGAGGCCCCTACAGCGCCGAATCCTGGGCCGACGACCTCACCGAAACCCTCCCGCCCGACCTGGACCTGGCGCTGGGCCACTCCCTCGGCGCCATGGCCCTCGCCCTCGCCGTAGAGCGCCTGACGCCCGCACGAGCCGTCTACGCCGACCCCGCCTGGGCCCTGCACCACGGAAGAACCGTCGACCCCGCCGTCTACACGAACCTCAAACACGCCACCCGCGAGACCCTCGCCGCCCTCAACCCGGGCTGGACCACCACCGACCTGGACATCGAACTGGCCACCCTCGCCTCCTGGGACCCGGACACCACCCGCGCGGTCTTCGGCCCGGGCGCCCTCGACCGCACCCCCACCCACCCGGCCGTCCCCTCCCTGGTCCTGACGGCCGACCCCAGCCCCCTCGTCAGCCCCGCACTCGCAACCCGCCTCAAAGAACAGGGATTCGAGGTCAGACCCGTCACCGGCACCGGCCACACCATCCACCGCGACGACCACGACGCCTTCATGAACTCCCTGGACGGCTGGATCTGACCCCCGCTCCGGCCCCCCGCCCCCGAAGAGACCACGATCACAACCACACCGAGGGAAAGGTCACAGCCACGCCCTCTGCTGCTCCTTCGTGCCCGTGTCCTAGCATCCGAGCATGACGGTCCTGCCTGACGACGGGCTCGAACTGGCCGCCGAGTTCCCTGACGTACCCCATGAGCAGTGGCAGCGCCTGGTGGCGGATGTCCTGCGCAGATCGGGCAAGGACGTCGAGGGAACCGCGGCCGAGGAAGCCCTGTCCACCGCGCTGGAGGACGGGCTGAGCACCCGCCCCCTCTACACCGCGCACGACACAGCCCCCGACCCCGGCCTGCCCGGCTTCGCCCCGTTCACCAGGGGTTCGAAGCCGCAGGGCAGTACCGTCGGCGGCTGGGACGTACGTCAGCGTCATACGTCGCCGGACAACGCGGCCGTCCTGACAGACCTGGAGAACGGCGCCACGTCCCTGTGGCTGGCCGGCCTCCCGCCACAGGACCTCGCCCCGATGCTGGAGGGCGTGTACCTGGACCTGGCCCCGATCGTGCTGGACGCGGGCGCCGAAACAGCCGAGTCGGCAAGGGAGTTGCTGCGCCTGTGCGACGCGGCGGGCGTCGCGCGGGGAGCGGTGCGGGGCAACCTGGGCGCGGACCCGCTGGGGTTCGAAGCCCGTACGGGCGAGCGGGCTGACACCCCGTCGGCGGACCTGGCCCGCCTGTGCACCGACGAGTACCCGGGCCTGCGAGCGCTGACGGTGGACGCGCTGCCGTTTCATGAGGCGGGTGGTTCGGCGGCCCAGGAGCTGGCGTGCTCCCTGGCCACGGCGGTCGCCTACCTCCGCGACCTGACGAACTCCGGCCTGACGGTCGTTCAGGCATGTGCCCAGCTGGAGTTCCGGTACGCGGCCACGGCCGACCAGTTCCTGACGATCGCGAAGCTGCGGGCGGCCCGCCGCCTGTGGTCCCGCGTGACGGACGTCTGCGGCGCCCCGTCCCCCCAGCTCCAGCACGCGGTCACGTCTCCGGTGATGATGGCGCGTCGTGACCCGTGGGTGAACATGCTGCGGACGACGGTGGCGGCGCTGGCGGCGGGCACGGGGGGCGCGGACGCGGTGACCGTCCTCCCCTTCGACGAGCCCCTCGGCCTCCCGGACGCGTTCGCGCGCCGCATCGCCCGCAACACCTCCACGATCCTGATCGAGGAATCCCACCTGTCCCGCGTCATCGACCCGGCGGGAGGTTCCTGGTACGTGGAGCGCCTGACGGACGAACTCGCCCACGCCGCCTGGGAGTTCTTCCAGGGCATCGAGCGCGACGGCGGCATCCCCGCGGTCCTGCGCTCGGGCCGCCTGGCCGACGACCTCGCGACGACGTGGGCCGAGCGCTCGAAGAAGCTCGCGAAGCGCCGCGAACCGGTCACCGGGGTGAGCGAGTTCCCGCACCTGACGGAGAAGCCCCTGCCCCGCCCGCCCGCCCCCGACCCGCTGTCGGGCGGCCTGCCGCGCGTACGCCGGGACGACGCGTACGAGACGTTGCGCGCCCGTTCGGACGCGCACCTCGCCGCGACGGGCACCCGCCCCCGCGTCTACCTCGCGGCGCTGGGCCCGGCAGCCGTCCACACCGCCCGCGTGTCCTTCGCGGCGTCCCTGTTCCAGGCGGGCGGCATCGAACCGGTCACCGAGGGCACGTTCCAGGAGAGCGGCACGAGCGAGGCGTGCCTGTGCTCCAGCGACGCGGTGTACGAGGAGAAGGCGACCGAGACCGCCGAGACACTGAGGTCCGAGGGCGCGGCCCACGTGTCGCTGGCGGGCCGGGGCGCGTACCCGGGTGTGGACACGTACGTTTTCGCGGGCTGTGACGCGGTCGCCGTGCTGACCGCCGCCCTGGACCGTTTGGGAGTGGCGTGATGGGGATCCCCGACTTCTCCGGGATCGGCCTGGGCGTGCCGTCGCCGGAGGCGACCGCGGCCGACTGGGACGCGGCGGTGAAACACGCGGCGGGCGGCGACGTCCCGCTGTGGGAGACCCCCGAGGGCATCGGGGTGAAGCCGCTGTACACGGCGCACGACCTGGAGGGCCTGGACTTCCTCTCCACGTACCCGGGCGCGGCACCGTTCCTGCGCGGCCCTTACCCGACGATGTACGTCAACCAGCCCTGGACGGTCCGCCAGTACGCGGGATTCTCCACGGCGGAGGAGTCGAACGCGTTCTACCGCCGCAACCTGGCGGCGGGCCAGAAGGGCCTGTCGGTGGCGTTCGACCTGCCCACGCACCGGGGCTACGACAGCGACCACCCGCGCGTCACCGGCGACGTCGGCATGGCGGGCGTGGCGATCGACTCGATCTACGACATGCGCCAGCTCTTCGACGGCATCCCGCTGGACCGCATGAGCGTGTCGATGACGATGAACGGCGCGGTCCTGCCCGTGCTGGCCCTCTACATCGTGGCGGCGGAGGAACAGGGCGTACCGGCGGAGAAACTCGCGGGGACCATCCAGAACGACATCCTCAAGGAGTTCATGGTCCGCAACACGTACATCTATCCGCCGGGCCCGTCGATGCGGATCATCTCGGACATCTTCGCGTTCACCTCCCAGCGGATGCCGCGCTACAACTCGATCTCGATCTCCGGCTACCACATCCAGGAAGCGGGCGCGACGGCCGACCTGGAGCTCGCCTACACCCTCGCCGACGGCGTCGAGTACATCCGCGCGGGCCGCGAAGCCGGCCTGGACGTCGACGTGTTCGCCCCCCGCCTGTCGTTCTTCTGGGGCATCGGCATGAACTTCTTCATGGAGATCGCGAAACTCCGTGCCGCGCGCCTGCTGTGGGCGAAACTGGTGCGGCAGTTCGACCCGCAGAACGCCAAGTCCCTGTCCCTGCGCACCCATTCACAGACCTCGGGCTGGTCCCTGACGGCGCAGGACGTCTTCAACAACGTGACCCGCACCTGCGTCGAGGCCATGGCCGCGACCCAGGGGCACACCCAGTCCCTGCACACCAACGCCCTGGACGAGGCCCTCGCCCTGCCCACGGACTTCTCGGCCCGCATCGCCCGCAACACGCAGCTGCTCATCCAGCAGGAGTCGGGCACGACCCGCGTGATCGACCCGTGGGGCGGCAGCGCCTACGTGGAGCGCCTGACCTACGACCTCGCGCGCCGCGCGTGGCAGCACATCCAGGAGGTCGAGCAGGCGGGCGGCATGGCCCGCGCGATCGACGAGGGCATCCCGAAACTCCGCGTCGAGGAGGCCGCCGCCCGCACACAGGCGCGGATCGACTCGGGCCGCCAGCCGGTGATCGGCGTCAACAAGTACCGGGTCGCCTCGGACGAGGAGATCGAGGTCCTGCGCGTCGACAACTCCGCCGTCCGTACCCGCCAGATCGAGAAACTGCGCCGCCTGCGCGCCGAGCGCGACGAGCAGGCGTGCCGCGACGCCCTGGAGGATCTGACCCGCGCGGCGTCCGGCGAGGGCAACCTCCTGGAACTCGCGGTGCGGGCCGCCCGCGCGAAGGCGACGGTGGGGGAGATCTCCGACGCCCTGGAGAAGGTGTTCGGCCGCCACGCCGGCCGGGTCCGTACGATCGCGGGTGTGTACCGCAACGAGGCAGGCGAGTCGGCGAACGTGGAACGCACCCGCGCCCTGGTGGACGCCTTCGCGGAGGCGGAGGGCCGGCGCCCCCGCATCCTGGTCGCGAAGATGGGCCAGGACGGGCACGACCGGGGCCAGAAGGTCATCGCGACGGCCTTCGCCGACCTCGGTTTCGACGTCGACGTCGGCCCCCTCTTCCAGACCCCGGCGGAGGTGGCCCGCCAGGCGGTGGAGGCGGACGTCCACATCGTCGGCGTGTCCTCCCTCGCCGCCGGCCACCTCACCCTCGTACCCGCCCTGCGCGAGGAACTCGCCGCGGAGGACCGCGACGACATCATGATCGTGGTCGGCGGAGTGATCCCCCCGCAGGACGTCCCGACCCTCCTGGAGATGGGCGCGGCGGCGGTCTTCCCGCCGGGGACGGTGGTCCCCGACGCGGCCCACGACCTCGTGGAGCGCCTGGCGTCCGGCCTCGGGCATGCCCTGTGACGGACGTCGCCGCCTACGTCAAGGGCGTCCTGGAGGGCAAGCGCGCGATGATCGCGCGCGCGGTCACCCTGGTCGAGTCGGTGCACCCCCGCCACCGCGCCCCCGCCCAGGAACTCCTGACGGCCCTGCTCCCGCACAGCGGCCACTCCCGCCGCATCGGCATCAGCGGCGTCCCCGGTGTCGGCAAGTCGACGTTCATCGACGCGTTCGGCTCGATGCTCACCGGCAGGGGACACCGGGTCGCGGTCCTCGCCGTCGACCCGTCCTCGGCCCGTACCGGCGGCTCCATCCTGGGCGACAAGACGCGGATGGACCGCCTGTCGGTGGACCCGGCGGCGTTCGTGCGCCCGTCCCCGACGTCGGGCACGCTCGGCGGGGTGGCGCGCGCGACCCGCGAGTCGATGGTGGTGATGGAGGCGGCCGGGTACGACGTCGTCCTGGTGGAGACGGTGGGTGTCGGCCAGTCGGAGACGGCGGTCGCCGACATGACGGACTCCTTCCTCCTCCTCACCCTGGCCCGCACGGGCGACCAGCTCCAGGGCATCAAGAAGGGTGTCCTGGAACTCGCGGACGTGATCGCGGTGAACAAGGCGGACGGCCCCCACGAACGCGACGCCCGCACCGCGGCCCGTGAACTGTCGGCGGCCCTGCGCCTGATGCACCCGCGCGACGCGGCCTGGAGGCCGCCGGTCCTCAGTTGCAGCGCCCGCGAGGGAACGGGCCTGGACACCCTGTGGGAGCGCCTGGAGCAGCACCGCACCCTCCTGCACTCCACGGGCCGCCTCGCGGCCCGCCGCCAGGAGCAGCAGGTCGCGTGGGCGTGGTCGATGGTCCACGACGCCCTCCTGACGCGCCTGCACACACACCCCGCAGTCCGGGCCCTGACCCCCGAGGTGGAGGCGGAGATCCGCACCGGCACCCTGCCCCCGGCACTGGCGGCGGACCGCATCCTGAAAGCCTTCGGCGCGTCGGACACCTGAACACACCCCCCTTCCGTGCGCGACACGTACGCCATACGTACGCGATAGGTGCGCTTCACGCTAGGGTCGGTGCGGGAGGTGCCCCTGTGTCCGAATCCGGATTGTTCGGCAGAATCGACGCACTGGTCGCGTCGAGGTCCGTGCTGCCACCACCGTCGGAGCGCAAGCGCCTGCGTACCGCGCACGGTCTGACCCTCGACGAGGTGGCCGCCGCACTCGACGTACGCCGGGCGACGGTCAGCGGCTGGGAGTCCGGCAGGACGGAACCCAGACCACCGGAACGGGACGGATACGCCCGGCTGCTCAGCCAACTCGCGGAGCTCTACCCCGCACCTCCCGCGGCCCCCGGCCCCGAGCCGGACCCGGCAGCCCCCGTCACGGCTCCCGCAGCCCCGTCCACCGCCACCGGCGCCCCGGCACCGGCGGAGGACAAGACAGCACCCGCCGCCCCTGCCGGGACCCCGCCCACTCCCGCGCCTGCACCGGCCCCGGTCACGCCTGCACCGGCTTCGCGGCGGCCGGCGAAGAAAACGGCGAGGAGGCCGACCCCGGCGGAGCCCGCGGCCGACCCGAGGTTCGAGAACGGCCCCCTGGCCGTGGTCGACGTCGAGGACGGCCAGACGTCGGCGTACTGCGTCGGCGGCCTCGTCCTGGACGTCCCCGCCCGCTCCCTGCCCGCGCTCATCGAGTGGACCCTGACGGAGGCCCGCCTCGGCCAGCCCCGCCTGCACCGCCACGGCCGAGACGCCGACCCGGTCCTCGTCCTCACCCCGGCCGCCCTGGAACGCTACGGCCTGCCCACCACCCTGACGGAGGAGGAACGCCGCACCGGACGACTCCCGGACAGCCACAAGACGGTCAAGCAACTCCTCAAAGCGGGCTGGCAGCTGACCCAGCGCGGCTTCGGCCCGTGGGCACGGATCTACCGCCCCGCGGAAGGCTCCCGGCGCCACTGCGTCCAGGTGTGCATCCCCGCCTGGAACGCCCTCGACGTCCGCGAATGGGACCGCAAGGACGCCCCGCTCCTGCCGACGATGCACCCGGCCGACCTCGCCCGCTACCTCGGTACGTACGCGCAGCGGGTGACGACTCCGCGGGGCACGACAGCGGTCACCGGCCTCGAACTCATGGTCGCCCTGCGCCCGCCGACCCGCGCGGAGCGGGACGAGACCACCGGCGAGTGGAAGCGGGCGTTCAACCCGGACGCGCTGACGGCCGTGCACGACGTGGTGGAGTGCGAGGTCCCCGACGAACACCCCCTCCTGAAGGGCAGATTCGCCCGCCACCACCTGCGCGGCCCGGCCGAGATGCTGATGGAGGAGCCCTACGACTGGTGCCGTCCGCTGACCGACGAGGAGTGCGCGAACCCCTTCCTGGTCGCGATCGACGTGAACATGTCGTTCGCGGCGGCGGCGAACGGCCTCACGGTCGGCCTGAACGGCCCGACCCACCTGACGGACAACCCGCCGTTCGACGCCTCCCTCCCGGGTTCGTGGCTGGTCGACCTGTCCCACACCGACCTCTCCCGTGCCCGGATCGACGGCCACGGCATCGACGCCCAGCGCCTCCCGTCCCCGTTCACCCCGTCCGGTGAGCACCCCGACGGCCCGGCCTGGTACGCCACCCCGACGGTCGCGTACGCGGTGGAGCTGGGTTTCGAGGTCGCCCCCATCGAGGCGTACGTCCGTACGCACAGCGGCCGTTACCTGGACGCCTGGTACAAGCGGCTGCGGGACGCGTACGTGGCGACGATGGCCGACCTCGGCGTCACCACCGACCTCGCGGGCCAGGACTTCCTGGACGCGATGACCCGCACCGGGGATGCCGACCCGGTGCTGGGCCTGCTGGCGGGTGCGGTGAAGGCGACGGCGAAGGGCGGCATCGGCAAACTGCGCCAGCGCAACCGGGGCCAGGTGCCCTACTACGAACCGTGGCCCGCGCTGGCCCGGGAGACCTGGCGCCCGGACATTCGGGCGGCCGTCCTCGCCAACCAGCGCATCGGCATCCACCGCAAGCTCATGAAGACCGCCGCCCTGGCCGGCGTGTACCCGGTGGCGATCGGCACGGACGCGATCGTCTACCCCTCTGAGGGCCCGTCACCGCTGGACGTTCTGCCGCACACCACGGACGGGAAACCGCTGCCGGGCGGTTTCCGCCTGGGCGTGTCACCAGGCATGGTGAAGCACCAGGGCACGAGAACGGTCCTGTGGGCGGAGGAGCAGTTCGAGGAGGCGGGCACGGTCTTCAACCTCGCCAACCTCATCAAAGCGGGCCCCGGCACGGACGAAGGGGAGTAGCCGACGATGACGGACTCGGTCGGGGACGGCCTGGACGCCGCACTGGAGTCGGCGTTCACCCGCCGCATCCCCCAAAGCGCCCAGGCACAGATGAAGTACCTGGTGAAACAGCTCAAGGGCACCAGGGCAGCAGCCGAGGCGCTCGGCATCTCCCAGCGCACCGTGGAACGCTACGTGGCGGGCAAACTCAAACGCCCCCGCCGTGACCTGCGCGAGCGCATGGAACAAGAGGTCAGAAAGCGCTGGCAGCCCCAGGTCCGCGCCCGCGCCAAGAAGAAAGCCACCTCCACCGACGGCGTCATCGTCTCCACCCGCGCCCGCTTCGGCTTCACCGCCGCCCCCGGCACCACCGACGACGCCCGCACCCGCGACATCACCCAGGCCCTCCCCCCGCACTGGGCCCAACGCCTCTTCACCGCCCGCGACGCCGGCGCCGACGAACACCAGCTCCGCGCCATCGCGGCGGACGCTCTGGCGGAGATGTACTTCCGCAACAACAACACGCGCGCCGCGGGCCTGGGCGTGGAGTTCACGGACGTGACACACATCCGCATCGACCTCTAGGGGCCGGCCTGGACTGTGGCGGTTTCTGCTCCGGGGTAGAGGAGCCGGACGGGGATGGGTGGGCCGGGCAGCGGGTTACCGGTGCCCGGCCGGGGCTGGTGCGGTGTGCGGTGCTCAGCCGAAGTTCACATCGCTGCACCACATGTAGGCCTGGTCGAGGTGTGAGGCCTGCCAGATCACGAACAGGATGTGGTGTCCGGTGTAGCCGGAGGTCTGGACGGGGAACGTGATGTCGTTCGCCGGGGCGAAGCGGCCGGTCTGCGTGATGAAGTCGAGGTTGCCCCAGCCCAGGGTCTGGGTCTTGGGGTTGTAGCCCTGCTTGCTGACGTAGACCTTGAAGTAGTCGGCGCCGTGGGACGCCTGGTTGCGATGTGCCGGTTTGGTGTCAGTGGGTGGGTGTCAGTGACGGCACATCAGAGGTGGGTGTTTTCGATGGTCGGGTGCTGAGGACGGGCGGGGTCACTGTCGTGGGGCGGTTTCTGTAGCGGTGCGGCTGTCATGGGGCGGTACACCCCACTCCGCTCCACTGTCTTGAGAACGGCACTTCTGATCTTTCCGAGGTCTGCGCGGCGGCACGGTGGTCTGTGTCGGTTTTGCGCGGGCGGAAGGGGGCGAGGTGGGGGAGCCGGGTGCGTGGGGTGAGGTCACGGCGGGGTTGAGGGTGTCCAGACCGGTGCTGGTTGCGCGGCTGCTGGAGCTCGAGGCTGCCGGGGCGTTGACCACGGCGCATGTGCGTGCGGGCGCCCAGGTCGGCGGGGTGAATGTGCGCACGGTGTGGCGCTGGCTGGATGCGGCGCGGACGGAGGGCCGCGTCGAGCGCAGGCCGCGGCCCCGGCTGGAGTTGTCCGACCAGATGTGGGAGGCACTGGCTCAGGCGGGCGGGAACGTTGCGGCGCTGTACCGGCACCTGAAGGCGGCCGGGGGCGAGGTGCCCTCCCTGGCGTCGTTGCACCGGGCGGTGCGCCGGGACCTTCAGGCCGGCAGGGTCCTGCCGGACCGCGCGATGGCGCGGCGGGAGCGGGAAGAACAGCAAACGCGGCAGGCACTGGCTGACCTCGCTCTGGCCGGACCGAGTGAGGCAGGCGCGGCGAAAGTGGCTGCGCGCCGGCTGCCGCGTCTCGTACCAGAGGCGACCGGGAGCTTGCCGGTGGGGAAGAACGGTGCGCTTGCAGGTGTGGCGTTGCCGGCGGGCGCGCAGCTGGTGAGGACGTCGTTGGTGCGGGCCGTGACCGAGGCGGTCGGGCAGGCGATGGCGGCCCAGGGCGCGGTGTGTGTCTTCGGCAATCCGGGCCGGGGCAAGACCGCCGCCGTGCGGATGGCGCTCAGCGAAGTGCCCCCGGGCTGGAAGGTGACGTGGGTGCCGGTACCGGTGCGCCCGTCGGTGGCCGGCATAAGGCGTGCGGTATTCGACGCGCTGGCGCTGCCGGGCCGCTTCCCGCACACCTCTGGGCTGGCCGACGCCGCGGTCACGGAAGCCTTGGGTGAGGCGCGGGTGCTGGTGGTCGATGAGGCACAGCGCCTGCCCGTGCCGTGCCTGGAGTACCTGCAGAGCCTCTGGGACCACCCCGACACGCGGATCACGCTGGTGCTGGTCGGGGCGGGCAGCGAGCGGGCGCTGTCCCGGCTGCCGCAGCTGGCATCGCGTATCGGCGCATGGCAGGAGGTTCCACGCTTGACCGGAGCGGAAGTGGCGACCGTGGTGACCGGCTTCCATCCGCTGTGGCGTACCGTACCGGCCCCGGATCTGACGTGGATCGACCGGTCGTGCGCGCACGGCACGTTCCGCACGTGGGCCGCTTTGACTGCGCACCTGCAGAACGCGCTGCTCACCACCGCTGATGCATCCATCGACCGGGCCTTGCTGAGGCGGCTGTTTAAGCGGGTCGCGCCGCCACTGTGAACGGAGCGCTCCTGCAAGAGACGGGAGGGCGATCGCATGCTCCCGGCCACCGGCAAGCACACGACGTCCCACCCGCGTGAGGGGAGCTGACATGAAGGACGGCGATGCCATCCGCCCAGACGGCGGACTGCCTGCGGCGTCGAGGACGGCGCTGCGCGGTCCGGCCGTGCGGCGGCTGCTCGCACTGCGGGCAAGGAAGAGGCTGACAGCAGGACACGTACGGGTGGCCGCGGATGCGCTTGGAGTGTCGGAGCGCACGGTGTGGCGCTGGCTGGCCACCGCTCAGAGCGATGAGACCGCGGCCGCCAACCCCGGCGCACGCTCCCGGGTCGATGCAAGGTTCACGGTCACGCCCGAGGTCCGTGGGCTGTTGGCGCTGTGGAAGGGGAACGTGCGGGCGGTCCACCGCGAACTGGTCCTGCGTGCTGCCAGGCAGTCTCCGCCTGCAGACGCACCGTCGCTGACGACGCTGCACCGGGCGATCCGCCGTGATCTGACGCCGGGGGAGCGGGCCGGACTTGCGGGAGGGGAGCGGGCGGCGCGCAAGCACGATGTATTCCTGGCCCGGCCGCGGGGCTGGCGCAATCAGGCGTGGGAGACCGACCACATGCAGGCCCCGGTGCTGGTCGACGTCGAGGGCAAGGCCCGCAGGCCGTGGATCACCTGGTTCACCGACTGCGCGACGAACGCGGTCACCGGCGTCGCGGTCACGCCGGGGGATCCGTCGCGGGAGTCGGTGCTGGCCGCGCTGCGCTCCGCGGTCCTGCGTGAGGAACCCTACGGCCCGTTCGGCGGCGTGCCCGAGAAAGTGCGGGTGGACCGTGGCAAGGACTTCCTGTCGAGGACGGTGACGGCCGCGTTCGATCTCCTGGACGTGACGGTGGAGGACCTGCCCGCCTACACCCCTCACCTCAAGGGCACCGTGGAGGGCCTGAACCGGGCGGTGGAGAGCATGTTCCTGGCCGCGCTGCCCGGCTACGCCTGCCAGCCGCGCCCCGGCAAACGGGCTTCTCGTCCGAAGGACGAAGTGCTGCTGGGCTTTGAGGACTTCACCGCTCGGCTGCTGGATTGGACCATGTGGTGGAACACCGAGCACCGCCCCGCGCCCTTGCGGGGCAGGACTCCGCTTCAGGCGTGGCAGGACGATCCCACCCCGCTGCGGGACGTGCCGGCCGCGGATCTGTGGACGTTCACCCTGGAGGACGCCGGCACCCGCACGCTGACCACCCGCGGCATCCGCTTCAAAAAGCGCGACTACGTGGGGCCGTGGATGACCGGCCAGGCCGGGATCCAGGTCCGCATCCGCTTCATGCCCCACCACGACCACCGCATCGAGGTCTACCACGCTGCCACCGGCCGCTACCTGGGCCCCGCGGACCTGGCCGATCAGGCCACCGACGAACAGATCAGCGCCGTACGAAGGGCGCGGTCCGCTCGCGCACGCCGCCTGAAGAAGGACCTGGAGGCCTCGCAGCGCGAGCGCTACGCCGCCGTGAACCAGCCCGAGGCACCTCAACGGCTCGGCGCGCTGACCGGTGCGCAGGCCGAGGCCGAACTCGCCCAGACTGCCGACTCCGACCTCGCGCAGCTCGCGATGCCAGACCTCATCCCGCACGCCGCGCCCCCGGCCGACTGGCGCACCCCGGCTTCCCTGGCCGCGCTGACCACGCCAGGCCCGCCCGCCCGGCACCCGTACGGCCGTGACGGCGCTTCCGCCCCCGACGGCCCGGGCGGGCGGGCCGCACCTCCCACCACCGATGAAGACGGAGACGCCTCGTGACCGCGGCCACCTACCAGTACGTCGACCTGCCCGACGCCTCCGTCGTCACCACCCGCGCCCTGCTCACTGCCCGGGAGAACATCAGCGACACCGTCGCTGCCCGCGCCATGATGTGCATCCACGGCGGCGCTGGCTTCGGCAAGACCCTCGCCGTCAACACCTGCCTGCGCGCACTCGAACCCAGAGAGGACGTCCGCAAGATCACCTTCCGGGCCCGGCCCACGGCCCGCGCGGTGCGCTACGAACTGTTCACCGCGCTCGACCTGGCCGGCGAGCCACCGCGCCACCCCAGCGAGTTCGACCGCCTGCTGAAGACGGCCCTGGCCGAACGCCCCCGCACCTTCCTCGTCGACGAGGCCCAGTGGCTCAACGGGGAGGCCTTCGAATACTTCCGCTACCTCTGGGACGAACCCTCCACCCAGCTCGCCATCATCTTCGTCGGCGGCGCGGGCTGCCATACCGTGCTGCGCCGCGAACCGATGCTGTCCTCCCGGGTCTTCATCTGGCAGCAGTTCACACGCCTCACACCCGACGAGGTCCTCGAGGTGATCCCGCTCTTCCATCCGGTCTGGGCCGACGCCGACCCCGACGACATCACCTTCGCCGACAGCCACGCCGCACACGGCAACTTCCGCGCCTGGGCCCAGCTGACCGCACACACCCGCACCGCCCTGGCACGCACCGGCCGCCCCCGCGTCGACCAGGAGCTGCTGCGCTGGGCCTTCAGCCGCCTCGCCTGACCACACCGTCCATGCCTCCCGCCCCGCCGCTGCCGTCCGTCACCGTGGTTCTCGACCGTCACGACGACGTGCTGCACACGCACACCGCTCTGGCCGCCCATCATCCGCCGTCCGGCCGGATCACCCTGCACCCCGGCCCGGGCACCACCAGTGAAACCGGCCTTGCCCACGACCTTCTCGTCGCCCTGGGCAAACCGCCCCTGCTCCCGGGCCGCTTTCCCGGCGGCCGCCAGCCCGCCTGGGAAGCCACCACCGCCTGGATGACCGCCCTGCCCGTCACCCGGCTGACCGTCCTGCGCGCCCACCGCCTCACCGCCCGCCGTACGATGCGCCTCCTGCAGCTACAGGCCCGAACCGGTATCCACCTGACCCTGGTCTGCCACCGCCCCCACCTTCCCGCCGCCCTGCACCAGGCCCTGCGGACGGTCGACTACTCCGTCACCGCCGACTTCGAGGCTGCCCGCCGCCACTACTACGGCACGCCTGTCACCGAACCCCCGCCCGCAGAGGAACCCGCCGAGTCGGCCAGCCGGTGGCTCACCCTGCCCGCACTGGACCGTCTCGTCTCCTACGACAGCCCTCGCCCCTGCGCCAACCCATGCATGCCACCGCTGATCGCCTGGCGGCACCGCCCACCGCCCGCTCCTCTCACCGCGCACACCGCCCAGCGAGTCGCCCACCGGCTGCACGCGGCGACCGCACATCCGCGCCTGGCCGCGGCCGTCGTCGCCGCACTGCTCACCGGCGCCTCCCTCCAGCAACTCGCCACCGCTCGCCCTTGCGACTACGACGACGCTGCTGCCACGCTCGCCCTGCACGACCGCGCCCGCTACACCGACGGCTGCGCCGCCCACCCCGTGCCACCCTGGGCGGGCATTTTCCTGCGGGCCGCGGCCTGTTTCACCCGGCTCTTCTCCGGCGAGGATCAGGAACTGCTTGCCGCGCCAGGTGACCGTGGGCACCTGCTGCGTGTGGCGGAGACGGCCAGACTGCGCCCGCCCCAGCCGCCCGCGGCCCGCCGCAAAGGCCCGGCCGGCCTTGTGGAGTGGGACTGGCGAGAGCGGCAGGAAGCCGAGAGGTACGAAGCCCTCCCGACCACTCGCGTCAGGCCCTCGGGATGCTGAACACCCTGACGCGTTTCGCCTCGAAGAGGCAGGCTCATCCGATGGAGAAGTCGGCGAACTCGACGTCGCTGAAGGCGATGTGCAGACCGTGGGCCCGGCGGCCCCCGTCACGGAAGTAGGCGTGTCCCAGCGCGCGGGCGAGGATCGCCGTCTGCTGCTGCTCGCCTGCGTCGGCGTCCCGGGCGGCGAACAGCTCCCGCGCTACCTCTCCCGGTAGGTCCTGGGTGATCCATCGCACCCGCGGGTCGTCCGAGGAGCCGGCCGCAGCAGCGAACCCGAATCGCGCCCGGGTATGGAAGACGAACCCCTCCGCCTCGGCCTGGGTACGCAGGCGTGCCCGTACCCGGGGCTGCCATCGGGCCAGGACTGCTTCCTCGATCGCCCGGATCTGCGTCGGGCCTGGAGGACGACGCGCTCCTGGTTTCTTCGTCACCCACCGCTGTACGGTGCGCTGCGACACCCCCAGCACGGTGGCCACCCGCCGGGTGGAACCACGGTGTGCTGCCAGCAAAAACCGCAGGCGGGCCTCGGTGCTTGAAGGAACGGGGCGGGTGCGCAACGCGCGCTCCAGTGCCTGCTCGATCTGTCCCACGTCCGCCTTTCCCAGCGGCCAGCCGGCAGAGCCGACACCTGCAGTCCGTCGCCTCAGTTCTCCCACGTCCTCTGCCACCGCCTGCCAGTTTCTGCATTCTCGGGACAGCGCTGGCTGAGGCAAGCTACAAGCCCGTCCCATACGCGGAGAACACCACCGCCTCGTCGTCGCCGACGAAGGGAAGAGCCGGCGGCCGAGCCGGTATCCTGCCCGCAGGGCCGACGCCCTGGGCTTCGCCGACGCCCACACCGCACCCGGATACCCACACCGTCCGGAACATCGGTGGAAGGTCTTCCGGGATCAACGGACCGCTCGACGAACACTTTGACGATCCATCGAGCCGGGGTTGCCGTGTGGGGGCGAGAACCCGGTGCCGAGAGGACCCGTCCATGACCAAACGCACTACCGAGCAGCAGCGCGCCCGCGAACTCCAGCGCACCTCACGCGAGCAGGGCACAAACCTCAGCTACCACGAAGCCCTCAACTGGGTACGGGCCACCGCCGAGGCGCAGGCTGAGAATCCGGGCAAGATCGCCGTCTGCGTACCGCACGCGCACTGCATCATGATCTTCGGCGCGGACGAGGACCCCGAGTACATCCGTAAGTCGATCACGCCGACTCCCGCGGCCGAAGCCGAGCTCGCCAAGGAGCTCCTCCAGCGGAGGAACGCGCTGATGCGCGACCATTCCAAGGCGGAGATCATGGCCATGATCATCAGGAGACGGCGCGTTTCGCCCGCGGATCTCGCACGCTGCACCAAGCAGGAGCTCGCCAGCGATCTGGTAGACGGCGAGGACAGCCGCGAGCGCTATGAGGCGTACGGGCGGGTGGCGCTGATCAACGGCAGGCCGACGCGTGACTCACGACCTCTTTGCGGAGGCGTCGGCTGCTTCGGCCACGACAGCGCAACGCCTTGGCCGCAAACCCGCGCGCGCTTCCGCACCCAAGGGCCTTGCATCGACGCACAGTAACTTGCACTGGGCACTGATCTATACGGCCCGCGAGCCTGCAACACGACGGACCCTGCCTCGGTGGCCTCGTGCTGGTGGTGGCGCGGGCTCGGCCGTACGCGTGGCCGTCGTGCTGCGTACGAGTGCCGGCGCCCGGGTCTCGGTGGCCGGGGCGCGCATGATGCGCCAGATGGTGCGCGGCGCGGTGACGACGTGGACCAGGACGACGACGGCTTGGCGGACCGCGCCGCCCCGCGCACCTACGCGCCGATGAACCCTCTTGGTCCTCAGGCAAGCCGTCCGACCACAGCCACGGCTGCATTCGGTTGATCTTGACGCTAGAGCAGGCCGCGCTGGCGCGCCCATTGGCTGACGGCACCGGAGTTCCGCTGTGAGAACAGGTGGGGACGAAGTTCCCCGGAGCGCGTGATGAGCCCGGTCTCGGGATAGCCATATGCCTGGAGAAGCTCGTCCGCGAGTGCTGCGGTGGCCTGGAGGAGACCACGGCCGAGGTCTGCGAGGTCGTCCAGGAGAACGCCGGCGTGTGCGGTGGCGTAGTTGCACGGCTCGGGCGCGAGGGGAAGTCGCAGCCCAGATCCCGGATCGACCCGGTCGACGCGGAAGGGCACAGGGTCAGGCCGATTCAGATCCAAGTATCTGGCTTGGGTTGGGTGCTCAGCCATATCCGCTACCAGGGCGACGCGAGCGTGTGCAGGACCGCTGGCGGCTGCCCGGTCACGCGCATGGGCTGCCAGGAAGGGCAGTGCAGCCAGCAGCGGATACACAACTTCGCCGGGTTCTGCGGTGAGCATCTGTTCTTCTTCGTCCTCATCCAGAAGCACACGCGCATGTAGAGCGATGGCGATGCTGGCACTGCCGTCACGGTGCAGTTCGGCACGGGCGGAACGTCGTCCACTGCCTTCGCTCACGATGAGTCGTCGGGGACCGACACTGACCCGGCCGAAGTTGTGAGACCCCTGGCCGGGGAAAAGCTGCGTAGCCAAAAGCTCTCGCTCGTAGCGAGCGAAACGATCGGAATCGATGACCATGTCGCCGGCCTGCTCAGGGACAAGTGTTGTGATCAGGTGCGGGGTGGTACGCGATACCAGCGCGTCGACGATCTCCTCTTCGACGTAAGCCATGCGCTGGTCGCGCTCGGCAGCTGCCGTGAAGCGCGCACGGTACGCGGTGGCCACATCTGTCTCAGTAAGCCACTCGGTCTTGCTACCGCCGCGCCGGGGGTAGCGCAGGGCATCCGTGGTCAACCTGGTTGGTCGGGCGGTTACAGCGTGCGGACCATAGGGACTTCGTGGAACAGCGAGCAGCAGGAATCCGGTGCCCGAGGAGCCGGGCTTGGGGATAGGAATGGCGTCGTAGGGGACAGGCGGCGCTGTGCAGGCGGCGATGACCTGTCGGATGTGCCTCAGGTGAGCGTCGTTCAGATCTACGTCGAAGACTTTGCTCGGCACCCCCCTGGCTTCCGCCATGCCGAGTACAAGAAGGCCGCCGGTATGGTTGGCGAAGGCGGCGATGTCCTTGGCCAGTTCCTCCTTCCCACGGTCGTCAGTGGCGTAGTGCGCCTGTTTGTAGTCGAGATCCTCGTTCTCAGCCGCCTCGGCGTTGCCGACGAGGTTAGCGATCTCGCTGTAGGTCACGTTGTCGAGCCGCTTACCCAGAAGGCCTTCGATCCTGCCCAGTCGCGTCACCATGGCCAGACCCTACTGTTGCTCAGAACCCGCAACACGCAGGTCGATATCGAGTGCGGACAACAGGCCAGTCGAGCTTCGGCGTTGCCAGGCCAAATGCCTTTCATCCGCGACGCGTATGGCTATGCCCACCGCATCCCGATCGCGGACAGCTGCTCGATCCGCTCCGGGGACAGCGTCGCGGCCCGGCTGCGTTGGTTCCCGATCCATGCGCCGAGTCGGAGCCCTCGTTCCTCCTGGTCCTCGCCGGTGCCGAGCACGATCGTCTCCACGTGCTTCCTGGGTACCCGGAGATGCCCCTCGCGCTCGAAGTACTGCTTGGCGGCGAGAAAGTTGAGTGCCCACTTGTCGGCCTGGGTACGGCGCGGCTGCGGCTTCTCGTCCTCGGCTGCGGGTGTGATCCCGAGGACCTGCTCGCACATCCACTGCTGCACCGTGGTGAGGTTGTCCCAGCCGAGCCGGACCGAGCGCACCCACCGGCCGAGGTCCTCGCCCTGGTGCACGACTTCGCCGGGCTCGGTGGGCAGCGGGCGGCCGGCCTCCAGGTGGAGCCGGACGAGGTGGAAGGCGCGCTGCCACTCCACCGGCCAGGCCGGGCACCACGACGGGTCGATGTCCTCCAGCTGCTCGCGCCGCTCGTCCGACAGCGTCCCGGCCGACGACTGGACCGGCAGTCCCTCGGCACGCCGCTGCTCGATCTCCTGCGCCTTGCGGGCGGCGGCCCGCGCGTTCTTCAGCCAGATGCCCACCCGGTAGCCCTGGAAGGTGGCGTCCAGCGGGGCCAGGAGGTGGCCCGCCTCGGCCGCCCACCCGCGCGCGGCGGACAGGCCCTCCTCCCATGCGACGTCGTAGTGGCTCCACACCATGCCGAGCTTCTCCAGCTGGGCGACGCGGTCCTCGTCCATGTCGCCGCGGGCGTAGAAGCGCCGGTTGTCGGCGATCCACTGCCCGAGCGGGAACCCGGCGAGCGAGGCCGGCCACCCCTCGGCCTCCACCGCCTGGTCCTCGCCGCCGGGCACTCGGTACGTGAACGGGACCTTGAGGTCGCCGTGCTCGCGGGTGTAGATGACGGCGGCCTCAACCCCGCGCCGCCAGTGCTCGCGCTCCGGGTTGATCACCCGCAGGTTGATGAACGCGGCGAGCGCGGCCGGGTCGCGGGGAGTACTGAACTTCAGCAGGGCCTTGGCGGGGACGCTGACGTCTCCGGAGCCCTCGCCGCCGCCCATGCTCTTCCCGCCGTCGTCCTTGCTGACGGGCTTGTAGCGGCTCGGTGCCTGCTGCTCCGCGAGGCTCTCCACGATCCGCGCGTCGTGCGCCCGCAGCGCCTCCAGCAGCTTGGCCAGCCCGCCGAAGGCACGGGAGGTGAGCATGTTGTCCGCTGTCTCGCCCGGCCCGAGCAGCACGGGCACCACGAGCGAGGCCGTCTTGCCCTCGCCGGGCTGCATCCGCAGCGCCCGCCCGACGGCTTGGACGAGGTCGGGCATCGAGCCGCGTACGTCCGCCCAGTACACGGAGTCACATTTTTTGGTATCTACGCCCTCGCCCAACACCTTCACCGAGCACAGGAAGCACTTCTCCACCACGGTGCCGTCCGTGGCGATCCCGGCCGCGAACTCCCCGAGCAGGCGGCGGCGGTGGAGCGGCTTGTGCTCCCCGCACAGCCAGTCCGCCCAGATCGTCTTCGGGTACAGCTCGGGGTCGGATGCGTGCAGATGCGCGGCGACGTCAGGGAGGCCGGCCGCGAACGCTTCGGCCTCCCTCACGAGGTGGTGGAAGACGAGCGTGCGCCGGAAGTTCTCCTCCGCGGACGACTTCACCAGGGCGGTCTGCAGCGCGGCGAGCCGGGCCCCACGGACCTCTGCCGAGCGGCTCTCCGCGCCCAGGAGCTGCACGGCCTGGAGCGCGGTGTCGGTGACGTCCACGCACACGACCTGGTAGGGGGCACAGATTCCCCTATCGATGGCCTCCGAGAGGGTCAGAGTGAAGCAGCGGCTGCCGAAGGGGCTCTCGGGGTCGTCTTCCATGCTCGCTACCAGCTCGCCGGGCGCGCCGGCCTCGTCATCGTCCCCGAGCTGCCACAGCCGGGGCGTGGCCGTCATGTAGAGACGGCGCAGGGACGGGATGCGGGTGTGGTCGTGGACGACCGCCCAGGGCTTGCCCAGCCGACCCGACGTCCGGTGCGCCTCATCGACCACGATCAGGTCCCACCCCGGAAGGCCGGCCTTGTGGGCGCGCTCCAGCGTGCCGAGCCCGAGGGAGGCGTACGTGGCGAACACGGTGACCTTGTCGAACGGCCGCACCCAGTCGACCAGTTCCTCCACGTCTGTAGTGTTGGGGAAGGTCACGTCCTCGCCCCGCAGGGACGAGACCCCGATCATCGGGCCCGTACGGCCTCCCTCGCGCCACGCGGCCTCGGTCTGGGTGAGCAGGTCCAGCGAGGGCACGAGCACCAGCACCCGGCCCGCACGGAGCTTCTCCGCACTGCGGGCCGCGACCCGGGTCTTCCCAGACCCGGTCGCCATGATCACCTGAGTCCTGAGACCCCTCTCGGATGCAAGTGATCTTGCAGGCAATTCGAGGGCGCGGACAACCGCATCCACCGCTTCCTGTTGGGCCGCCTCACGCTGATCGGTTCGGCTTGTGGTCGACATATCCGTCTGCCTTCTCCTGGGCTCTTACCTGGGCAGGAAACAGGAAACCTGCACGTAGAAGGCTCATAGCCGGTTACGGTGAACCTAACCGGAACCGGGGCACAGCCTCGGGCCAGTAGCGGGGAAGCGTGATCAAAACCCGGTCAAGCTCCCTTAGTGGTGCTGCTATCTGAGTCCAGAGTCTAGCTTTTGCTTCAAAGTGAAGCACTCAGAACCCTTAAGTTCGCTCGAACGTGGCTGAATTCTGTTACTGTTGCCTTATGGCCACCCCCGAAAGCGACTTGATGGCTGGTCAACTTGCTCCCCTGGAGACCGGTTCGGCC
>NZ_JARAYJ010000110.1:0-1214 GCF_033794345.1 Streptomyces niveiscabiei
CCCGGCTTGTCCACCCGCCCGTACGTGTGGGCCCCGAAGTAGTCCCGCTGCCCCTGGAGCAGCGCGGCGGGGAGGCGTTCGGCGCGCAGGGTGTCGTAGTGGGCGAGGGCGGCGGAGAAGGCGGGGACGGGGATGCCGCGGCGGGCGGCGGTCGCGACGATCTCGCGCCAGGGGACCTGCGCGTCGGTGATCTCGCGGGCGAACTCCTTCTCCGTCAGCAGGGAGACCAGCGCGGGGTCCTGGGCGTACGCGGCGCGGATGCGGTCCAGGAACGAGGCGCGGATGATGCACCCGCCGCGCCAGATCCGGGCGACGGCGGCGAGGTCGATGTCCCAGCCGTACTCCTTCGCGGCGTCCTGGATCATGCTCCAGCCCTGGTCGTAGGCGATCACCTTGGACGCGTACAGGGCGTTCTCCACCTGCGAGGCGAACCGTGCCGCCTCGGTGCGTGACAGCGGCGGGGTGGTGCCGCCCGGCAGCCCCCGGTACGCCGCGCGCAGCGCGCTCTGCCCCGACGCGGCCCGCGCGAACGTCGCCTGCGCGATCGCCGTCACCGGCGAGGCGAGGTCCAGCGCCGTCTGCACGGTCCACCGCCCCGTGCCCTTCTGCCCGGCCCGGTCCACCACCACGTCCACGAACGGCCCGCCCGTCAACGCATCCGTGTGGCCCAGGACTTCGGCCGTGATCTCGATCAGGTACGAGCCCAGCCGCCCCTGGTTCCACTCCCGGAAGATGCCCGCGATCTCCGCCGGCCCGTACCCCCCGACCTGCCGCAACAGGTCGTACGCCTCCGCGATGAGCTGCATGTCCGCGTACTCGATGCCGTTGTGCACCATCTTCACGAAGTGCCCCGCACCGTCCGCCCCGATGTGCGTCGCACACGGCTCCCCGTCGACCTTCGCACTGATCGCCTCGAACATCGGCCCCAAAACCGCGTACGACTCCACCGACCCGCCCGGCATGACCGACGGCCCGTGCAACGCGCCCTCCTCACCCCCGGAGACGCCAACTCCCACGAAGTGGATGCCCTGTTGCTTCAGCGCGGCCTCCCGGCGCCGCGTGTCCGCGAAGTGCGCGTTGCCCCCGTCGATGATCATGTCCCCCGGCTCCAGCAACGGCGCGAACTCCCCGATCACCGCGTCCGTCGCCTCCCCCGCCTGCACCATCAGCATCAGCCGCCGAGGCCGCTCCAACGCCGCCACGAACTCCTCGGC
>NZ_JARAYJ010000111.1:0-1119 GCF_033794345.1 Streptomyces niveiscabiei
GTGCCGTGGCGTGATCTGCCACGCGAGTACGGGCCTTGGCAGACCGTGTACGGGCTGTTCCGGCGCTGGCAGCGACAGGGTGTGTGGGCCCGGCTGTTGATGCTGCTACAGGCGCAGGCCGACGCTGCCGGGCTGATCACCTGGGAGGTGAACGTCGACTCCACGGTCTGCCGGGCTCACCAGCATGCGGCCGGGGCTCGCCGGGACGGTGCGGGGCAGAAGGAGCCGCCCGGCGGGATGGGAAGTGAGCTCGACGATCACGGACTGGGCAGGTCGCGGGGCGGGTTCACCACGAAGATCCATCTGGCGTGTGAGCAGGGCCAGAAGCCGTTGTCGCTGCTGGTCACCGCCGGCCAGCGGGGTGACAGTCCGCAGTTCGAGCCGGTGCTGGATGCGATCAGGGTGCCCAGGGCAGGTCGGGGCCGGCCCAGGAAGCGTCCGCTGCGGGTGCGGGGCGACAAGGCGTACTCCTCCCGCGCGAACCGCGCCTACCTGCGCAGACGCGGGATCAGGTGCACGATCCCGGAACCGGCCGACCAGGTGCGCAACCGCAAGCGCCGCGGTCAGGCCGGTGGCCGCCCGCCGGCTTTCGATCAGCAGGACTACAAGGCCCGGCACGCGGTCGAGTGCGGCATCAGCCGCCTCAAGCAGCACCGGGCGGTGGCCACCCGTTATGACAAGCTCGCGGTCCGATTCGAGGCTGCCGTGCTCGTCGCGGCGATCCACCAGTGGCTGTGAGCCGTCGGCCCACCGGGCGGCCCGTGGGATGCTGACCACCGGATTCAAGCAGCGTGAGCACGGGAGGACCTGTGGCCGCCGAGTACTACTGCGCGGACAGCGAGAACGGCGACCATGTCGACGACCCGTCCGAGGACGCCCTGTTCATGCTGATCAGCGACCTGAACACCACGGACAACACCTTCGTCGTCGTCCAGCCCGACGAGGACGATCCGGTCTGGTTCGCCTCCATTGCCGTTTTGGACGAGGACGGCTACGAGGTCGTCCGGCGCGACACCAGCCGCCGCGAACACGACGTCATCACCGAAACCAGCGTCGACCGGATCGCAGGCGACCTCACCAAATGGATGGCCGCCCGCTTTTCCTAAAACACGGCCTAGC
>NZ_JARAYJ010000112.1:0-1085 GCF_033794345.1 Streptomyces niveiscabiei
GACCTCAACGTGGAGGCCGCGACGCAGGTCGCCCACGCCATCAGCGTGCACAAGTCGGACATCGAGTCGGACTACTACACGGCGGTGGACGACCTCAGCGCCAGTGACGAACCCGGCGCCGGGATGATCGGCACCGTCGACTTCAACTCCGCGACCCTGTACCGCTATGCGGCCGTGGACGTCGACGACCTGCACCGCAACCTCGGTCTCGGCCTCAAGGCGGACGAACCTCCGAGCACCCCGGCGGAGAAGGCGGTCACCGCGTTCCTGGAGGCGTTCGTCACCTCCCTGCCGACCGGGAAGATCAATACCTTCGGCAACCACACCCTCCCCTCCGCTGTGATCGTGAAACTGCGCGAGCGACGGCCAGTCAGCTTCGTCAGCGCTTTCGAGGAACCCGTGCCGCAGGGCACGAAGGGCGGATACCTCCGGCAGAGCTGCCAGCAACTCGCCGAGTACGTACCGAACTTCGAGAAGCAGTACGGCATCGAGACGGCACAGGACCACAGTTGGGTCTTCCGTGTCGGCAACGAGACCGAGGCACTCGCGCCGCTCGGCCGGGCCGTCTCCCTCAAGACCCTGCTGGAAGAGGTACGTTCGGCGGTGGCCCAGCGGCTGGGTGCCGGAGCATGACCCTTCCCGGCCCGGACCGGGCGGCCGGCACAGCGGTACTGCTGCTGCGGCTCGCCGGTCCCCTCCAGTCCTGGGGTTCATCGGCCCGCTTCGCCCGCCGCGGCACCGAGAACGCGCCCACCAAGAGCGGCGTACTCGGCCTGCTAGCCTCTGCCGAGGGCCGCCCGCGCGGTGCGGACCTCTCCGATCTGGCCGCGCTGAGGTTCGGGGTACGGATCGACCAACCCGGCTCGCGGCTGCGGGACTTCCACACCGCGCACCACTCCGACACGGGCAAGTCCATGCCGCTGTCCGAGCGGTTCTACCTCTCCGACGCCGTGTTCGTGGCAGGGGTCGAGGGGGATCCAGCACTGCTGCGACACCTTTACGACGCCGTACGCGCACCACGCTTCCTCCCCTACCTCGGCCGACGCTCCTGTCCCCCTTCTCACCCTCTCGACCTGGGGGAACCG
>NZ_JARAYJ010000113.1:0-1073 GCF_033794345.1 Streptomyces niveiscabiei
GACCTCAACGTGGAGGCCGCGACGCAGGTCGCCCACGCCATCAGCGTGCACAAGTCGGACATCGAGTCGGACTACTACACGGCGGTGGACGACCTCAGCAAGGACCACGAACCCGGCGCCGGGATGATCGGCACCGTCGACTTCAACTCCGCGACCCTCTACCGCTACGCGGCCGTGGACGTCGACGAACTGCACCGCAACCTCGGTCTCGGCCTCCAAGCGGACGAGCCTCCGAGCACCCCGGCGGAGAAAGCGGTCACCGCGTTCCTGGAGGCGTTCATCACCTCCCTGCCGACCGGAAAGATCAACACCTTCGGCAACCACACCCTCCCCTCCGCCGTGATCGTGAAGCTGCGCGACCGACGGCCGGTGAGCTTCGTCAGCGCCTTCGAGGAACCCGTGCCACAGGGCTCGAAGGGCGGGTACCTCCGGCAGAGCTGCCAGCAACTCGCCGAGTACGTACCGAACTTCGAGAAGCAGTACGGCATCGAGACGGCACACGACCACAGCTGGGTCTTCCGCGTCGGCAACGAGACCGAGGCACTCGCCCCGCTCGGCCGGGCCGTCTCCCTGAAGACCCTGCTGGAGGAAGTACGCGGGGCGGTGGCGCAGCGGCTGGGGTCCGGAGCATGACGAGTCGCCCGGCCGGTACGGCGGTGCTTCTGTTGCGGCTCGCCGGTCCCATGCAGTCCTGGGGTTCGTCGGCCCGCTTCGCCCGCCGCGGCACCGAGAACGCGCCCACCAAGAGCGGCGTGCTCGGCCTGCTCGCCGCCGCCGAGGGCCGCCCGCGCGATGCGGACCTCTCCGACCTGGCCGCGCTGCGGTTCGGCGTACGGATCGACCAACCCGGCTCCCGGCTGCGGGACTTCCACACCGCGCACCACGCCGACACGGGCAAGTCCATGCCGCTGTCCGAGCGGTTCTACCTCTCCGACGCCGTGTTCGTGGCGGGGGTCGAGGGCGATCCAGCACTACTGCGACACCTTTACGACGCCGTACGCGCACCACGCTTCCTCCCCTACCTCGGCCGACGCTCCTGTCCCCCTTCTCACCCTCTCGACCTGGGGGAACCG
>NZ_JARAYJ010000114.1:0-1017 GCF_033794345.1 Streptomyces niveiscabiei
TCGGCCTTCCATGCTGAGGAGCTGCTGGCGGGTTTTCGTCGAGGGGTCTTCGTCGGGGAAGCGCAGGCGGTACATGGCGCGGGCGACGTCGAGGCGGGTGCGTCGGTTGGCCCAGGCCGTGGCCTGTGCTTCGACGAGGTGGCTGGAGCGGGTGAGGGCGCGGCCGGCGGCGTAGAAGCGGACGCCTTGTTCGCCGACCCAGGCGACGCCCGCGCCGCACTCGCCGAGGACGGACATGGCCTGGTGGGTGATGCGGGTGCCGGGGCCGAGGAGGAGGGTGCCGATGGTCGCGGACGGGATGTGGGTGACCCCGTCCGCGTCGGTGGCGGTGATGGCGTTGTCGTCGCGGTGGACGGTGCAGCGTTCCAGGTAGAGGAAGGAGACCCGGTCGCCGACCCTGGTGAGTTCGCGGGGAGTTGAGGCGCCGCGCCGGCCGACGGTGCTCATGACGGCTGGAGGGGGGCGAGGGTCATCAGGCCGCAGCCGTACGCCTTCGCCTTGCCCAGGCCGTTGGTGAGGGTACGGCGGAAGGTGTCGGCGTCGGTGACGCGCAGGCGGCCGTCGAAGGTGACCCGGGTGATGCGTACCTGCGGGCGGCCGTTCGCCGTACCGGCCTTGGTGAACTGCAACGGCATCCGGTCGTGGACGATCACCTCGTGCTGATGGCCGTGTTCGGTCAGGCGGCGCTCGGCGGGGGTTTCTATGACCTCGAAGCCTGCGTTCTCCTGGCGTTTGAGCAGCCAGCCGATCTGGTGGCGGGGAGTGATGTGCGCGGCGCGCTTCGTCGGGGCCTCCCGGGAGTCCTCGTCGCGCCGGATGTTGTGCACGGGGTTGGCGGTGAGACGGAAGCCCCAGGTGCTGCCCTTGGTGAGGCGGTCGAGGAATTCGTCGTAGGCGAAGGTGGTCCAGCCGGGTTCTGGCAGTCCGGGCCAGCCCGCCTCCTCGACGAGGTGGGTCAGGTCGGGGCGGCCGGGGCTGACGATGAACAGGTCGGCGCGGCCCGCTGCGGCCGGGTCC
>NZ_JARAYJ010000115.1:0-1017 GCF_033794345.1 Streptomyces niveiscabiei
TCGGCCTTCCATGCTGAGGAGCTGCTGGCGGGTTTTCGTCGAGGGGTCTTCGTCGGGGAAGCGCAGGCGGTACATGGCGCGGGCGACGTCGAGGCGGGTACGGCGGTTGGCCCAGGCCGTGGCCTGTGCTTCGACGAGGTGGCTGGAGCGGGTGAGGGCGCGGCCTGCGGCGTAGAAGCGGACGCCTTGTTCGCCGACCCAGGCGACGCCCGCGCCGCATTCGCCGAGGACGGACATGGCCTGGTGGGTGACGCGGGTGCCGGGGCCGAGGAGGAGGGTGCCGATGGTCGCGGAGGGGATGTGGGTGACACCGTCCGCGTCCGTGGCGGTGATGGCGTTGTCGTCGCGGTGGACGGTGCAGCGTTCCAGGTAGAGGAAGGAGACCCGGTCGCCGACCCTGGTGAGTTCGCGGAGGGTTGAGGCGCCGCGCCGGCCGACGGTGCTCATGACGGCTGGAGGGGGGCAAGGGTCATCAAGCCGCAGCCGTACGCCTTCGCCTTGCCCAGGCCGTTGGTGAGGGTGCGGCGGAAGGTGTTGGCGTCGGTGACGCGCAGGCGGCCGTCGAAGGTGACCCGGGTGATGCGGACCTGCGGGCGGCCGTTCGCCGTACCGGCCTTGGTGAACTGCAACGGCATCCGGTCGTGGACGATCACCTCGTGCTGGTGGCCGTGTTCGGTCAGGCGGCGCTCGGCGGGGGTTTCTATGACCTCGAAGCCGGCGTTCTGCTGGCGTTTGAGCAGCCAGCCGATCTGGTGGCGGGGGGTGATGTGCGCGGCGCGCTTCGTCGGGGAGTCGCGGGAGTCCTGGTCGCGGCGGATGTTGTGGACGGGGTTGGCGGTGAGGCGGAATCCCCAGGTGCTGCCCTTGGTGAGGCGGTCGAGGAATTCGTCGTAGGCGAAGGTGGTCCAGCCGGGTTCCGGCAGTCCGGGCCAGCCCGCCTCCTCGACGAGGTGGGTCAGGTCGGGGCGGCCGGGGCTGACGATGAACAGGTCGGCGCGGCCCGCTGCGGCCGGGTCC
>NZ_JARAYJ010000117.1:0-889 GCF_033794345.1 Streptomyces niveiscabiei
GCCGAACCGAACTCCACGACGCATTCGTCTCTTTGGCCTGCGCTCTGATCTGCTGGAGACGCCTCAAGAAACACCGATCATGATCGTGTTACGAGCTCTACGTGTGGGGAATCCGCGACAAGTTGAGCCATCTCGCGCAGGTGGTGCCAGTACTCAGGGGCGTCCGCTTCGCCGAGCACAGGTATGACCCGGTCTAGGCGGGCGATGCAGCGAAGCAGAACGCCTCGACCCCGCGCTTCGAGCTCGCCGCCGTTCTTGATCCACGTGAAAACACAGCCTGCGGTGTCCGAGTCCAGCATCACCAGGTCGAAGCCGACCCGGTCCGCTCCAGCCAACTTGGGAGGAAACGGCAGTTCCATGAACTCTTGATACAAGCGTGACACGGCCTCAAACGCAGTCTCTTCGCTCACGCGGACCATCATGGCGCAGCTTTCACAACGCCTGAAGTCGTCTTGAGTCTGAGGGGCCTCGCGTTTTCCGGACAGGCGTCTGACTGTCTATGTCACGCGGCGAATCGCAACTTCTCATACTCGGCGTGGACTTCGCGCGGAGGACGGTAACCCACCGCCGAGTGGAGGCGTTTGCGATTGTACCAGAATTCGATATAGCGAGTGATGTCCTGTCGGGCGGCCTCGCGGGTCAGGTAAGTGACCCTTGATATGCGCTCGTTCTTCAGGGCGCCGAAGAATGATTCGGCCATGGCGTTGTCGAAACAGATTCCGGTGCGGCCGGAGGATCTGCGGAGCCCGAACCGGTCGAGTGTCGTCTTGAATTCGGCTGACATGTAGTTGGTGAGTTCAACCAGTCGTTGCAACATCGGGTTGTCGGAGCGAGCGTAGCTGTTTCTCGAAGACTTCGGCGGGGGTCTTCCAGCCGAGGATTTTGCGGG
>NZ_JARAYJ010000118.1:0-875 GCF_033794345.1 Streptomyces niveiscabiei
CTAAGACTTGTCCCGTAAATGATCTCTGACATGGTCGGTGACCTGCTCGTTTCTTCGTCATCCGGCCAGTGTGAGGTTGTGCAGTCGGGCGATGCCGAGCATGGCGTGGTGGACGCCGGCGCCTTTCAGCCGGCAGTCGCGGAGGATCTTCCAGGTCTTCATCCGGGCGAAGGCGTGCTCGACTCGGGCGCGGACCTTGCGGTGGGAAGCGTTGTGTTCCTCCTTCCAGGCCGGGAGTTCGGCCTGGCCGCGCTCCCGGCGGTGCGGGATGACCAGGCCGGTGCCCCGGTAGCCGCCGTCCGCGATGACTGTGGTCGTGCCGACGGCGTCCTTGGCGCCGGACAGTTCCCATGCCTTGCAGTCGTTGCGGTTGCCGGGCAGTGGCCGGCCGACGGCGACGACGAGCCGGGTGTCGGCGTCGATGACGACCTGGTGGTTGGTGGAGTACCGATAGTTCTTCGACTGCTCGGCCACCGAGTGGTCGCGGGTAGGCACCAGGGTTCCGTCCACGATCAGCACGGCGTCCTTGCGGAAACGCTTGCGTTGTTGCAGTGCCAGAGCGGGCCCGAGGTGGTTGACGATGCGGTCCGCCGCGGACTTCGACACCCCGAACAGTGGCGCGAGTTGGCGCAGCGTCAGGTTGGTCCGCCAGTACGCCGCGACCAGCAGGACCCGGTCCTCCAGCGACAGGCTCCAGGGCCGGCCCTTGCGGACCGGATCCGCGCCCTCACGCCGCAACGCGGTGATCAGCTTGCCAAACTGACGCGGACTCAGCCCCGTGAACGGGGCTATCCAGGACGGCTCCGACGCCGTGATCACACCAGCCACACCAAGATCATCCCACCCGTGACCAGCAGTTACGGGACAAGCCTTAG
>NZ_JARAYJ010000119.1:0-768 GCF_033794345.1 Streptomyces niveiscabiei
CTGGCGGACTTCTTCCCAGAGGATGTCGCGGACGCGGGCGGAGGGGGCGCCGAGGAAGACGCCGGGGGAGATTTCGAGGAGCCAGCGGGTGAGGAAGCCGCGCAGGCCGGCGGGGCAGTTGGCGAGGACGATGACGGTCACCAGATGGGGTCTTCCCAGGTGGGGTCCTGCGTGGTGGGGATCTCAGTGAAGGAGGTCTTCGTGGCAGGGTTCTGCGCCGGGGCGCGGTCGTGGTTCTGGCCGCCGGGGAGCAGGAGGCCGCCGTCCGATTGGAGGGTCATCCGGTCGGTCGTGTCGTCCGGTGGCGGGGTGATGTGGTGCGGGAGGAGGAGGGTTTTGATGTCGCGGACGCAGCGGTCCAGGAGGCCGGTGCTGTTGATGCGGTCGCGCAGGGCGCGTCGGGTGCGGGTGGCTACGTCCTGTTCGCCGTGGGCGGCTGCGTCGAAGGCGGCCGGGATGCCGATGTCGGTCTTGTAGAGGTCGGCGATGTCCAGGACGAAGGAGCGTTCGTGTCCGGAGTGGACGAAGCCGAGGCCGGGTGAGCAGCCGAGTGCGGTGACGACGGCGTGGGCGATGCCGTACATGCACTGGGCGGCGGCGGTCACCGCCTGGTTCGGGGCGTCGCCAGCACTGAAGTCGCCGTGGTGGTACTCGCGTCGGCGCCACGTGACCCCCGTACGCGCCGCTTCCTGGTGGTAGCAGTCCCTGACCCTTCGGCCTTCCATGCTGAGGAGCTGCTGGCGGGTTTTCGTCGAGGGGTCTTCGTCG
>NZ_JARAYJ010000012.1:0-245187 GCF_033794345.1 Streptomyces niveiscabiei
TCACACCATCCCGAACGGCCGAATCCTCACATCGGTCACGCCCAACCAGGACACTTCAACAAGATCGTGTTACGAGCTCTACGCACTCATCTGCTGGATGTGCACCCCAGAGAAGGAGCGCACATCCAGCAGAGCTGGTCACCGCCACTCGGCTGGAAGGTTCTTCATCTGCTCCAGCAAGTCCCACTTCTCTGGACGGCTACTGGGTTCGTCCCAACGGGCACCATTGGCCACCCATAGGCCGCGAAGTTGCCGGACCTGGAACAAATCGTCGTCACCAATTCCCGACTCATTGCCACAGCAGTCGCAGATTACGTACTGGGGTACGCCGTACCGGTCCCGGAGAATATCCCCTTCGTCTCGGCCACAGATACGGCAAACTGTTTCTTCCAAGCTTTGATCAGCCTCTCGCGAGGTTCCGACAATCTCTGATTCCATCATTTGAGCTCCGTTCCGCGATGAACATCGTCGAGCCAATCCTCCAAGGTGGTGGTGTAGCCATTCGGATTATCGATCGGATGGAAGGGGGCAGGTTTGTACATAGTCTGAGGAACACCGTCCGAGGTGAAAGCGGCCCACGACTTACTATTGTTGTCAAATATAGCGACCGCGCCACCGTTCTGCTGATAGACGCGGAAATCGGGAGTCGACTTGCCATTTTTAATGGCATCCCGAGCGATTGAACTGTACCGGTGGGCGAGTTCGACATATTCCGACATGGAGGACAGTTCCGGAAACTCTGCCTTGTGCTTTTTCCAGTGGTACGCGGCGTTCTGAGAATTGTTCCGCTTCTTGGTGGATGACCAGACATGCGGCACCTTCCCATCGGCCCGCATCGACTTCGAGAATGCCTCGATCGCCGAGAATCCATTCTTGCCCCACTTACCTCCTGTCGCGCCCCAACCCACGACAGGAACCGCCGCCGCGCACGACAGGCCGGAGTTGAGGGCGTCTCCCTCAGCGCCGTACCAGCCGCAGTTGATGAGGTCGAACGCCTCACCTGCGGCGGGGATCATACCGGCGGCATCCAGGAGCAGGTGACCGCCGGTGGCGACGTAATCCCACCAACTGCTCTCGTCGCCAGCCGCAAGATCGGCCAGCGCATCCTCAAGTGCCTGGGCTTCCGCCACATCTCGCCGATACTCGGCGTTACGGAGGGTTTCCTGGATCTCCTGGAGGATTTTGGTCGTGACGGCCCGGTACGCGTCGTCGGCGGCCGCTCGCGCCTCCGTCGACGACTTACCCGCAGCGTTCGCCGAGGCACGTGCCTCGTTCGAGGCTTCCCAGGCAGCGCCGGCGGAGCCCTGGGCAGCGGCGGCCGAAGCGGTGGCCTGGGCGGCGGAGTTGCTCGCCCGGCGGGCTGCGGCGTGGGCGTTCGCCTCGGCCGTGCGGGCCGTGCGGGCGGAAGCTGCCGCCTGGGCCGCTGATTTCTCGGCGGCGGTGGCCGATGCGCGGGCCTGGGCGGCGTACTCGTCCGCCTGCTTGGCGGACGCGGCGGCCTGCTGGGCGTACCCAGCCGCTTCCGACGCCGCCTTGCGGGCCTCGGCGGCGACCTTCTGTGCGAGAGCCGCGTTCTGCTGAGCGGTCGCCGAGACGCGGGCCGCACCCGAGATCAGCCGCTGGACACGAGCCACATGGGTCGCCGTCAGGAAGTCGGCGCGCTGAGCGGCGTACTGCCCGACGCTGATGAACGCGTGCAGTACATCCGGCGGCCCGGCCAGGGCGACCTTGGCGGCGGCAGAGAGCTCGGCGCCACCGTTCTCCATCAACTGCACGGCCCGCACCCGCTCGTCGTCGGTACGCGCGGTGAAGTAGCCGGTGGTGAGGAACTGGCGCATCCGGTCGGTGGAGTTCGAGTCGAGCACAGCGCGCCCGGCCTCCGTCACCCCTGGACCGGCGCCGTCGATGAGCCCGGTGATCTCGATGCGGTAGTCGTGGGCAGCCGCCGTGTGCTGGCCGGTGGCCAGGAACGCGCGGATCGAGACGGCGTCGCCGTCCAGCGCGGTCTCGGCCGCGGTACGGACAGCGGCTGACTCCGCGTCGGTGGCCAACTGGAGGACCCGGCCGTACGCGTCCTGCTCCTCGGCCTGCTTCAGTCCCGTCCGCAGGTACTCGACGACCTGCCCGTCCGGGACCGCCAGCGCGACCTCGGCGGCGGTGACACTCCACGGGCCGCGCGTCGACGCGATGTGCAGCGCGACCTTGCGGCCCTTGGCCGCGGCCTCGGCCACGTCCACACCGGGCTGCGCGGCCTGTTCGGCGAGGGCGGCGGCCTCGGCGTCCTTCGCCTTCGCCTCTTCGGCGCGGACCTTGCCGCGCGCCTCGCGCTCAGCGGTCAGCTGTTTGACGTACTCGGCACGGGCCGTCGACTGCGCGCTGCGGGCGGCCAGTTCGGCCGTCTCGGCTTCCCGGGCCAGGTCGAACGTCCTGCGCGCGGTGGCGACGGCGGCGGTGGCCACGTTCGCAGCGGCGGTGGCCGCGTTCGCGTGCTTGGTGGACTCCGTGGCGGCCTTCGCGGCATCGCCGGCGTGTTTCGCGGCCTCCTCCGCGGCCGTCGCGGCGTTCTCGGCATGTACGGCGGCCGAGTTGGCGGCGTCCCGTGCCTCGTAAGCGGCCTTGGCCGACCGGCTCGCCAGCGCCTGCGCGGTGTTCGCCGCGCTGGTGGCGTTCGCGGCGTGCCGACGGGCGTCGGCGGCTGCGGTCCGCGCCCGCTGGGCCTCGGCGTCGGACACACCCGCGTGTCCGCTCGCGGCGGTCGCCGCGGCTGCGGCGGCATCCGCGTTGGCTCCGGCGCTGATGGCGGCCTGCGCCGCGTCGCCCGCCTCGGCGGCGGCCTGGCCTGCGAAGTCGGCGGCGATGGCGGCTGTCCTGGCGCCCCTCGCGGCGTCCCTGGCCTTGTGCGCGGCCTGGTTCGCGGCGTCCGCCTTGGTCGCGTCGGTCGCCGCGTCCGCTGCCGCGGTGCGTGCCTGCGACGCGGCCTGGGCAGCCGCGGCGGCGGCCGAAGCGGCCTGGGAGGCGGCGTTGGCGGCGATGCGTGCGGAGGTGTTGGCGGCGGCTGCCGAGGCGATGGCCTGCTCGGCCGCGCGCGCCGCGCCCTGGGCCGCGTCGGCGGCGCGTCCGGCCGCGCTCGATGCCCGCCGGGCGTCGGCGCCGGCGGCCTCGGTCTCCTTGGCCGCCTTCTGCGCGGCTTCCTTGGCGAGTTGCGTGGCCTCGATCGCCCTGGCCGAAGCCTCCTTGGCGGCCTCGGTCTCCTTGGCCGCCTGCCGTCCCGCTTCCGTCGCCTGCTGCGCGAGGTCGGCGATCGTCGCCTGTTCCTGGTCACGTGCGCGGGCGATGTACTGGCCGACGGCGAGGAACTCCCGTACGTCGTCCACCGTGCCGCTCAGCGCTGCCCGACCCGCCTCGCGGGTGGCCTGGCCGCCGGTGCTCATGATCTGCACGAGGGCGACGCGGTCGTCACTGTCGCGGGCCGTGTACTGGCCGTCGTTCAGGAATACCCGGACGTCCTGGATGGTCCCGTTCAAGGCCGCCCGGCCCTTGGCCTGCACCTCGCGCCCGCCGAAGGAGACGACCTGCGCGGCCTGGACCCGCTGGTCCTCCTCCAGCGGCTTCTGCCAGCCGTCCTTGAGGAACGCCGTCAGCTGCTGCGGGGTGCCGGCGAGCGCCGTCCGGGCGGCCTCGCGCACCGCGCGCCCGCCCATGGAGAGGATCTGTACGGTGCCGACCCGGTCGTCGCTGAGCTGAGCGACCGCCGCTTCCTGGTCCAGGAAACGGCGGACGTCCGTGTCGGTACCGGTGAGAGCGACCTCGGCCGCCGCACGGGTACCGGGTCCCCCGGTCTTCCAGAGTTCGAGGACCTTGCCCCGGTCCGTCGGCGGGATGTGCTCCAGGCCCGTCGGCTCGGGTTCGGACGGATCGTCCACCGCTGCGGCGGGTACGCCGGATATGAGCCCGGCCAGGAGGGCTACGAGCAGCGAGAGGCACAGTGCTGTGGCCGACTGCCTCACTTTGCCGCGCCGAACTACGGCAGCTCCTTCCGGAAGAAGCTTTGTCGATTTGTTTTTTCTTCTCGTCAAGAAACGACACCCTCTCCGCTTCATGAGGCGGCTCCGGCCCGCCAAGCGAGCCGGAGCCCTGTCCAAGGTCAGTTCCAGCTGCCGGTGAGGGCGAGGGAGGTGGGGTTGGCCGGGGCGGCGGGGGGTGTGTCGGCGGGTTCCCAGGTGCCGTCGGTGTGGCGGATCGTGTGGAGGATGCGGCCGTCGCGGATGACCGCGGTGTGGAACTCGTTGTCCACGGTGGTCGCATCGACGGCGGTCACCGGGCCGGTGCCCAGGACGCCGGTGAGGTTGCCGAACGAGGTCCAGGTGCCGTCGGCGATGCGGGCGACGTGGCGGACGGTCCCGGTGGGCTCGACGAGGACGGCCTGGAGGTCGGCGGTGCTGGTGCCGGAGAACGCCATCGACCGGACAGTGGCCGGCGCGCCGGAGACCTTCGTGATCTCGCCCCAGGTGCCCCAGGTGCCGTCCGTGCCGCGGATGGTGTGGTAGGCCTTGCCGTTGTTGGCGATGACACCGACGTGGGTGGTGTCGCCGACCTTCGCGACGGTGATGTCGGTGGGGGTGGCGAGGGTTCCGACCGCGGCGGTGACGTCGCCCCACTTGGACCATGTGCCGGAGGCGTCGCGCACGGCGTGGTGGACGCGGCTGCCGGTGATCGCGACCAGGCCCAGGGCGGAGCCGGTGGAGGTCACGGCGATCTTCTTCAGCCCGGTCAGCGCGCCGAGTTCGCCGGTGAGGGGACGGAAGGCGACCCAGGTGCCGTTGGGGTTGCGCTTCGCCTCGTACACGACACCGTCCGCGCCGAGCGCGAGCACGGTGTTCGTGCCGCTGACGGCCGCGTCGGAGGCCTGCGCGATGTCCCCGATGCCGCCGGCAGCCCGCTCGACGTCACCGAACGCCGACCAGTCCCAGTTGCTGTCGCGCACCGTGTGGAAGAGGTCCTTGTTCGCGACGGTGACCATCTGGAGACGCCACGGGGTCAGCGTCGAGGCGGTGGACTGCCTCACCCAGGCGGCGAGGTCGTCGACACGGGTGGCGAGAGCGTCGGTACGGGTCTCGGTGACACCGAGGCAGCCGCCCTGCCAGGACGCGGTGGTCACCGCCGCAAGCTCCAGCAGGCCGTCCTTCTCCCGGAAGACCGGCGCACCGGTGTCGCCCTTGCAGACGGGGGTGCCGTCGATCTGGAGCTCGGTCGCGTCCGCACGGTTGACCGTGAACGCGCCCGAACGCAGCGTGCTCGGCACCCAGGTGTCCTTGGTCCGCCCGTAACCGGTGCCCTTCAGCTGCTCACCGGCCGTCGGCGCGGTCGCACCGACCCGCAGCGGGGTGATACCGCGCACGGGGGTGGCGAGCCGGGCCAGCACCAGATCACGGTCCGCGTGCGGGACCAGCTCCACGACGTCCCTGACCTGACCGGCCGTGGTCGTCAGATCGGTACGGCCGACGGTCGCGGTCGTCTTCCACTTCGGCGCGCCCGCAGCGACCGTGAAACCCGCCGAGGGGTCGGCGGCGAAACAACTGCTCGCGGTGAGAATCCACTGCGCGTTCACCAGAGTGCCGGTACAGGAACGGAACGTGTCACCGATCGCGAGCTTCGCAGTGAACGCATACGACGCCGCGGTCACCGAGTCCCCGCCGAGCGCTGTGGCCTGGGTGCTGGTGCACAGGGAGGCGGCGACGATCGAAGTCGTGACGAGGGCAGTGGTACGCAGACGTGATGGGGTACGGCGCATGGAAAACTTTCTGTGATGTCCGCTGAAAAAGTGCTGGATCGACTCGGCGGCGCGGCCGAGCGCGCTCACGCCGAGGAAAGGCGGGCGAATCAGCCCGTGACGCGGAGTTCGAGCAGGACGGTCGGTGCAGTGCCGACTCCCTCGCCGACACCCTTGAATTCACCCTTGGCGACGTTGACGGTCTGGCTCTTCCCCTCGGCGCTCAATTCGGCGCGGACCGCGCGGGCTTCGGTGGCGAGCGCGTAGACCTCGGGGACCTCCAGCGTGAGCCAGCCGGTGGAGGCGGTGGAACGGAAGCAGAACCTGCCGTCGGCGCTCTCCCGGGTCCAGACCTGGATCTGGTTGGTGGCGGCGCTGTCGCAGGTGGTCAGGGTGATGCTGCCGTCGCCGCGCTTGAGGGTGATGCCTTGTTCGGCCTTGATCCTGGCGGCGTCGGGGTACGAGAAGTCCTCCACGACGACGGGCGGGGCGCCGTCGACGGTGGTCCGCCCGGCGGTGGCCGGAGTGGCCACCGCGTAGGTGGCGACGCCGGCCAGAGTGACAGCACCGACGAGCGCGGCACCGAGCAGTCCGAGAGGTCTGGAAATCACGAAGAATCCCTCCGTGTAGGGAACGGTGAAGAACACAGAGGAGGTTGTTCGATCGATCGAACAAAGAGGAAAGAAGGCGACGGTCCGAACGAAAGAAACAAGACGAAGTGACGCACGTCACTTGTGGTGGATTTCGGCCTTCTGGCGTGAAATCTCGTCAACTCGGCCATGACCGAGGCAGCCCCCCTGTGGAAATCGAGATTAACAAAGGGGAGGGCAAAAACAAAGCCTTCGCAAAACGTAAGCAAAGAAAAAGTGCCTTTTACTCACCCATCACCAAATGGGACGAAATGTATCAAACATCACCACCTTGGCGAGCACGCTTGGCGTCAACCATGTGATGACTTTGTTTTCACTTTGTATTTTGTTAGGGTCTCCCTCTCTGTAAGGGGAGTGGCCCTGTCGGCGGCCGCTGAGGGTGGGGACCCGGGGAAGCATCTCTTTCGTCACCTGTGTCTGTGCTCCCTTGTCCGTAGCCCGCGACCCATGGGGAACACTTCGTGATATCCGGAACCGACCTGTCAGGCAGGCCCACCCGTCAGGTCCAGGTCGGGACCCGTACCTTCACATTCACGCCGCGCTGGTCGCACGGCACCGTCGCCGAACTGCTCAGGGGACGCAACAACAGCCTGGGGCTGCTCCGGCTGGTGCTGGCCACCGCGGTGGTCGCGTCCCACGCCCGCGTTCTCGGATACGGCGGCAAGGAGTTCGGCCACACCTTCACCGGCGGCCAGACGGATCTGGGCAAACTCGCGGTGTACGGCTTCTTCGTCCTCTCCGGAATCCTGGTCGCGCGCAGTGGCGCACGGCTCCCGGTCGGCCGGTTCCTGTGGCACCGTGCACTGCGGATCCTGCCCGGGTTCTGGGTCTGCCTGGCGGTGACGGTACTCGTCGTCGCACCGCTGCTGTACTGGAAAGTCCACTCCACCTTCGCCGGGCTGAACGGCCCCGGTGGGCTCGTCGCGCACGTGAAGGCCAACTGGCTGATCGCCACCCGGCAGTACGACATCGCCGGGCTGATGCAGCATCAGCGCGTCGCCGGCGTCACCCACAACGCCGCCTTCAACGGCTCCCTGTGGACGCTGCGTCACGAGGCCCTGTGTTACGTCGTCGTCGCCGTCCTCGCCGTCACCGGTGTCCTCACGCGCGCCCGGCGCGCCGTACTCCTGCTCACGGCCTTTCTCGGCTGGCTCGTCATCCGGCAGGCGATCGACGAGCGGTTCTGGGCCGGTGCGTACGACGCGCGCTACTTCCATGCCGTCGAGCTGCCCGGCATCGGCTTCGTCACGCCGGTCTGGATGATCTACCTCGGTTTCGCCTTCTCCCTCGGAATGCTGATCGAGCTGTACAAGGAGCGCGTACCCGTCAGCGACGCGCTCGGTGTCGTCGCCCTCGTCGTCATGCTCGGCAGTCTGCACTTCGGGTACTTCTTCGTCGTCGGGGTCCCGGCCTTCGCGTACGCCCTCGTGTGGCTCGCCATCCGGCTTCCCGCTCCGTTCCGCCGTATCGGTGCCCGCAACGACTACTCGTACGGCATCTACATCTACGGCTTCCTCGTCCAGCAGACGCTCGCCGTCCTCGACGTCCCCCGCTTCGGGCTCCCTGTCTACTTCGCGCTGACCATGGTGCTCACCGTCGCGCTCGCCGCAGCGTCCTGGCACCTCGTCGAACAGCCCGCGCTCCGTCTGAAGGACCTCGGCGGGAACACCCCCGCCGCCCCCGCCCCCGTCTCTTCCGCCCCGGCGAAGGAGAACGCGACCGTGGGGTGACGCCGGGAGGACACCGTGCGCGGACGTGTCGGGGCGAGGGGGGTACGTACGACCATCGTGGAAGGAATGACAGCAATGACGTCCACCCCTGAAAGCCACCCCGAGCGGGAGACTGCCGACGCCGACGACGGCGAGTACCCCTTCGGGGAGCCCGGTTGGTCCGACGAGGACACGGTCTGCCCATGCTGCGGCGATGAACTGAGTGGGCACTGACTCGGACAGGTCGGGACACAGGATGCCCAGAGTCTTTGACCCCATGGACTGATATCTGCCGGAACCGGTGAAGAACACTCCCCTTGAAAGGCGAGCCGACGGCGTTTCGGACGGGGAATCCGCGGGAGTTGGCGACTTGTGGAACCTGGTGTCGAAAGTCGCCCGCTCCCGGTTCTGCCGGTGCGGACACCTCGTCGGAACACGGACCGCACGAGCCCTCAACGCCGTTACGAATCGCCCCAAGGTACGTCAGTGACTCCGCCCTTGCCGGAAACACGGGCCCGATACACGTCCCACCCCCCGAACTCCCGCTGAGGTCGAACCCCCGCCAGGCGGGGCAAGTTGAACGTCGTGGAGGACGAGGAGGTCGCCTTCGTCGGTGGTGATGTGGCCGTGGAAGGGGGGCCGGTACCCCGGGGCAGTCCCCGAAGACCCGGAGACCCCCATAAGGAACCGAACACACGCTCCCCGCGTATTCATGGGCAGAAGGTTCATGCGCAGGTGGTGACACGAACCGATCAAGATCCAGTGAAGTCCGGTGCGCGGTGAGCCTCGGGGCGGTGATACTTGCGGCGCGGACGGGACACGGGGGGGGTCGGCAGTGGGGAATCGGCCGGATGTGGGCGGTCGGAGAACGGCGTGGGCGGAGAACACCGAACGGCTGAGGCGCGCGGCGACGACGGAGCCGGGACGGCTGCGGATCATCGGCGCGGTGCTGGCGGTGCTGGTCGTGGCGTTCGGCGCGGTGACCGCGTGGCAGATGACCGACCGTTCGGACGCGGCCGACGACGTCCTGTACAACAGCCAGCCGTTGACGAGTGACGCGGCGGACATCTACCGCGCGCTCGCGGAGGCGAACACGGCCGCGTCGAGCGCGTTCCTGGCGGGCGGCCAGGAGACGCCCGAGGCCCGGCGGACGTACGAGGAGAACATCGACGCGGCGGCGCGCAAGCTGGTGAAGGCCGCGGGCAGCGCGCGTGAGGGTTCCGCGTCGGCGGCGGCGATCACGCAGTTGAACACGGCGTTGCCGGTGTACAAGGGCCTGGTGGAGCGGGCGCGTACGTACAACCGCATGGGTTTCCCGGTCGGCGGCGCCTATCTGCGGTACGCCAACCAGAAGATGCAGGACGAGATGCTGGAGGCGGCGCACAGCCTCTACGCGCAGGAGAACGACCGCCTCGACGCGGATTACGCGGCCGCGAAGCCGTACCCCTGGGCCGCGTTGACGCTCGGCGTCCTCGCGCTGGCCGCTCTCGGCGCCGCACAGGTGCGTGAATACCGGCGTACGAACCGGGTGTTGAGCCACGGCCTGGTCGCGGCGGCGGGCGCGACGACGGTCGTCCTGCTGTGGCTGGTCGTCGGACACAGCGTGGCCCGCGCGGAGTTGACCGCCTCGTACGACCACGGGGTGCGTTCGCTGACGGTGCTGCACGACGCGCGGATCGCGGCGCTGAAGGCGCGGGGGAACGAGAACCTGACCCTGATCGCGCGCGGCGCGGAGACCACGAAGGTCGGGAAGGACACGAAGGACAAGTACGACGTGGAGTACGGCGACGAGATGGGCCGGCTGGTCTCCGGGCTCACCCGGGCGGAGACCCTCGCGGACGACAAGTCCGGCCGGACGCCGGTCGCTTCGGCCCGGCAGAGCGTGAACGAGTGGAAGTCGCGCCACGCCGAGGCCCGCGAGGCGGACGAGAACGGCGACTACGAGGTCGCCCTGAAGCAGGTCGTGGGCTCCGGCGAGACCACCGACGACTCGTTCGGCGCCGTCGACAAGAGCCTCGAACTGGCCATCTCCCACGAGCAGTCGGAGTTCAAGCAGGCCGCCAGGGACGGCCGGGGCGCCTTCTCCGGCCTCCCCCTCGGCGCCGGTGTCCTCGCCGTCCTGGCCGCCGCGGGCGCCGTGCTCGGCATCGGCCGCAGACTGTCGGAGTTCCGATGAGCAGGGGAGGATCCATGCCGGGCAGGGGCAAGGGCTGGGGCGGAGTCGGCGTGATGGCGGCCGTCGTCGGCGTACTCGTGCTGGCCGTCGCCCTGTTGCTGCCGCTGGCGCGGGGACACCGGGAGGGTCGAGGGACGCAGCCGGTCGCGGACACGGCCGGGGCCGCAGCGGAGACCTGCGCGAACCCGGAGGCGCAGACGCTGCGCCCCTCCACCGCGGACGGCCCGACGATCGCGAAGATCAAGGCGCGGACGGGGGCGCAGCGCAAGCTGATCGTCGGCGTCGACCAGAACAGCTACCGCTGGGGCTACCGCGACCCGAACAACACCAGGGCGGCGCTCGAGGGTTTCGACATCGACCTGGTGCACGAGATCGCGGGGAACATCCTGGGGGACCCGGGCGCCGTCCAGTTCAGGGCGATTCCGACGAACGAGCGGATCAACGCCATCCAGAAGGGCGAGGTCGACATGGTCGTGCGGACCATGACGATCAACTGTGCGCGGATCGAGCAGGTCGCGTTCTCCGCACCGTACTTCAGGACGGGCCAGCAGGTTCTCGCGCCGAAGGCCGCGCTGGGGATCACCGGCTTCGACAAGAGCCTCGCGGGCAAGAAGGTCTGTGTGGCGTCGGGTTCGATCGCGGAGACGGAGTTCGAGGCGGACAAGCAGGGCGCGACCGCCCTCGTCGTCCCGAACCAACTCGACTGCCTGGTACGGCTCCAGCTCGGTGAGGCGGACGCCGTCATCACGGACAGCGCCCTCGCCGCGAGTCAGGCCGCCCAGGACCCGACGGTCGAGCTGAAGGGCAGGCCGTTCACGACCGAGTACTACGGCGTCGCCATGAAGCTGGACGCGAACGACTTGGTGAGCAGGGTCAACCAGGTTCTCGCGCAGTACCGTTCGGGCGGCTGGCAGACCTCGTACAAGAAGTGGCTGTCCCCGACGATGGGCAACGACTTCGCACCGTACTTGCCGACCAACCCCGTCTATCTGCGCACCCGTTAGACGACCACACGGACAGGGAAGATCGACCGCACAGAGCAACCACCCCCGGCAGCAACTCCGGCAGCAACGACAAGAGGTGATCGATGGGCGTCGCGGGACCCCCTGGTCCGGTGATGGACCGGGACGAGGTGGACCGTGCGCTGGCGCGGCTCGGCCAGGAGCACGAGGCGATCGAGACCTCCCTGCTCGCGCTCCAGGACCACGCGGGCCGGCGTCTGCTGGAGGGCGCGGAGCTGACCGGCGTCACGCGCGAGCGCTGGGCCGCGGCCGACACCGCGATATCCCTGCTGTGGACGTACTTCGACGCGTACACGGACGCCCTGCGCTCGGCCCGGGAGATCCGCTCGCGGCGCCGCTGGTCCTCCCGCGAGGACCTGGCCGAGCTGACGGAACTCCTGCGCGGCGAACCGATATCCGTGGCGGGCACCGGCGTCCTGGCGGAGCACTTCTCGCTGGCGGCCCTGGTGGACCGCATGAACGACCTGTACGCCTCGTCCCTGGACCTGGTGGTGGCGGCGGACGCCGTCTGGTCCGCGCTCCCGGCACGGATCGATTTACTGGCCGCGGAGTTGCAGCGCACCCGCCAGCTGGCGCACTCGGTGGGCGTCCGCCCCGGCGAGCACCCCTCGGGCGACGACCTGGAGCAGATCACCCGCACGCTGACGGACCTGCGGGCGCGGGTGGTGTCCGACCCGCTGGCCTACTGGGTTCCCACAAAAGGGAGTTCGGCGCCGGGCGGCGGCCGTCCGGACACGACGGTGTACGACCGCGAGGCGCGCGCCCTGGAGGACGTGCGCCGGGAGATCGACGCGGTGCTGACGGTCCGTCAGGACGCGGAGCAGCGTCTCGTGCGGCTGAGGGACGTCCTCTCGCGCGCCGACCGCACCCTCGCCGAGGCGAGGTCGGCCCGCGGCGAGGTCCTGGCGAAGATCGCGGCGACCGAGGTCCCGGTGGTGAGCGGCCCGCCGACGGCGCTCCAGGAGCAGTTGGCGGCGGCGGCCGAGTACCGCAGGCAGGGCCAGTGGCACCGGCTCTCCCCGCTGCTGGAGTCCCTTGAGCAGCAGGCGGACGACGAACTGGAGCGCGCCCGCGAGCAGTTGGGCGCGGTGACGGCACCGCTCGCGATCCGCGCCGAGCTGCGCGGGCGGCTCGACGCGTACAAGGCGAAGGTGGCGCGGCTCGGGCTCGCCGAGGACCCGTTCCTCATCGAGCGGTACGACGCGGCGCGCCGGATGCTGTGGAGCGCGCCCTGCGATCTGCGGGTCGCGGAGCAGGCGGTCCTGCGGTATCAGCGGCTGGCGGCTGAGCTGCTGGCGGCGCCGAAGGACCAGCGGACTGGGGGTACGTCATGAGTCAGGCCGGCCAGAGCTGCCAGCGTCCGGGGTGCGAGGGCGCGTACGAGGACGTCGGCGGCGGCGAACTGTACTGCGACACCTGCGGGTTGGCGCCGGTGGTGTCGGCGACCGGCATGGTCGGCTCGCCCGCCACGAGCGGCATCGCGCCGTCCCCGTCGTCCACCTCCTCCCAGTCGTCCAGGTCCCGCCGCTCGGTCTCCGGCCGCCTTTCGCGCTCGCTGTCGGGCAACGCCTCCAACCGCTCGGTGTCGGTGCGCAGTTCGGGCGCTTCGGCGGGCTCGTCGGGGCGGGCGCGGCTCGGTGTGGGCCTGGTCTCGGTGCCGCAGGTCCCGAAGCCGGACCCGCGCGCGATGGTGCTGGACGACCCGGAGGTGCCGGAGCGCAAGAGGTTCTGTTCGCGCTCCGACTGCGGTGCGCCCGTGGGCCGTTCACGCGGCGAGCGGGTGGGGCGGACCGAGGGGTTCTGCACCAAGTGCGGTCACCCCTATTCCTTCGTACCGAAGTTGAAGGCCGGGGACGTCGTGCACGGCCAGTACGAGGTGGCCGGGTGTCTCGCGCACGGCGGGCTCGGCTGGGTCTACCTCGCCGTGGACCGCGCGGTGTCGGACCGCTGGGTGGTGCTGAAGGGCCTGCTGGACACCGGCGACCAGGACGCGATGGAGGCGGCGATCTCCGAGCGGCGCTTCCTCGCGGAGATCGAGCACGCCAACATCGTCCGCATCTACAACTTCGTCGAGCACCTCGACCAGCGCACCGGCTCCCTCGACGGGTACATCGTCATGGAGTACGTGGGCGGCAAGTCCCTGAAGGAGATAGCGAATTCGCGCCGCGCCCCGGACGGGCGGCGGGATCCGCTGCCGGTGGAGCAGGCGTGCGCGTACGGCATCGAGGCGCTGGAGGCGCTCGGGCACCTGCACAGCCGCAACCTGCTGTACTGCGACTTCAAGGTCGACAACGCGATCCAGTCCGAGGACCAGCTCAAGCTGATCGACATGGGCGCAGTGCGCCGGATGGACGACGACGAGTCGGCGATCTACGGCACGGTCGGCTACCAGGCGCCGGAGGTCGCGGAGGCCGGCCCGTCGGTGGCCAGCGACCTGTACACGGTCGGCCGCACGCTGGCCGTCCTGACCTTCGACTTCCAGGGCTACACGACGGTCTTCGCGGACTCCCTGCCCGACCCCGACCACATCGAGGTCTTCCGCACGTACGAGTCCTTCTACCGTCTCCTGGTCCGCGCCACCGACCCCGACCCGGCCCGGCGGTTCGCCTCCGCGCAGGAGATGGCCGAGCAACTCACCGGCGTACTGCGGGAGGTGGTCTCGATCCAGACCGGCCGCGCGCGACCGGCGTTGTCCACCCTCTTCGGCCCGGAGATCCGCGTCACCGACACCGAGCTGTTCCCCCGACTGGACGGCGAGGTCTCGCGGTCGGGGGCGCGCACGGTCAAGTCGGGCCGTTTCACGCGGATGTTGACGCCGAAGGCGGTGGCCGTGCCGGTGCCGGTGACGGCGAGCCTGCCCCCGGCGGTCGCGAGCCCGGCCGTCACGACGTTCGTCAACAGCCCCACAGCGACGGAGATTTCGAGCGACCCGACGCGCGCGGCGAGCCCCTCGGGGCCCAGGAACACCGTGCTCCCCCCGGCACCGGTGGCACCCACTCCCCCGCCCACCCCCACGACCCTCGTGAAACCGGCCGACGCCCCCACCGCGTCCCTCGCCCTCCCCACTCCCCTGGTCGACCCCACCGACCCCAACGCCGGTTTCCTGGCCGGGCTTTCGGCAACGGCCCCCGGTGAACTGACCGTTGCCCTGGAGGCCGTACCGAACCCCTCGGTGGAGACGCAACTCCGGCAGGTCAGAGCCTGGTTGGAGATGAACGACACCTCAGCGGCCACAACTGCCCTGCGTGCCCTGGAGAATGAGCGGGAGGACGACTGGCGGGTCGTCTGGTACCGCGGCCTCGCCTCGCTCGTCACCGGCGACCACGAGAGCGCGGCGCTGGCCTTCGACGCGATCTACGACGCGTTCCCGGGCGAACCGGCGCCGAAGCTGGCGCTGGGCCTGTGCGCGGAGGTGCTGGGCCAGTTGGACAACGCGGCGGAGTACTACCGCCTGGTGTGGACGACGGACCCGGGCTATGTCAGCGCCGCGTTCGGACTGGCCCGCGTACGCCTCGCCGCCGGCGACCGCGCGGGCGCCGTACGCACCCTCGAATCCGTGCCGGAGTCGTCGATCCACTACACGGCGGCGCGGGTCGCGGCGGTCCGCGCGCGGCTGCGGCAGCGGACGGCGGGCAGCGGCGACGTACCCTTCCTCCAGGACCTCACCGCCGCGGCGGCGCAGGTCGAGGCGCTGGACGCGTACGGCCTTGACCCGAAACGGCGGGAGCGGCTGTCGGCGGAAGTCCTCGGCAGCGCCCTCGACTGGGTACTCTCCGGGGGCCGGGGCAGCGACCCGGCGCCCGCGCGGACGCTGCTCGGCAGCGCCCTCGACGAGCGGGGCCTGCGCTTCGGCCTGGAGCGCTCGTACCGCGCGCTGGCCCGGCTGGCCACCGCCGGTGAGGAGAGGATCGACCTGGTGGAACGAGCCAACCGTTACCGCCCCCGGACATGGGTGTAGTTGATGTCGCAGATGCCCCCGCCGCACACGCCCCCCACGGCAGCCCTGCCGACGTGCCCGAGCTGCGCGGAGCCCCTGGAGTCGGGGGACCGCTACTGCGGCGCGTGCGGATACGACCTGTCGGCCGTGCCGCCACGCCCGGACGACCATCCGACGCTGCCCCTGAACGGCTCGGGCGTCCGCTTCGACCGCCCACAGACTCCGGACCGACCACAAACACCGGACCACCCGCAGACGCCGGACCACCCGCAGACGCCGGAGCCCGAGGAGTACCCCCTCCAGGCCCCCGACCCGCGCGCCGCCGCCGAGGCCGCCGCGGCTCAGCAGGTCTGCGTCGCCTGCCGCGCGGGCCGCGTCGACGGCGACGGCTACTGCGAGAACTGCGGCCACGCCCAGCCCCGCGAACGCGACCACATGGAACGCGAGTCCGGCCCGCTGGCCGCCGTCAGCGACCGGGGGCTGCGCCACCACCGCAACGAGGACGCGTTCGCGGTCGGTACGGCCGTCCTGCCGGACGGCGCCCCGGCGAGCGTCGCGATCGTCTGCGACGGCGTCTCCTCGGCGACCCGCCCGGACGACGCCTCGGAGGCCGCCGCCCGCGCCGCGCACGACACGGTCCTCGCGGCGCTCCCGCAGGGCACGCACCCCCAACAGGCCCTGCACGACGCGATCGTGGCCGCCGCGCGCGCGGTCAACGCGCTGGCCGACGAGGACGGCGGCGCCCGCGAGCACTCCCCGCACCAGAACGCCCCGGCCTGCACGATCGTCGGTACGGTCGTGACGCCCGGCCTCCTGGTCGTCGGCTGGGTCGGCGACAGCCGCGCGTACTGGGTGCCCGCCGACCGTTCGGCGCCGGCCGCCCGGCTCACCGAGGACGACTCGTGGGCCGCGCAGATGGTCGCCGCGGGCCTGATGAACGAGGCCGAGGCGTACGCCGACGAGCGCGCCCACGCGATCACCGGGTGGCTCGGCGCGGACGCGTACGAACTGGAGCCGCACACCGCGTCGTTCAAGCCCGACCGGCCCGGCGTGGTCGTCGTGTGCACGGACGGGCTGTGGAACTACGCCGAGGCGGCGGAGGAGATGGCGCGGGTGCTGCCGCTCGACGCGGCGGCGCGTCCGCTGCACAGCGCGCGGGTGCTGGTCGGTCACGCGCTGGACGGTGGGGGCCACGACAACGTAACAGTGGCGGTCGTGCCGTTCCCGGCGGCGGCGATGGGGGCAGGATCGGTCTGAGGTATCGGTCCGAGGCGGGTACCCGGTGGGGGCCGGGTCCACCTCAGTCATGTGCTGTGTTCACAGGGGGATTTGAGCGGTATGGCCAACTTTTCGAAATCCAACGTGCCGCAATTCGCGGTGGACGTCTATCAGAACGAGTACCTGCCCGAGGGCGGTCGCGAGGTGAACGCGATCGTCACGGTCACCTCGACCGGCGGCGGCACGATCGGCGGCGCGGTCACCTCGCCGCACCTCTACTCACCGGCACAGGGCCCCTCCGCCGCCGTGGCGATCATGGTGGACTGCTCGGGGTCGATGGACTACCCGCCGACGAAGATGCGCGGCGCCCGCGAGGCGACGGCCGCTGCGATCGACGCCGTACGCGACGGCGTGCACTTCGCGGTGATCGCCGGGACGCACGTCGCGAAAGAGGTGTACCCCGGCGCCGGGCGCCTCGCCGTCGCCGACGCGACCACCCGCGAGCAGGCCAAGCAGGCGCTGCGCAGGCTCAGCGCCGGGGGCGGTACGGCGATCGGGACCTGGCTGCGGCTCGCGGAGCAGCTGCTGTCCTCGGCGGACGTCGCGATCCGGCACGGCATCGTGCTGACCGACGGGCGCAACGAGCACGAGGAGCCCGAGGCGCTCCGGGCGACCCTCGACCACTGCGCGGGTCGGTTCACGTGTGACGCGCGCGGCGTCGGCACCGACTGGGAAGTGAAAGAAGTCACAGGCATCGCCTCCGCCCTGCTCGGCAGCGCCGACATCGTCGCCGACCCCGCGGGCCTCTCCGCCGACTTCACGCACATGATGGAGACGGCGATGGGCAAGGAAGTCGCCGACGTGGCCCTGCGGTTGTGGACGCCGGTCGGCACGACGGTCAAGTTCGTCAAGCAAGTCGCGCCGACCGTGGAGGAGTTGACCTCGCGGCGTACCGAGTCCGGTCCCCGGTCCGGGGATTACCCCACCGGATCCTGGGGAGACGAGTCCCGCGACTACCACGTCTGCGTGGAGGTGCCGGGTGCCGGACTCGGTCAGGAGATGCTCGCCGCCCGCGTCTCGCTCGTCGTACCGCAGGCGGACGGATCGGTGCGGAACCTCGGCGCGCAAGGGCTGGTGAGGGCCGTGTGGACCGACGACATGACCGCCTCCACGTCCATCAATCCGCAGGTCGCGCACTACACCGGACAGGCCGAACTCGCCCAAGTCATCCAACAGGGGCTGGACTTGCGCAAAGCGGGCGATATGGACGGGGCGACGGCCAAACTCGGCCGGGCCGTCCAGCTCGCGAGTGTCTCGGGGAACGCGGATACTGCGAAACTGCTTGCGAAGGTGGTGGACGTGGTCGATGCCACGACAGGTACTGTGCGGTTGAAGGCGAAGGTCGCCGAGGCCGACGAGATGACTCTCGAAACCCGGTCCACAAAGACTGTTCGTGTAAAGAAGTGACACGGACCGACACCGAGCGACACAGGTAAGGAAAGGGGGACGCGCCGACATGCCGACCTGCCCGAACGGACACCAGTCGGGTTCCGACGACTGGTGCGAGGTCTGCGGTCACCGCATGGCCGGTGCCGTACCTCCGCCGCCACCCCCGCCTCCGCCGCCAGGCGGATACGGCTTCCCTCCTCCGCCGGGCCAGCCCAATGGTCCCGGCGGTCCCGGCGCGGGCGGAGGCCCCGGTGGCGGGCGCCACCTCTCCGCCGTACCCGGCCAGGAGGCCGAGCTGTGCCCGCAGTGCCGGACGCCCCGCGAAGGGGGCGCGCCGTTCTGCGAGGAGTGCCGGTGGAACTTCCTGACGAACACGGCCACGTCGTACACCCCGGCCGCACCCCGCCCGTCGAACTCGCCGGGCGGCGGGTTCGGAGGGGCGGGAGGAGCGGGGGGCTTCGGCGGACCCGGAGGGCCTGGGGGTCCTGGCGGGCCCGGCGGGCCCAGTGGGCCTGGGGCTCCCGGTGGACCTGGCGGGTCCAGCGGCTTCGGCGGTTCCGGGGGGCCCGGTGGCTTCGGGGACTCCAGCCGACGGGGCGGGCCTGGCGCGGGTGACTTCGGTGGCCCCGGCTCCGGCGGTCCCGGTTCCGGTGGTCCTGGCGGCTCGGGTGCCTTCGGCGGTCCCGGCGGCTCCGGCGCGCCCGGCGGCTCTGGCGGACCCGGTGGCGGCAGCGGCTTCGGCGGTTCCGGGGGACCCGGTGGCTTCGGGGACTCCAGCCGACGGGGCGGACCCGGCGCGGGTGACTTCGGCGGCCCCGGCTCAGGCGGTCCCGGTGGGGCTCGTGACTTCGGCGGGGCCGAAGGCTCCGGTGCGCCCAGTGGCGGCTACAGCGGTCCGCCCACGACCGGTGGCCCCGGCAACTTCGGCGGCCCCGGTGGGCCTGGCGGTTCCGGTGGGCCCGGCGGTTCCGGCGCACCCGAGGGCCCCGGCGGCGCCGGTGGTCCGGCCGGCGCGCGCTACCCCTCGCCCTCCTTCGGCGGCGGCGACTCCTTCGACTACCAGGGCTCCAGCCCGTCCCGCGTGAACCGTCCCGCCGAACCGATTCCCTTCGGCAGCGAGCCCTCGGGTTCCGCCGGCGCACCGCCCTTCGGCGGACGGCCGGGAGGCCCCCCGCCGACTTCGGGCGGCGGCTTCGGCCGCGACGCCGGTACGGCGACGGGGGCCCCAGGGTCGACCGGTCCCGGTGCCTTCGGGGGCCGGGAGGGGTCGCCGGGGACCGGCGGACCTGGCGGAGCCGGTGGCTTCGGCGGACGCGAGGCGTCGAACCCGAACGGTCCGGGCGGGCCGTTCGGCGGACGCGAGGGAACCGGCCCGGGCGGAGCGGGCGCTTTCGGCGGACGCGAGGGAACCGGCCCCGGTGGAGCCGGTGCCTTCGGCGGACGCGAAGCCTCCGACCCCAACGGCCCCGGCGGCCCCTTCGGCGGACGCGAGGGAACCGGCCGTGGCGGCTCCGGCGCCCCCGCAGGACTGTTCAGCGGCCGGGACACCACGAGCCCGGGCCCCGGCGGCCAGTTCCCCGGCCGCGACGGCAACCCGGCGGGCGCCCCCGGCGGATTCGGCGCGCCCGGTGGACCGGGTGGCCAGGGCGGTCCCGGAGGCCAGAGCGGCCCCGGTGGCCCCGGCGCCCCCAACCCCTTCGGCGACCCTTCACGCCCGGGCCCCGGCGGCCCCGGCACAGCAGGCTCCCCCCAGGCGTTCCAACAGGCAGGCGCGACGGCCCCGCCGAGGTTCCCCCAGCAGGGCAACCAGCCCGGCCCGGGCACCCCGCCCGGCCCCGCGTTCGGCGGCGCCGAGGACGACTGGGTCATCTCCCCACCGACCTCCGGCACCCCCGGCGGCGGCTACGGCTACCCCCAGCCCGGCTCGGCCCCCGGCGCCACCTGGACGGCGACGGTGGGCCCCGACCGCGACTACTTCATGGCGATGATGCAGCGCTCGGGCCCCGAGGCGGCAGGCCTGAACCTCCCGGCGTACTCCCCGGAACAGCAGCGCACCCTCACGGGCAACCAGGTGACGATCGGCCGCCGCCGCCACTCCACGGGCGAGACCCCGGACATAGACCTCTCGGTCCCCCCGGAGGACCCCGGCGTCTCCCACCAGCACGCGGTCCTGGTCCAGCAACCGGACGGCACCTGGGCGGTGGTGGACCAGAACTCCACGAACGGCACCACGGTGAACAACGGCGAGGAACCGATCCAGCCCTTCGTCCCGGTCCCGTTGCAGGACGGCGACCGGGTCCACGTAGGCGCCTGGACGACGATCACGATCAGGCGCGGCTGAACAAAATAGTTTCTGTACACAAGACGTGGCTGTTGCCGAAAACCGGCATCAGCCGCGTCTTTTTCAGGGGCGCGGGGCTGTATCGATCTGCGGCTGCCGCCGCGTGGGCGCGAACAACCACACCGCACCCGCAGCCGCCACACCACCGAACCCACCACCCCCGTAGGCATCACCGCAGCACCCACGAATACGGCCCCTCCGGCGAATCCAGCCAAGCCCGAACCCGCCCACCCACCACACTCACCCCGAACCGCTCCCGCCCAGGCCGCCCCTCCCTCTCCCACACCTCGTAGGCCTCCTCCCCCTCCCCCACCAGCCCAACCATGAACCGAAACCCCTCCTCCCCCTGCACCTCCGCCTCTTCCCGCCGCTCCCCCACCCCCCTGAGCGGCACGAAATAAGCCGGCGTACTCAAGAACCTCCCCTCGGCCCGCCCTTCCCCCACCACCCGCAGCGACACCAGCCCCGACGCGAGCGGCACCAGAATCCGCCCCCCGACCCGGCACTGCCGCACCCATGCCTCAGGCACGGTACGAACCCCGCAGGTCGCGACGACACGATCGTACGGAGCCCCCTCGGGCACCCCCCGAGCCCCGTCCCCCACCACGACGGAAGGCCGGAACCCGGCATCGGCGAGATGCCGCCGCGCGGACTCCACGATCTCCGGCTCGAGATCGACGCTCACCACCCCCCGGTCCCCCAGCCGATGCGCGAGCAGCCCGGCGTTGTACCCGGTCCCGGCCCCCACCTCCAGCACCCGGTCCCCGTCCCGCACCCCCAGGGCGACCAGCATCAGGGCCATCAGCGACGGCTGGCTGCTGGACGAGACGAGTTCCCCGTCCCGCACCCGCGTGGCGAGCGGCACGTCCTCGTAGACCCCCCGCCACCACCGCTCCCGCACCCGCGGATCGGGGTCCTCCTTCCACACCCGCCGGTACCCGCCCGCCCCGGCGACGTAGAAGTACGGCACGAACAGATGCCGGGGCACGGCCAGAAACGCGTCCCGCCACAGCGGCTCCCCCGAGAACACCCCGCTCTCCTCGACGACCCGTACCAGTTCCCGTACGCCCATCCCTCCACTGTGACCCGGAACAGCGCCCCCGGCGAACAGAGGAGGTCCTAGGCCCCGAGTCCTGGTCCCCCCGATCTGAGACCATGGGAGGCGTGAATGAGATCCGGCGCGGCACACTCCAGCAGCAGACCTTCTACGAGCAGGTCGGCGGTGAGGAGACCTTCCGCCGCCTGGTCCGCCGTTTCTACGAGGGCGTGGCGCGGGACCCGATCCTGAAGCCGATGTACCCGGAGGAGGACCTGGGCCCGGCGGAGGAGCGCCTGGCGCTGTTCCTGATGCAGTACTGGGGCGGCCCGACGACGTACAGCGACAACAGGGGCCACCCGCGCCTGCGGATGCGCCACGCGCCGTTCACAGTGGACAGGGCGGCGCACGACGCGTGGCTGAAGCACATGAGGGACGCGGTGGACTCCCTGGACCTCTCGGAGGACCACGAGGCGACGCTGTGGAAGTACCTGACGTACGCGGCGGCGTCGATGGTCAACGCCCCCGACTAGCCAGGGTCGCTGGTCAACGCCCCTGCCCCGTCACGGCAGTTCAGCGCACGCTGAGCCCGAAATCGCCAAGTCCCGCGCGCCGTACGGCGATCGACCCGTGCTCGGTGCGCAGCCGCAGCCACGCCCCGGAGGAGAACAGGCTCGCATCCGGGGTGGCGGGCCGCAGGAACCCGAGCGCCTGGGCGGCGTGAACGGCCCGTACGGGCAGGGGAGTTGCCCCGACCGTACGCGACCAGATCTCCCGCCCGATCCGGTCCAGCTCGGCCCGGGTACGCCGCTCGGCCGCCAACTCCTCGCTGCGGCGCCGGAATTCACCGACGACCCCGGCGACGAGGTCCCGCAGCTCGACGACGCCGGGCAGCCCGCCCTCGGCGCGCCAGCCGCCCTTGGGGGGCAGGACTCCGGCCCAGGGCGGGCCGGTCACCGCGCCCGGCACGGTGAGGAGGGACCCGTTCTCGTCGACGCCCTCCAGCAACTCCCCCGCGGAGACGGTGACATCGAGGCTCGCGTCGAGCCCGTCCTCGTACGGCTTCGCGAGCCGTACGGCCCGTACCGCGAGGACCTCGAAGGACGGGGGCCGTCCGAAGACGGCGAGCGCGGTGCCGGCCGCCTGGAGCCGGACGGCCGCGCCTCGGTCGTAGTGCAGCAGCCGGGAGAGGAAGGCGGCGAGGTCGGCGGCCTCCCCCTCGTCGGCGAGATGGAGCACCGTCATGCGGCGACGGCCCCCTGCGGGTCGTCGCGGTACTCCTCCAGGAACTCCCGCTCCTCCGCGGTGAGCCGGCGGGGCCGCTCCGCCTGGAAGTCGAACGGGACGATGACGGTGGCGGCGCGGACGTACACGACGCCGTCGTCCTTCACCTCGTACCGGACGGTGAAGGACGCGGCCCGTATCTCCGTGACCCACAGCTCGATGGTGACCGGCGCGTGCCGGTGGACCAACTGCCGTTTGTAGTCGATCTCGTGGCGCGACACCACCGACCCCTGCTGGAAGTCCTTGTCCGGACGGAACAGGAAGTCGATGCGCGCTTCCTCCAGGTAGCGGAGGAAGACCACGTTGTTGACGTGGCCGTAGGCGTCCATGTCCGCCCAGCGCAGGGGGCAGTGGTAGATGTGCCGCAAGGTCAGCCCCGGGTCAGCTTCTTGTAGGTGGCGCGGTGCGGGCGGGCGGCGTCCGCACCGAGCCGCTCGACCTTGTTCTTCTCGTAGGACTCGAAGTTGCCCTCGAACCAGAACCACTTGGACTCGCCCTCGTAGGCGAGGATGTGCGTGGCGACCCGGTCGAGGAACCAGCGGTCGTGGGAGACGACCACGGCCGCGCCCGGGAACTCCAGGAGCGCGTTCTCCAGCGAGGAGAGCGTCTCGACGTCGAGGTCGTTGGTCGGCTCGTCGAGGAGGAGCAGGTTGCCGCCCTGCTTGAGGGTGAGCGCGAGGTTGAGGCGGTTGCGCTCACCGCCGGACAGGACGCCGGCGGCCTTCTGCTGGTCGGGGCCCTTGAAGCCGAAGGCGCTGACGTACGCGCGTGAGGGCATCTCGACCTGGCCGACGTTGATGTAGTCCAGCTCGTCGGAGACGACGGCCCACAGCGACTTCTTGGGGTCGATGTTCTCGCGGCTCTGGTCGACGTACGAGATCTTGACGGTCTCGCCGACCTTGATCGTGCCGGAGTCGGGGGTCTCCAGGCCCTGGATCATCTTGAACAGGGTCGTCTTGCCGGCGCCGTTCGGGCCGATGACGCCGACGATGCCGTTGCGCGGGAGCGTGAAGCTGAGGTCGTCGATGAGGACCTTGTCGCCGAACGCCTTGGTCAGGTTGTTGACCTCGACGACGATGGAGCCCAGGCGCGGGCCCGGCGGGATCTGGATCTCCTCGAAGTCCAGCTTCCGCATCTTGTCGGCCTCGGCGGCCATCTCCTCGTACCGGGCGAGGCGGGCCTTCGACTTGGCCTGGCGGCCCTTCGCGTTGGACCGCACCCACTCCAGCTCTTCCTTGAGCCGCTTCTGGCGCTTGGCGTCCTTCTGGCCCTCGACCTTGAGGCGGGTGGCCTTGGTCTCCAGGTACTTGGAGTAGTTGCCCTCGTAGCCGTGCAGCCGGCCGCGGTCGACCTCGCAGATCCAGCCCGCGACGTTGTCGAGGAAGTACCGGTCGTGGGTGACGGCGACGATCGTGCCCTCGTACTTGGCGAGGTGCTGCTCCAGCCAGTTCACCGACTCGGCGTCGAGGTGGTTGGTGGGCTCGTCGAGGAGCAGCAGGTCGGGGGCTTCGAGGAGGAGCTTGCACAGGGCGACCCGGCGCTTCTCGCCGCCGGACAGGTTGGTGACCTGCCAGTCGCCGGGCGGGCAGCCCAGCGCGTCCATCGCCTGCTCCAGCTGGGCGTCGAGGTCCCACGCGTTGGCGTGGTCCAGCTCCTCCTGGAGCTTGCCCATCTCGTCGAGCAGCGCGTCGCTGTAGTCGGTCGCCATCAGCTCGGCGATCTCGTTGAAGCGGTCGAGCTTGCCCTTGACCTCGGAGACGCCTTCCTGGACGTTCTCCAGGACCGTCTTCTCCTCGTTCAGCGGCGGCTCCTGGAGCAGGATCCCGACCGTGTATCCCGGCGACAGGAACGCGTCGCCGTTCGACGGCTGGTCGAGACCCGCCATGATCTTCAGGATCGTCGACTTACCGGCCCCGTTCGGCCCGACCACACCGATCTTCGCGCCGGGGAGGAAGTTCAGCGACACGTCGTCAAGGATGACCTTGTCGCCGATCGCCTTGCGCGTCTTGCGCATGGTGTAGATGTACTCAGCCAAGAGAAACCGTCCGGCAACTTGAGATCTGGCAGTGGGCAGATACACCCCATCTTGCCGTACGTCCATCCCTGGGCGGAAACCTGTTGGGCGGGGGTGGGGTGACCTGGGGTTTTCCTCGTAGGTGCGGGTGACCGGCCGGTCACCCTGCGTTTCCGGCGGTCCGGCTCGCCTACTTGCCCGCGCCCTGGTTCTTCCTCGCCGTCAGCACCAGCGCCGTGCCCCCGACGAGGACCAGGCCGATGGCGGTTCCGGCGATGAGGGGGGTCGCGCTGTCGGAGCCCGTGACCGCGAGGTTGGTCGGCGTGGCCGGGAGGACCGTCGCGGGGGCCGGGTCGCTGTAGGTCTGGGTGGTGAGGTTGGAGGTCGTGCGGGACTGGGTCTTGCAGTCGAGGACGCCGGTGAAGCGGGGGGCCGTGCCCTGGGGGGTCGTGAGGGTGAAGTCGTAGGGCTGGTCCTCCTGGAGGGGGACCGTGAAGGTGCGGGTCTCGCCCGCGCCCACCGTGTACTCGGCCGTGAGGAGCGCGAACGTGTACGGCTGGTCGCCCTTGTTGGACGCGGTGATGTCGAGGCCGCCCTTCAGGCAGTCCCGCGCGGCGGAGAGCGCGGGCACCGCCCCCGCCGCGCCCCAGCTGGCCACCGCGCTCGCGGAGACCGTCGACTCGCTGGACCCGGCGAGGATCTGGGTCTGGCTGCGCCCCTCGGAGACGAACGCGCGCCCGACGGGCACGGTCGTCGACGCCTGGAGCGTCACCCGCGCGGACCCGGCGGCGGCCTCGGCCGGCACCTCGAAGTACAGCCGGCTCCCGTCACCGGCTGAGGTGACCGGCTTCCCGTCGGCGTCGACGACCCGTACCCCGCTGATCGCGGCGTCCGGCGGCGGCGCCACGGACACGGTCCCGGCGTCGGTGTGCACGGTCACCGGCCCGAGCAGGTCACCGGGTTTGCCGGAGACGGCCGGGGTGTCGACGGTCAGGGACGCGGGCGGCTCGGCGGCGTCGCGGGCGGCCTTCTCCAGGTAGTCGGCGAGCTGGCGCGCCTGCGGATCGACCGCGTCGACGTCCGCCCCGTCCGAGTACCGCCAGATCGCCACCTGCGTCCCGGCCGCCGCGTCCTGCTCGGTGAGCCCGCTCTTGATCCCGGCCTTCCCTGCGAGCGAGGCGAGGTCGTTGACCTGCGGATAGGAGTTCTGGAGGATCCACCCGACGCGCCCGGCCCGCTTGTTGGCGGCCAGCGAGGTCCCGCTCCACGCGGTCTCGTGGTACTTCGCGTCCTTCTGGGTGGGGGTGTAGACGTCGACGCAGTACGTCTGGAGCGTCCCCCCGCCGTCGACGGACATCTCGAACAGCCCTGCCGGGATCTCCTGGTCGCCGCCCTCCTCGTGGAGCACCGCGCTGCCGTAGACCTTCAGTCCGCCTATGGTCGCGGTCGCCCCGCCCTGCGCCTGCGCACCCGCGGCAGCGGCGGCCTGGCCCGCGCCGGCCAGGATTCCGGCGGCGGCGAGCCCGGACACCAGGGTCACCGCGGCGAGGCGGCCGACCCCTCGGGCGAGCGGCACAGTGATCGAAGAAAGCACGCAATTCCCCTTCGAGCGGGACCCGTTGACGTGGGGGACGGGGTCCCACCAGCAGAATCGGAAGCCACAAGGGCCATGTCGCGCATCCTAGAGAGAGCGGCGCGGCCCCTTTCCCCGTCGGATCATCGGGCAACCGATCCGAATCGGAATCGTTATCCCAAGATCGCTCCAACGGGCCGGAGAGCCGGGCTTATCGACAAATCAACGCTCTTTCACGGCGGTTGATCCGCTCCCGTGCGAGGTGTGATCCCCCGACAAGCCCCAACCCGGCGCTGTCAGCCGCCTCTTGGCCTCACGCCACGCGCACCGGCTCCCGCTCCGCGGGCGTCTCCCACTCCGGCTCCTGCTCCGGCCGCCCGCCCGCCGGCTCCGCCTTGGCCGCGCGGACGAACGCCGAGGTGCCCCGCGCCAGATCGTGTCCGATCGCCGACGCGTCGATGTCGGCGGACGTCCAGTTCTGCCCGTCCCGCAGGTCCGAGCGCACCTTCAGCCGCCCCTGCACGACCACCGGGTCCCCCACCGACAGCGACGCCGCCACGTTCACGGCGAGCTGCCGGTTGGCCCACACCGTGAAGAAGTTGGTGTGCCCGTCCACCCACTCGTTCTTCTCCCGGTCCCAGTACCGCGCGGTCGCCGCGAGCCGGAACCGCGCCGAGGCGCCGGCCGCGAGCTCCCGGTAGACGGGCTGCGTCGCGACGTTCCCCACCGCGCACATCGTGACCTCGTTCATCGCTCACCCCTTGTCTGTCACGCGCCGACCACGCCGTTCGTGATCGCCGCAGAGCCAGACTGGACCGGCCGCGAAAATCCCGCCGAGCCCTGTGGACAACCACCCGGCCTGGGGAAAACCCCGCCACCCGATCGAGTGACACCACGTCACGCGACCTGTGGATCACCTGCACGGATCACCCTCCGTACACGCCGATGATCACCCTCCGTACACGGAAAAGCGGCGGCACCGGACACCGGCAGGCACCGCCGCCCACCCCCGTCTACCGGCCCCCCACCCCCACCACCCTCCCGTACTGCTCCCGCACCTCCCGGTACCGCAGCAGCTCGGCCGCCACCGGATCGAGCACCCGAGCCCGCCCGCACCCGGCCGCCGCCTCCCGCAACCGCCGCTCCGCGTCCTGCCCGTACCGCCGGGCGGGCCCCCGCGCGGCCATCCGGCAGCTCCACTCGACGAGCGGCCCGCCGATGATCCCGGCGACCATCAGCAGCACCGGCACCCCGAGGTTGGGAGCCATGACCCCGGCGATCTGCGCGACCAGCCACAGCCCCCCGACGATCTGGAGGACCGTCATGGACGCCTGGGCGAACACGGCGACGGGCCACCAGCCGGGCCGGGGCGGACGCCCGGGCGGCAGCCCCGCGCGCGCGGCGAGGTCGTCGAGCGCCTCGGGAAGCCCCTGGGAGCCCCGTACGGCGGCCTCGCGCACGGCGAGCGCCCAGGGCGCCGGCAGCCCCGAGGACGCGCGGTCGGCGACCGTACGGACCGCCTGTTCCACGCGCTGGCGCGCGGTCGCCTCCTCGTCCATCTGCGCGCGCACGGGAAGCCGCCCGGTCGGCGGGTCGCGCCGGTCCTGGTACCAGCGCCACAGCCGCAGCCACGGCGTCCCGCACGCGCGGTTCGCGTTGCGCAGCCACGCGCGCTCGGCGGCGTCCCCGGCCGCGCTCGCTCCGACGGCGTCCGCGAGGCGGGCGGCGAACTCGTCGCGCGCCTCCTCGGTGAGCCCCGCGCGGCGCGCGGGCGCGTAGACGGGCCGCAGCCGCGCGGCGGCGGCGTCGATGTCGGCGGCCACCCTGCGCGCGGGCGCCTCGCGCTCGGTGACGAACTGGCCGAGCAGCTCGCGCAGTTCCGGTACGCCGTCCCCGGTGAGCGCGGACAGGCCGAGGACCCGCGCGCCGGGTTCGCCGTACTCGCCGAGCGCGATGCCGTCCTCGTCGAGGAGTCTGCGCAGGTCGTCGAGGACGAGCTCGGCGGCCTCGCCGGGGAGCCTGTCGACCTGGTTGAGGACGACGAACATGACCTCGGCATGGCCCGCCATGGGGCGCAGGTAGCGCTCGTGGATGACGGCGTCGGCGTACTTCTCCGGGTCGACGACCCAGATGACGGCGTCCACCAGGGCCAGGACCCGGTCGACCTGCTCGCGGTGCAAGGCGGCGGCGGAGTCGTGGTCGGGGAGGTCGACGAGGACCAGTCCGCGCAGCTGCGCCTCGGCCTCGGGGCTCTGCACGGGGCGTCTGCGCAGGCGTCCGGGGATGCCCAGGCGGTCGATGAGGCCCGCCGCGCCGTCGCTCCAGCTGCACGCGATCGGCGCGGCCGTGGTGGGCCGCCGTACGCCCGTCTCGGAGATCGTGACGCCGGCCAGGGCGTTGAAGAGCTGGGACTTGCCGCTGCCGGTGGCGCCGGCGATGGCGACGACGGTGTGCTGGCCGGAGAGTCTGCGCCGGGCCGCCGCCTCGTCCAGGACGCGGCCGGCCTCGGCGAGGGTCTTGCCGTCCAGGCGCGCGCGCGAGAGGCCGACGAGTTCCCTGAGGGCGTCCAGGCGGGACCTGAGGGGGCCGTCGTAGGCGAGGGGGGCGGAGGAGAGGGGGCCGGTGCGGGGTTCCGGGGCGGCGGGGGGTTCGGGGTCGCCCGCGGTGACGCGGCGGGCGATGAGGCCGTCGTCCCAGGAGATGGCGTCGGGGTCGGCGGGGGGTGCGGCCTTGGCGTCTGCAAGGGGCGCGTCGGGGAAATCGTCGTCCCTGGGGGCGCCGTTTTCGTCATCGCCCTCCTCAGAGGCGACGTTTGCGACAACTTCGGTCACAGGGCCCTCGTCCCCGAGGTCCTCCGGGGACCCGTCCCGCTCGTGTTCCTGATGGTCCGTGACGGCGGTCATCCGTCACCTCTCCTTCTGCAATACGGACAGCGCGGCGATCAGTTCGGCCTGCGGTTCGGCGTGGACGTCGAGCCCGTCGAGGGGGGCGAGGCGGCGTTCGCGTTCGGTGGTGACGACCCGGTCGAGGTGGGCGGTGAGGAGGCGGCCTCCCCGGTCGCGCAGGCGCAGCGCCCCGTGGGCGCCGAGGCGTTCGGCGAGGCCCTCGCCGGCGGAGCGGGCGCGCCGGCCGCCGAGGAGGGCGGTGGCGACGAGGGCGGCGACGGACTCGGGGTCGGGCGCCGAGCCCCGGTCGAGGTCGCGGACCTCGTCCTCGGCGTACTCCTCCAGTTCGCGCCGCCAGCGCCGTACGGCGAGGCCGATGCGGTGTTCGGCGCTCTCCAGGTCGGGGTCGCGGTCGTCGAGGTGCCCGGCGGCGGGTTCGCGGCGCCAGGCGTCGGCGACGCGTTCGTCGGCGGCGGTGACGGCGCACAGCAGGAGGGCCGCCAGGGACTCCACAAGGGCGTCCAGGAGCTCCGCGGGGGTGCAGTCGAGGGGAAAGGCCCGCCAGCGCTTCAGAGCGTCTCCTGCGAGCACGGCGCCGCTCTGGAGGCGCCCGCGTACGCGCGCGTACTCGGTGTCGTAGGCGTTGTCGACGGCGGCGGTCAGGCGCAGCGCGGCGGCGTACTGGGCGGCGGCGGCGCCCGCGAGTTCCGGCATGCGGGACTTGAGGGAGTCGAGGACGCCGTGGGCGGTGCGGGCCATCGCGCGGTGGCGGGCGCCGGGATCCTGGGCGTGGTGGACGAGCCAGGTGCGCAGGGGCGCGACGGCGGTGGCGGGCAGGAGGCCGCCGCCCCAGGCGGACTCGGGGAGTTCGGGGACGGTGAAGCGCGGCACCTCGCCGAGCCCGGCCTTGGCGAGGAGGGCGCCGTACTGGCGGGAGACCTCGGAGACGACCTGGTGGGGGACGCGGTCGAGGACGGTCACCAGGGTCGCGTCGTACTCCTTGGCCGTGCGCAGCAGGTGCCAGGGGACGGCGTCGGCGTAGCGGGCGGCGGTGGTGACCATGATCCAGACGTCGGCGGCGCAGATCAGCTGGGCCGCGAGGGTGCGGTTCTCGGCCACCAGGGAGTCGATGTCGGGGGCGTCGAGGAGGGCGAGGCCGGCCGGGAGGGTGTCGGCGGTCTCGACGCGCAGGACGTGGCGGCCGTCCTCGCCGGGCAGGAGGAGGTCGTCGGCGGGTTCCTGATGGGGTACCCACGCGCGCGTGAGGCCGGGCAGTACGCGCATGCCGCTGAACCAGTGATGGTCCTCGGGGTGGCAGACGAGTACGGGGGTACGGGTGGTCGGCCGCAGCACCCCCGCCTCGCTGACGCGGTGTCCGACCAGGGAGTTGACGAGGGTGGACTTGCCGGCGCCGGTGGAGCCGCCGACGACCGCGAGGAGCGGCGCTTCGGGGGCTCTGAGCCGGGGCACCAGGTAGTCGTCGAGCTGGGCGAGGAGTTCGTCGCGGTTGGCACGCGCGCGTGGCGCCCCCGCCAGGGGCAGCGGGAAGCGTGCGGCGGCGACACGGTCGCGCAGGGCGGAGAGTGCGTCGAGCAGCTGAGGCCGTACGTCCAAGGTCACCACATGCGAAGAATGCCCAATTTCAGGTGATTTCTGAAGCACATAGGGATGTCTGCGCGCCGACTGGACACAGGGGACGGAAGGGACGAGCGGGACAAGAGCGCGCCCCAGGCATAACGAGTGCACAACACCCGGCGCTCAGGACCCCCAAAAACGGTGCACGATTCGCACCTGCCTGCGATTATCAGGACCGCTTCACCGAACCTCCACATCGAGCCACGGAGGGGAAGCAACCAGGACAAGGAGCCGGGAGCCCTATCCTTGTCCCCGGCAACGTCCCGACGGCCCCACCCGGTCCCGGCACACCGCCGACCACCCGGCCCCCGTAGCTCAGTGGATAGAGCAGGCGCCTTCTAAGCGCTTGGCCGCAGGTTCGAGTCCTGCCGGGGGCGCACCGCACCTCTCACACCCCGTCAAGGGCAAGGCTCGTCGCAGCCCGGGTGAACGCGACGCGTACGCTCCCGGGCCCCGTCCGGATCACCAGCCCCCGCACCAGCTCCGCCCCGCTGTGCCCGTCCGTCAGCCACAGGTTGAGGGCGGCGCCCAGGAGGAGGGGGTCCAAGGTTGGCCGAAGTCCGCCCCAGGGGCGTTCGGTGTGGGCCTCGAAGAGGGTGTCGCGCAGGCGGACGACGGCGGAGAAGTCGTCGATCCGGGCAGCCAGGACGGCGGCGCCGAGACGGCGGGGCGCCTCGCGCAGGCACCAGTCCGCCGGGGAGGGGTCCACGACGGGGACCGTACGGGCGATGACGTCGGCGCTCTGGGACCACGTCGGATGCGCGCACTCGGCGGCGACGGCGTAGAAGCCGCCCCCCTCCTCGGCAGAGCCGCTGCCCGCCGCCCCGGCGAAGCCGGCGCCGACCCGCCCCGGCACCATCGGCAGCCGGCGCACCCCGACCGAGCCGTCGGGCAGGACGGCGCCCGTGACCACGTACGCCAAAGTCGGCGCCCCCCGTTCCGGCGACGGCTCGGGGACCGGGGACGGGCCGGGCAGTTGCCGGGGCAGGGGAACCCCTCGGTGCTCCAGGAACGCGTACAGCCGCCGCTGCGTCCGCTCCCCCGACTTCTCGACGTCCGCGAGCTGGCTGTCGACGACGGGCCGCAGCACGCCGGGGTCGTACTCCCGCTGCGCGCGCAGGAGTTGGGCGTGCAGGTCGCCCGAGGGGTCGAGGCGGGGCGCGGTGGCGGCGAAGGCCGCGGCCGGGGACACGGGGTCGAGTTCGGCGAGGCCGGCGGTGGCGAGGAGGGTGGGGCGGTCGTGGGCGGCGGAGTAGAACGTCGTGCTGCCGTGGTCGCCGATCACCGCGTCGCAGGCGACGATCGCGGCCCGCCAGCCCTCCTCGGGCGGGATCACCATCAGGCCCGCGTCCATCGGCTCGCGCAGCCGCTCCAGGAGGTCGGCGCGGGTGTGCCTGGCCCAGACGTTGGGGTGGAAGACGGCGGCGACGGCGTACTCGTCGGCGGGCAGCGCGGTGACGAGATCGAGGGGCAGGCCGGGGTGGCGGCCGAGCAGCGAGTGCGCGCTCCACGTGGAGTGCAGGACGACGAGCCGCCGCCCGTCGGTGACGCCGAACCGGGCGCGGTACCAGTCGCGTCGAGCCTCGCTGTCCCGGATCCGCTGGGCGCACCAGTCGCCGATCACCTCGGCGCGCGGCACCGCCTCGGGGCAGGTGTCCAGCAGCCGGGCGAGCTGGTCGGGATGCGAGACGCCGATCGCGGCGGGGATCACCTTGCCCCGGTGCGTCAGCTCCCGCCGGGACAGCCCCGCCGGGGACGTCGCGTCGCCCGTCGACTCGCTGACCAGCCGGTTGTACCCGGCGCCGTGCGGCATCACCATCAGCGGCGCGTCGAGCCGCCGCATCGTGGGGTGCACGGCGCAGGCGACGGCGAGCTGGAAGGTGCGCCGCGTCGCCTCCGCCCACGTCAGCACGCGCGGCCCCGCCACGGACACCAGGTACTCGTGCAGCCCGTCCGCGAAGGCCGAGCCGGGATTCACCGTGTAGTACTTCTCGATGCCGTCCTCGACGCGCAGCAGCTCCATCACGTCGAGCACCCGCGTCGCCGAGGTCAGCGTGCGCGCCACCCCCAGCACCGCTGCCCTGGGCGGCGACTGAGTGTCCCAGCGGGACCGGGCACGCGGCGGACGCGGACGGCGGAACACGGACAACGGGCTTCTCCAGTACGGCGGTTGCGGGATCGGCGGACGCGCTCGCTCTACGGCCTCACGCCCACGTTCCGGCGCAGCTCCCCGAGCTTCGCCTCACAGGCCGCCCGCAACGTCGGGTCGCTCGCCGCCAACTCGGCGAGGACGCCCAGCGCTTGGTCGAACTTGGCGTGCTGGCGGCTCGCGGCGGCCTGCTCGGCGGCGCCGACCGCGGCTTCGACGGCGGGCCCGGAACGCCCGAGGGCGTACAGGGCTTTCGCCCGGACGATGTCGAGCCGCAGCAGCATCCCCGTGTTGTTCCCGGCCACGGCCTTCGCACGCGCCTCGTCGAGCACACCGAGCGCCTCCGCCGCCCGCCCGGCGGCCAGCAGCGCCTGTCCGACGTTGTACGACTGGACGACGATCCCGTGGGCGTCGTCCCTGGCCGCGTTGGCCTCAAGTGCCTTGAGGAACAAGGCGTGTGCGTCCTCGTACGCGCCCTGCGCGCGGGCGGCGAGGCCCTGGCCCTGCCACGCCGCCCCCTCCGCGAGGGACACCAGCCCCCGGGTCTCCCACAGCACGCCGCTGAGCCGCGCGTCGGTGACCCGGTCGAGCAACTCCCCTGCCGCGTCCAGGACTTGGTGCGCCTCCTCGTACGCGCCCAACTCGTAGTGCGCCCGCGCCAGTTGGTTCCGCATCCGGATCTCGGCGTCGGCACGCCCGCAGCGCCGGGCCGCCTCGATGCCGAGGGTGTGGGCCTCGATGGAGTCCAGGTGGTGCTTGCGGCTGTGGTAGAGCGCCCACAGCGATTCGCAGAGCTGCCAGACGGTGTCGTCCCAGCGCTGCTCGGCGCACACCCTCAACACGGCCAGGAGATTGCCGCGTTCGGCGTCGAGCCATTCGATGGCCTCGGCCTTGTCGGTGAACAGCGGTTCCCTGCCGCTCAGTTCGGCCAGGGAGCGGGTGGGCGGCGGCTGGAGCCAGAAGCGCGGGCCAAGCACATAGGAGGCCGCATGCACACACACAGCGAGGTAGAAGTCGGCGACAGCCCGCAGGACGGCCGTACGCTCCGCCTCCGGAAGCCCTTGGGCGGCCTTGCGCGCGTGCGGCCGGACGACGTCGTGCAGTTGGAAGCGCACGGGCCGGTCGAGGGACTCGACGACCTCCGCCGAGCGCGCGGAGATGAGCCGGGCCACCGCCTTGCCCACGTCGGGGACACCGGCGGCCGTCGCGAGGGAACCGGTGGCCGTGGTTCCCGGCAGCAGGCCCAACAGGCGGTAGAGCCGCCGCGCGGGCTCGGGGAGGGACCCGTACATCAGGTCGAGCACCGTCGTCACCGCCGCCAACCCGTCCTCGCCCGCGCAGAGTTCGGCCACAGCGTCGCTCAGGCCGAGGTGGGAGTGCTCGTCCAGCCAGTCGCCGACGACGCCCAGCGCCAGCGGCAGGCCGCCGCAGAACCGGACCAGTTCGGCGGCGGCGCCGTCCGTGTCCGCGTCCCGCCACCGGTGGACGAGTTCGACGCCGGCCGACTCGTCGAGCGGGTCGAGGTCGATGAGGACCGCGCCGTCCCTGGCCAGGCCCGGCAGGCGGGTCCTGCTGGTGGCCACGAGCAGTCCCGAGGCCGGGACGAGCGGCCTGATCTCGGCCGCCTGCCAGACGTTGTCCACCACGACGAGCGTGTCCTGCCGGGCGGTGAGGCTCCGGAAGAGCGCGGCGCGTTCGTCCACCTCGGCCGGGACGAAATCCGGGTGCACCCCCAAGGCCCGCAGGAACCGGGCGAGTACGTCGCTGACGTCGACCGCGCCGTCCTGCCGTCTGTCCGCGAGGTTCACGTAGAGGTGGCCGCCGGGATAGTCCGGCGCCCCGGCGGCCCACCGCGCCACCAGCGCGGTCTTGCCCACCCCGCCGAGTCCGGTCAGCACGACGACACCCGGGGTACGCGCCGCGCGCAGCGCCTCGGCGACCGAGTCCAGGCGGCCGAGTTCGGCCGTACGGTTGACGAACTGCGGTGTGTCGACGGGGACTTGACGAGGCGTCACCTGCGGGGGCCCGGGTGGCAGCGTCAACGACCCCACCCGCTCCGCCATCACGACCGGCCCGAAGAACGCCGCGTCCCCGGAGATGGAGTTGTACGTCGACCCGCTCTCGCCCACCCGGCCACCCTCCCGTTCACCCACGAGTGCCCCAACTTACTACCGTGGTGGCGCAGTCGAGGGTCGTCCCTCTACCGTGAACGGGAGGACGACTTCACAGGGGGACGCGGGTGGAAGCGGAACTGGTGGCACTCGCCGGGACGGGCGCGACGACGATCGTCGGCCTGATGGCCACGGAGGCGTGGGACCAGGTGCGCCAGCGGGTGGTACGGCTCTTCGCGCGCGGGGAGGCCGGCGGCGCGGACGCCATGGACGGCGAATTCACCGCGTCCCGCACGGCGTTGGTCGCGGCGCCGGAGGAGGAGACCGCCGATGTCACGGCGTCGGTGCGGATGCGCCTGCGCAGGCTGCTCGCGGAGAACCCCGAGGCGGCGGAGGAACTCCGGTTACTGGTGGAGGAGTTCACCCCGGCCCAGAACGCCTCGGTCCGCAACACCATCAGCGGTGGGATCTTCAACGGCCCTGTCCTGATGGGCCGTTCCTTCGAGAACACGACCTTCGACAGCGGCGGCGCGAGCTGACGCCCGGAGCCGCCGCCCCTCAGGCCGCGACAGAGGCAGCGGTCAGTGGACCGCGCGCAGCATCCGCGTCACGTTGATCCGCGTGGGCGCGAGCCCCAGCTCCACGCTCTCCATCATCCGCTCGCCGTTCAGCCGCCCGTACGCGAGCAGGTCGACGTTGGCCAGGTTGAACTCCGGCCACGTGTGGATGCTGAGGTGGGAGGCCGAAAGGAGCAGAATCGCAGTGACCGCCCCATTCGGAAACACGTGGGACGCCTCGCCGAGCACCTTGGCGTTTCCCTTTTCGGCGGCCGTCCTGAGCACCTGGAGAAGGCGTTCCTCGTCCGTCAGAATACTGTTGTCGCTCACCCATACGTCGACGGCGTACGAGCACAGATCGTCGACGTCTATACCCTCGGTGGCAAGGCTTTCGGCGTTCGTCATGGGGGACCGGGGAGCGTGACCGAGGTCACCGTCCCCGTCTCCTTTCGCTTGGTTTCTGCGCTGGTCCGCGCGGCCGAACAGGGAAGGTCGCGAGGCCAGTCACTGGCGCTCGTGGATGCCAGCCTAGCATCAGACGCCCCCTACGGCACTTCGGCCAGTTCGTCAAGAAGGCAGCCGGACGTGACCTGCTTCACTTTATGGAATTCCGCCCCGATAAAAGATCAAGGGATTCCCTGGCGGACCGCACCGAATTCCCGAAGCGAATACCCCCGCTATTCCCTCGCATACGCCGAACTCCCGTCCCTTACACTGGATGACACCCTGTCCGAAACCCTCCCCCGCCCTGGAGACCCCTGGTGAGTACGGCCGCCGATCGAGTGCTCAGCGAAGTCGCCGAAGCGGTCCGGCTCCAGGAGGGCCCGCCCGGCGTCCGCTCGGTGCTGCGGGCGCTGCGCCGCCTGGAACCGGCGTCGACGAAAGAGCTGAGCCGGGCGACGAGCCTGCCGGTCCCGATCGTCGCGGCCGTCGGCAACGAACTGCGCCGCCGCGGCCTGGTCAGCAAGGAGCGCCCCTCCCGCCTGACCCCGGCCGGCCGCGCGCTCCTGGGCGAGCTGGGCATGGACCTCGCACTGGACGCCACGTGCACAACGTGCGCCGGCCGCGAGCTGGTCATCCCGGACGTGCTCGACGAGGCCGTACGGCGCCTGAGCGCGCTGATGGCCGATGGCCCCGCCGCCGACCTCGCGATCGACCAGTCGCACTGCACGCCCGAGACGAAGGTCCGCCGCGTCCTCGCGCTGCTCACCGCCGGGGTCCTGCCGGGCGGCTCGCTGCTGCTGGTCGGGGACGACGACCTGGTCTCCCTCGCGGTCGCGGTCGTCGGGGACGTCCTGGGCACGCCGATCGTCGAGCGGGTGACCGTCGTCGACATCTCCCCCGAGATCCTCGGGTACATCCGGAAGGTCGCCGCCACGCTCGGCACGCGCGTCGAGACGGTCGAGCACGACCTGCGCGAACCGCTCCCCGAGCAGCTCCGCGGCCGGTTCGACGCGGCGATGACCGACCCGCCGTACACCCCCGAGGGCGCGCGCCTCTTCCTCTCCCGCGCGGTCGAGGGCCTGCGCCCCGGCGCCGCGCACAGCATCTTCTTCTCCTTCGGCGGCAAGAGCCCGGACCAGATGCTCGCCGTCCAGCGGGAGATCATGGACCTGGGCCTGGTCACCCACGGCCACATCCGCAACTTCAACGAGTACGAGGGCAGCGGCATCCTCGGCGGCGTCGGCTTCTTCCAGCACCTCCTGACGACGAGTACGACGGCCCCGACGCACACCGGCGACTTCACCGGCCCCCTCTACACCGGCGACAAGCGCACCCGCGCCCGGCGCTACGAGTGCATGTCCTGCGGCACGTCGGTCGAGGTCGGCCCCGGCGCGAAGTGGTCCTCGGTCGGCGCCCTGCGCGCGGAGGGCTGCCCGAACTGCGGCAAGGGCCCTTTCCGGCCCGGCCAGTTGGTACCGGAGACGCCGGAGCCGACTACGACGGAGCCGGCCACGACGATGCCGGCACCGCCCGCCTCGGAGGCCACCGGACAGCAACAGCGACAGCAACCGGTTGCTGAAACACGGACGGCACCCGCGACACCCGCACCCCTCACCAACCCCCCCACCCCCAAACCCGGCTGGCGCCCCCCCACCCCCGACGCCCGCACCGCCCTCGCCCACCGCGCCGCCCCCTACCTCACCCGCCAGGCCGCCGAACCCGACCTCCCCGCGATCGGCGAGTTCGAGGCCGAGATCGCCCGCGTCTCCTTCGGCGAGGACGCCATCGACGACCCGGCGGTGTGGTCGGCCCGTCTCGGCAGGGCGATGGAGAAGAACCGCGCGGGCATGATCGTCGCGGCGGCCCCGGACGGCGCCCCCGTCGGCTGGTGCTGGATCAGCATCAACACGAACGCGATGACCGGCGACCGCTACGCCAACTTCCGCTCCCTGGCGGTCTCCCCGCTCGACAACCGGGCGGACGTCGCCGAACTCCTGCTCACGGCGGGCCTGGAGTTCTGTCTGGCGAACGGCATCGAGGAGGTCACCGGCCGGGTCCACGTCGGCAACGTCCCGATGCGCACGGTCTACCGCCGGTTCGGCTTCGACCCGACGAGCCTCACGATGAAGCTGAAGCTCCCGGCGGGCGACGAACCGGCGGAGGCCGCCCGGTGACCACGTACGGCCACGTCAAGTGCGTCGTCTGGGACCTCGACGGCACCCTGTGGGACGAGGTCGCGGTCGAGACTCCGACCGACGAACTCCCCACCCCCCGCCCGGAGATGCTCGCCGCGATCGACACCCTCACGGCCCACGGCGTGCTCAGCAGCATCGCGTCGCGCAGCGCGCCGACGGTCCTGGACCGCCTCGCGGAGCACCTCCCGGACGTGCACGCCCGCTTCCTGTCCCCCCAGGTCTCCTGGCAGGACAAGAGCGTCGCCCTGCGCCGGATCTCCGAGGAACTCGGCATCGCCACCGACTCGTTGCTCCTCGTCGACGACTCCCCGTACGAACGCGCCGAGGTGGCGGCCCTGCTGCCCGGCGTCACCACCCTCGCCCCCGAGGAACTCCCCCTGCTGCTCGCGGAGTTCGAGGGCAAGGAGGTCACCCCGGAGTCCCGCTCCCGCGTCGACCGCTACCGCACGGAAGCGGTGCGCCGCGCGGAGGGCGACCGCTTCGAGGGCACCCGCGAGGAGTTCCTCGCCTGGTGCGACATGCGCCTGACGATCGGCCCGGCCACCCCGGCGGACGTCCCCCGCGCCCTCGAACTCGCCGCCCGCACCCACCGGTTGAACTCCTCGGGCCTCTCCCCCGAGAAGCTGCGCGCCCTGGTCGCCGGCACCGGCACGCACACCCTCCACACCGCCCGCATGTCCGACCGCTTCGGCGACTACGGCATCATCGGCGCCGCCCTCGTCGACCACTCGGCGCCGGACACCTGGTCGGTCCCCCTCCTCGCGCTGTCCTGCCGGGTCGCGGGCCGGGGCGCGGCGGCGGCGTTCCTGATCCACCTGATGGAGAAAGCGCGCGGAAACGGCGTACACAACTTTTCCGTCACCCTGCGCCCGACGGACGCCAACCTGGAGATGCGGCTCCTGCTGCGGCAGGCGGGGCTGCGCAGAACAGCCGACACAGACGCCACGGATGGCGCGGACGGCGTCGCCCTCCCCGTACTCACCCGCTCCCTCGCGGCCCCGCTCCCCCAGCCGCCCTCGTACCTCCACGTCAGAAAGACCCCCGAAGCATGACCACCCCTCAAACCGACGTCGAGCGCGAGATCCGCGCGATGGTCGCCGACGCCACCCGCCTCGACCCGGAGTACCTCGCCGGCCTCCCCGCGGACACCGAACTCTTCGGCCCGCAGATCGCGTTGACCTCTCTCGCCGGCGTCGCCCTGCTCGCCGCGGTCAAGAAGCGGTACGACGTGGACGTGGCCGATCTCGACATCGGCCTGGACAGCCTGGAGTCGATCGGGACGCTGGCTCAGTTCGTCACACGGGTGATGCGCCCGGACGCGCCGTGACCCGTTCGCGCCGCTGACGTTAACGGGGAGTGCGGTCGGCGAACCCTGCCGCCGCACGTACCGAGTCAGTGAGGAGAACGTGATGTCTCGCATCGCGAAGACCGCGGCCGTAGTGCTCAGCACCTCCGCCGTGGTCATCGGCGGCGCCGGTCTGGCCATGGCGGACGCGGGCGCGCAGGGCGCGGCTGTCGGCTCGCCCGGCGTCCTGTCCGGCAACGTGGTCCAGGTCCCCGTCAACGTCCCGGTGAACCTGTGCGGCAACACCGTGAACGTGATCGGTCTGCTGAACCCGGCCTTCGGCAACACCTGCGTGAACGACGGCCACGGCGGCCCGAAGCACGGTGGTGGCTACGGCGGCGGCTACGGCGGCTGACTCTCCGTCACCTCCCGTACCTGCGCGAGAGAACCCCGGCACCTCCGAGCGCCGGGGTTTTCCCGTGGTCCCAACCGCCTTACGCGTAGCGGTAGATACGGCTGACGTCCTCCAACTGGTCCGGCGTCATATCCCAGGGCGGCAGCTTCTCGCCCCGGGCGACGATCCGCCCCCGCTGCCGGTTGCCCAACTCCGGCTGTTTCTCGGGGAGATACCGGTGCTGCGGGTGCCGCTTCTGCCAGCGGTACCAGAGCAGGTCGATGAAGGCGTGGTGCAGCCAGAACACCGGGTCGTTGACGGAGGCGCCGCCCAGCATCACCCCGCCGACCCAGCGGTGCACGCGGTTGTGGTTGCGCCAGGAGACGCTTCCGCGCCCGGTCCCCCAGCCCTCCAGCTTGTTGCGGAACCCCTTGGTGACCGTCGAGTCCCAGGGCGCGGTGTCGTAGACGGGGTCCGACATCGCCCACTCCAGCTCGTCCTTGGTGGGCAGCTCGATGGGGTCGCGGGCCCGCCCGAGGTCGCGGGTGAGGAAGTCCTCGTCGGTGATGTTCTCGCGGAGCGTCCAGTGGCCGGACCCGTACGCGAACGGCCCTGTCGTCACCTGCCGGTCGCCGGGACGGCCGTTGCCGCCGAGCAGGTCCGCCGTCCAGGGCGCCGACCTGGCGGTGCGGTCGCGCGTCCAGTCCCAGTACGGCACGGTCACCGAGTCGTCGACCTTGCGCAGCGCCCGCTCCAGCTCCAGCAGGAAGCGCCGGTGCCAGGGCAGGAAGGAGGGCGCCATGTGGGCCGTACGGAGGCCGTCCTCGCCGTCGGAGACGTAGAAGTCGATGTGCATGCGCACGAACTCGTCGTACTCGCCCCGGCGTTTGACCTCCAGGAGCGCCTTCACGAAGCGTTTTCGTTCGGCCGCCGTGAGGGTGCTGACGTCTTTACGCGTGTAGGCCATGGTGTCCCCCCGCCTGTTCCTTGAGCTGTTCTCCGGGGCTGAGTTCGTCGACGGCGGCGCGCGCGGCCTGAAGCGGGGTGTCGTACGAGCGGTAGTGGTCGACCATGCTCAGCCAGGTGCCGTCGGCGCGGCGCATGAGGTGCAACGGCCGTCCGTCGACGGTGACTTGCCAGGCGCCCTCGCCCGAGCGGCCGGCCTGCGCGGGCATGCCCTGGATGTGCCGCCCCCGGTACATCTCGTCGAACCCGGGCCCGGGGTCCACGTTCCTGAAGCCCCGCGAGGCGACGAGCAGCGGGGTGACGGCGGCGACCGCGCCCACCCCGATCAGACCGCGCAGCAGCGCCCGCCGCCCGGGTCTCGCCACCGCCACCGAACCCCCGCCCACACCGACGACCGCCATGCTCGACTCCTCTTCCGGTTCCGTTGTCACAGCGGTAACCGCGAAGGGGCGCGGGGAGTCACGGATCAGCTTCCCGCGTGCGGCGGCCCGGGGCCGTCCACCGCCCCGGGCCGCCGCCGTTGTGCAACCGGTTGCTACAGGCCCTCTCCCAGGCCCAGGTCGGCCGCCGGGACGGCCTGGAGCACCGGGGTGACGATGCCGGCCGCGGGCAGCTTCGGCTCCGGGAGGCCGAAGTTGTCGGGGTTCGGCGGGGTGAGGGGGAGGTCGAGGGTGGCGCCGGGGCCGAGCGCGCGGACGTCGTTCGCGGGGGCGTCGAGGCCGACGTGGTCGAACTCGTCGCCGAGGACGCGCGGGAGCGGCGTACGCAGTCCGAGGCCGGGCAGGCCCGCGCCGACCGGCAGCTGGGGGAGCGCGCGGTCCGGGACGAGGCTGCCCTCGACGTACCGGGGGCCGTCGGGGGCGCCCGGCATCGGGAGCGGGAGCTCGCCGCCGACCTTCGGCAGCTCCATGCCCAGCGCCGTCTCGGCGCCGTCCAGCGGGACGGGCACAGGGACCGTCTCGGCCGCGGCGGCGGGGGTCGCGGCGGCGGCACCTGCGGCGGCGGCCAGCAGCACGGCGGCGAGGGTTCCTCGGGTGGTCGACTTCATCTCGGGTCAGGGCCTTTCGGATGTCGGGGGACGCGCTCTGCGTACGGGGTAACGAGCGGGGCGGACACCCTGGAAACGAGGCCGGTCGACAATTCCCCCGGACGCGGGAATCGAACGACTAAAGCGGACGGGGTGTCACTCGCATGGGTGACACCCCGTCCGCTTCAAAAGCACTCCGCGGACGTGCTATCGGAGGCTGCGGGCCGGCAGCACGATGTGGGCCGCCGCGTTGAGCGTCTCGTCGGCTCCGGCGAACGTGGCCAGCGCCTCCAGTTCGACGGGCTTGCCCGGCTCGGCCTCGGGCCAGGGGCGGGTGGTGAACACGAGGTAGGCGTACCCCCGGTGCTCGACGGCGGCCAGCCACTCCGGCGGCGGCACGCACTGCGCGTTGAGGCTCGGCATGTTCAGCACGGCCTGGCCGGACTCGACCAGCAGGCTGACCGGCAGGCTGGGCCGCTCGGTCCCGTCGACGAGGTCGCCGCCGACGGGCAGGCCGTTGTCGGTCAGGAGCCGCTCGATGGCGCTCGCGGTCACCTCGGGCCCGTCGGCCGCGTCACCGAGGGAGTAGGCGAGCAGGTAGGGCATGTCACTGCCGTCGGGGGCCTCGCCGCTCCACGGCATCACGACCAGGGTGCCGAGGTCGGCGACACGGAAGGGGCGGGTTTCGCTAGTTGAGGTCACCGCGCGACCATAGCGGCGGCCGACGCCCCGTCAGAACGCGTCCTCACCCGAGCGGAGGACGCGGGGTGGGCGCGCCACCCGTACGAGGGACGGGCGGGGTTCCAGGTCGACGCGGGGGCGGCGACGCGCGAGCCGGGTCGCGGGGGTCCGGTGACGCGCGAGGCCGGTCCCGTGCGTGCCGGGACCGGCCTTCGGTACGGCGCTCAGCCCTGCAACGGCAGCCCGCCCAGCAGCGGGTTGTGCTGGTTGAGCGCGCCGGTCGCACCCTTGACGGTGTTGAGCGGGGAGTCCTCGTTCTCGGTGTTGAGCGCGTCGGACTGGTGCTGGAGCGGCATCACGTCCTTCGCGGTGAGGTTCCCCGAGGTGAGCGTGTTCACCGCGCCGGTGAGGCTGGTGGGCGTGAGGTCGGCGGTGCTGTGCGCGAACGCGGGCGCCGCGGCGCCGGCGAGGGCAATGCTTCCGGCGACGACAGCGGCAGCCTTGAGCGACTTCATCGGGTTCCTTTCATCGGCGGCTGAGAGAAAGTCGGCAAAACACGACGCCGTGCCTAACGACCGCCTCGCGCGCCGGAAACCCCGGACGCAGAAAATTTCTGCACCCCGGCCGGATTCCCACCTGGCGGGCGGGAGTTCACCGGCTGTTCCGGTGCTCCTCAAATACGGCTCGCGCAGGGCGAGTTCACAAAGGAGGAGCAGCCGGGACGCCGTCGGCCGGGGTGCGGAAACCTTTTTCGGATTCACGGCGGTGTCAGCGCCGTATCCGCCGTCACTGCGCTGCTACTGCGCCGATACGGGAAGCGGCGGCAGCGCGGGCGCCGCCGGGAGCGCCGGGGTCGGGGGCAGGGCGGGCGCGGCGGGCAGGGCCGCCGCCGGGTCGACCGGCAGGGCGGGCGCGGCGGGTACGGCCGCCGCCGGGTCCACCGGCAGCGCGGGCAGCGCCGGCAGTCCCGCCAGGCTCGGCGCGGGGAGGCCGCCGCCGAGCAGGGTCGCCGCGACGAGGTTCACCAGCCCCAGCAGCGTGCCGGTCGCCGCGGGGACGACACCGGTGACGTCGCCGGACGTCACCGCCGCGAGCAGCTTCGCGACGGCGCCCTGGAGCGCGGCGAGGGCGTCACCCTGGAGGTCGGCGGCCTTCCTCTCGCCTCGCGCGCCGGACTTGCCGTCGTCACTCACTGAACGTTCGTCGCTCGCGGCAAGTTCCCCGGCCCCTTCTCCGGCCCCGGAACCCGACTTCGCGGCCGGCAGCGGCAGCGACGGCGTGGCGGGGAGCGGCGGCGTCGCCGGGAGCGCGGGGGTCGCGGGCAGGGGCGGCGTCGCCGGGAGCGCCGGGGCCTCGGGCAGGGCCGGGGTCGCCGGAAGTCCCGCCGCGTCCGGTGCGGGAGGCACCGCCGGGGTCGCGGGCAGCGCCGGTGCCGCGGGGACCGCCGCGGTGATCTTCGCGACGGCCGCCTTGATCGCGTCGGACAGGGCGGCGGCCTTGTCGGGCGTCAACTGGCCGTCGGGGGCGGCGAGTACGGCGTTGATGAGGTCGGTGACGGGAGTGAGCAGGGAACCGAGGTCACCGAGGCTCTTGGTCTGGGCGAGCAGCGCGTCGGCGTTGGGGAGGGGCGCCTTGGACGCCGCGGTGCGCTCATGGGCGGGGCCGTCCGCCGCGAACGCGGTGGGGGCGGCGACGCCGAGGACGAGGGAGGCGCACAGTGCGGTGGACGCGATACGCCGTACGGGCAGACCACGCATGGGAATTCCTTTCGATTGCGTCAGGTCTTGAGCCCACCGTGCGAGTGACACACACTCACCGCAACAGATCAATCACCTTCCGCGACCGCTTGCTCGACCGCATCACCCCAGGTCGGACGGGTCGTCAAGCGTCGCGCCCCGTGTCGCGCGGCCGACCCCCCATTCGGGGGAGCAGACACGGAACGGCCGCCCCCCTGGCTGGGGAGCGGCCGTCCGGCGAAGAGGCGCGTCAGTCGTTGACGCAGGTGTTGCCGAACGCCGGGTTCAGCAGACCGATGACGTCGACGGAGTTGCCGCAGACGTTGACCGGCACGTGCACGGGGACCTGGACGACGTTGCCCGACAGCACGCCCGGGGAGTGCTCGGCGACACCCTGCGCGCCACTGTCGGCGGCGGCGATGCCGGAGGCGCCGGCGACGGCCGCTACGGCAACGGTGGTGAGGGCCAGGCCCTTCGCGATACGCGACATGGAGAGGTGCTCCTTGGAGGTCTTGACACAGACATCCGGGCGGGGATGCCCGGCGCTGTGTCAACGCGCGGCGCCCTGAGGGGTTGTGCGGCCAATGGGGTGATGTGGCGCCGGTCCGACTTTCACCATTCCGACACACTTGACCGCTATCACCGTATTAGTCCGAATACGGTCTAGAGTTGCGGCCCATCCGACGCACCCCTATAAGCCAGCAAATCGCACTGCGGACTCACCCCGCAGGTTCCCCGAAAGGGCCATGCCGGTCATGCGCACTCCCACGGCTCCGCTGCTGCGCCGCGCGACGGTGGGCGCCCTCGCCCTCGCCGCCCTCTGGAGCGCCGGCTCGGCGCTCGCCGCCCCGCCCGCACCGCCGGCCGCCGCCGAGGCCCCCGCCCTCCCGTTCGCCGAGCGCTACCGCGCCACCCAGCACGGCGGCATCGTCCGCGCCGCGAACACCTCGATCACCTGCCGCGCCCAGGCACCCGGCTGCGCCGAGGTGCGGGACGGGCGGCTCCCGGGCGCCAACAGCGACTTCGACATGTTCTACGTCGACGTCGACGACGACCCGAACACCTACAACTCCTCCCGCGCCGAGGTCCGCCTCCCGGAGGGCTCGCGCGTCACGTACGCCCGCCTCTACTGGGGCGGCAACCTGCGCGTCGGCGAGCAGAAGCCGCCGAAGGACAACGGCCGCGTCCTGATCGCCGAGCCCGGCGGCTCCTACAAGGCGCTCCTCGCCGACACGGTCGTGGGCCACCGGGTCGCGGGCGGCGCCGACGCCTTCCAGGCCTCCGCGGACGTCACGAAGCTCGTCCGGGAGAGCGGCGAGGGGCTGTACACGGTCGCACAAGTCAACGTGGCGATGGGCAGGTCGAAGGCCGGCGCCTGGGGCGGGTGGACGCTCGTCGTGGCGTACGACAATCGCAGCGAACCCCTCCGCCACCTCTCCCTCTGGGACGGCTTCGACACCCTGAACGGAAAGCGGGGGCACGAAGTGACACTCAAGGGGCGCGCGCTGGCGGCGCACGCGGGCGGGTACGCCGGGCTCGTGGCCTACGGCGGCACCCCCGGCCGAACGGGTGACTCGCTCGTGTTTTCGACGGGGAAGGGCCGCGAGACCGCGCTCAAGAACGCCGCCAATCCGGCCGGCGACGTACTGAACTCCACGATCAGCGAGCCGGGGGAGGCTCCGGCGGCGCGTGAACCGGCGTACGCGAGCACCCTCGGCTACGACTCCGACGTGTTCGATCTGAGCGAGGGTTTGCGGCGCGGTGGTGACCAGGCGGCCTTCCGTCTCGTTTCCTCCCGGGACGCGGCGTGGGCCGGCGCGGTCTTCGTCGCCGTCGACGCCCGGCAGTAGTCAGGCGCGTTCCCGCCCGTCCCGAGCGTCGTCCGTGAGCGAGGAAACCGCGCCATGCACCAGTCGGTACCCGAAGCCGGTCCCCGGGTCCTGCACGTCACCCAGCCCGTGGACGGCGGAGTCGCCCGCGTCGTCCGGGATCTGACGGTCCTTCAGCTCGCCGCCGGGTGCCAGGTCACGGTCGCCCTCCCCGACAGCCCGCTCGCCGCCGACCTGGCCGCGCTGGGGGCCGTCGTGCGCCGGTGGGAGGCGGCCCGCGCGCCAGGGCCCTCGCTGGGCCCGGAGGTTCGGCGGCTCGGGCGTGTACTGCGGGACGTGCGGCCGGAGTTGGTGCACGCGCACTCCGCGAAGGCCGGTCTCGCCGGGCGGCTCGCGGTGCGCGGGCGGGTGCCGACGGTGTTCCAGCCGCACGCCTGGTCGTTCGAGGCCGTCGACGGGGCCATGGCCGCGCTCGCCCTCAACTGGGAGCGGTTCGGGGCGCGTTGGGCGCACCGGCTGGTGTGCGTGAGCGAGGGCGAGCGGGCGGCGGGCGAGCGCGCCGGGATCGCCGCCCGGTACCAGGTGATCCCCAACGGCATCGACACCGGCCGCTTCCACCCCGCCCCCGTGGACACCGTCCGCGCCGCCCTCCTCCCGGACGTCGACCCGGCCGCGCCGCTCGTGGTGTGCGTGGGGCGGCTGTGCCGGCAGAAGGGCCAGGACGTGCTGCTCGCGGCGTGGGAGCCGGTCGTCCGGCAGGTGCCGCGAGCCCGTCTCGTGCTGGTCGGGGACGGCCCGGACCGGTCTCAACTCGCCCTTCGCGCACCGGAGTCGGTGACGTTCGCCGGTGCCGTCGAGGACACCGCCCCCTGGTACCAGGCCGCCGATCTGGTCGTCCTGCCGTCCCGCTGGGAGGGCATGGCGCTCGCCCCGCTGGAGGCGATGGCGTGCGGCCGGCCGGTGGTGGTGACCGACGTGGCCGGCGCCCGCGAGAGCCTGCCGCCCGCGCTCGCCGAACGATGCCTGGTGCCGCCCGGGGAGCCCGCCGCGCTGGCGGGCGCGGTCACCGGCCTGCTGCTCGACCCCCTGCTGCGCGAGTCCCTCGGCTCCCGGGGCCGCCGGCACGTCCTGTCCACACACGACGTGCGGCGCAGCGCCGGGACGGTCGCGGAGCTGTACCGCGAACTCCTGGGCGGCGAGCGGCCGTTGCCGCGCGTCGAGCCCACCGAGTGCAGGGAGTCCATCCACTCGTGACCGCCGAAAGCACCGTCCCCTCCCCCGGTTCGCCCGTCTCCGTCATCCCGCGCCGCGACAGCGGTACGGGGTTCCGGTTCCCGGTACGGCGGCCCTCGGCGCGGCCCGCGTCGCCGCTGCCGCTGCTGCTGGCCGACCTCGCCGCCGTGGCCGCCGGTCTCCCCGCGCTCGCCGAGGCGCAGCGCCGGCCTCTGCTGGTCGGGGTGCTGGTGGCGGCGACGATACTTCTGCGGCCCCAGCGGGCACGGCCCGTCGCGGGGGTGCTGGACGAACTCCCCGCCGTCTGCGGGCGGATCGCGGTCGCCTGGCTGCTGCTCGCCGCCCTCGTCGCCGCGAACTCCCCCGAGGACGCACTGAGTTGGGGGACCCTCGGGTTCGGGTGCGCGGCGCAGGCGGGTGCCGCGTGCGCCGGGCGGTCGCTGGTGCACCACCGGCGCCGTCGGCTGCTGGCCCGCCGGCCGCGTGCCGCGCTCGTCGTGGGCCCCGCCGCCACCGCGCAGAAGGTCGCCGCCGCCGTCCTGCGGCAGCCCCGGTGCGGGGTCGAGCCGGTCGGGATCGTCGCCGAACAGGGCGGCGGGAGCGGCGGGTTGCCGGTTCTGACGACTGGTCAGGACGTGCAGATGGCGGTCGTGCAGAACGGGGTGCGGGACGTCCTGTGCGTCGACCCGGCCGTACGGGTCAGGCAGGCGCCGCTGCTGCGGGCGCTCGCGGAGTCCGGGTGCGCGGTGTGGGAGGTGGACGCGGAGTCGCCGTCGTACGCCTCGCGCGACCAGCTCGCCGGGTACGCGCGCCGGCCGCTGGACCTGGGGTCGCGGCGGCGGGGCAGCGCCGGCAAACGGTTGCTCGACGTTGCCGTCTCCGGGGTTCTGCTGCTGCTGATCAGCCCGTTGCTGCTGGTGTGCGCGGTGGTGCTGCGGCTGACCGACGGGCCCGGGGTGGTGTTCCGGCAGGAGCGGATCGGGAAGGACGGGCGGCCGTTCACGCTGCTGAAGTTCCGCACGTACCGGCCCGCCGACGAGCACGAGTCCGCGACGCGGTGGAGTGTCGCCGGGGAGCGGGAGATGAGCCCGTTCTGCCGGTTCCTGCGGCAGACCTCGCTGGACGAGTTGCTCCAGCTGTGGAACGTGCTGCGCGGGGACATGAGCCTCGTCGGGCCGCGTCCCGAACGGCCGTACTTCGTCGGGCAGTTCAGCCAGACCTACCCCGGTTACGCGGCCCGGCACCGGATGCGGGCCGGGATCACCGGGCTCGCCCAGATCAACGGGCTGCGCGGGGACACCTCGATCGAGGACCGGGCCCGCTTCGACAACGCCTACATCGACAACTGGTCGCTGTGGCAGGACGTCTGCATCCTGCTGCGCACCGCCGCCGCCTTCGTCCGTCCGACCGGGAGCTGACGCCGATGGCCCTCGCCCTGCCCCTCACGCCGCCCCGGTCCTTCTCGCCGGTCCTGCCGGTCGCCGCCGTGATCGCGCTCATCGCCCTGCCCGTCGCGCCCGGCGGCGAAGGGGGTGCCGGGCCCGCCGACGCGCTCTCCGCGCTCGTCGTCCTCTTCTGCGTCGTACGGCTGCTGCGGCAGCGGGCCCGGCCGCTGTCCCGGCGGGCCGCCGTGCTCTTCGGGATGCCGGTCGCCGGGCTCACGCTCGCCGCGCTCGGCGCGTCCTCCGCGAGCGCCGGGATGTCCGGGCTCGGGCGCTACCTCCAGGTCTTCGTCCTCGTCCCCGCCGCCGTCCTCCTCCTCATCCGCGACGCCCGCGACTTCCGGCTCCTCGCCTGGTCCTTCGTCGGCCTCGCCGGGTGGCAAGGGGCCGTCGGCGTCCACCAGTTCGTCACCCACACCGGGGCGTCCTACCAGGGCGAGGAGATCCGGGCGGTCGGCACGTTCGGGCCCCAGGACGTCATGGGGATGGCGACCGTCGTGTCCTTCGGGCTGATCTGCGCGGTGGGGCTCGCGCTGGGGCGGTCGGTGCGGCGGGAACGCCTGATCGCGGCGGCGTGCGCGGGCGCGCTGCTGATTCCGCTGGCCCTGTCCTTCAGCCGGGGCGCCTGGATCGCCACGGCGCTCACCTGCACGGTCCAGCTGGTGCTGGCGGGACTGCGAAGGGCCCTGAAAGTGGGGGCGGTTGTCGTCTCCCTCGGCATCATCCTCGTCGGCGGCCTCGGCGTCGGCTCCGCGATGCTCCAGGAGCGGGTCAGCAGCATCACCCAAGTCACCGACACCCCGGACCAGTCCGTCACCGACCGCTACACCATGTGGGCCGCCGCGATCGGCATGTGGCGCGAACACCCCCTGACGGGCGTCGGCTTGAAGGGCTTCCCCGAACACCGTGACGCGCACGCCTCGTTGGCACTGTCCTCCGGCAGCGACACGGAGGGCGCCGGCTCGGGGTACGTGAAGCAGCCCCTCCTGTCCCCGCACAACATGTACCTGCTGATCCTCAGCGAACAGGGCCTCCTCGGCCTGCTGGCCCTCGCGGGCGGCTGGCTGGCCCTCCTGACCTGCGCCCTGCGCAACCTGGCCCGCGCGCATAAGCGCCAACAAGGCTCCCTCGACTGCGCGTTGATCGCCTGCGGGCTGTCGGTGTGGCAGCTCACGGACTTCATGTACGCGGACATCGGCGGACCGTCGACAGTCCTCACAGCGATCTGCGTCGGCTTGATCGCATGGTGGGGCCTCGCCGCCCACTCCGAGGGGGCCAGCGCCCGATGACGGTGCCCCCTTCCCGAACACCCCGAACGGACAGCCCGGCGCAGGAGGTTGCGCGGGAGCCGTCCACCGGGGCGTTCGGAACGCCGGAGCCGGACACCGAGGAACTGACCGAGGTCCGGGCATCGTCCAACGCGGAGCCAAGAACGGGCACCGAACCACTGGACGAGGCCACCGCCCGGGCCCAGACCGAGCCCTCCACGAAAACCGGGCACCCGCGCCCAACCACTGCGTGGGCGGAAGCCGGAACACCAGGGCGAGCCACCGTACGGGCAAAGGCCGAGGCCGCGCCGGGAGCCGAACCACCGAGCCGAACCACCGCGTGGGCGGAAGCCGACACCGCTCTGGGAGCCGGCCGACCGAACGCAAGCACCGCGCCAGCGGAAGCCGGGACACCAGGCGGAGCCGCCCTGCGGGCAAAGGCCGGAGCCGAACCACCGAGCCCAGCCTCCGCGCGCGCCGGAAGCCGGCCGCCGAGCGGAGCCGCCGCGCAGGCGAGGGCCGGGGCCGCGTCGGAGGCCGGATCGCTGAGCGGAGCCACCGCGCCAGCGGAAGCCGAGACACCAGGCGAAGCCGCCCTGCGAACAAAGGCCGGAGCCGAACCACCGAGCCCAGCCTCCGCGCAGGCCGGAACCCGGCCGCCGAGCGGGGCCGCCGCGCAGGCGAGGGCCGGGGCCGCGTCGGAGGCCGGATCGCTGGGCGGAGCCACCGCGCCAGCGGAAGCCGAGACACCAGGCGGAGCCGCCCTGCGGGCAAATCCCGGAGCCGCGCCAGGAGCCGAACCACCGGGCCCAGCCTCCGCGCGGGCCGGAACCCGGCCGCCGAGCGGAGCCGCCGCGCGTGCCGAGTTCGATGGGGGGCGCTGTGCCGCCCCGGACATCGAGCGGTATGGGGGAGTCGAGGCGTGGGGCAGCGGTGGTGTGTCGGCTCGTGGCAGCGTCGCGGGTTCCGATGGCGCTCGTCTCCGGAGGGCCCCCGCGCGCCCTGCTGGCAAGCCGGTTCCCGATCACCCGGCCGACAGGCCACACCCCGGCCAGAGTGCCCCCTCTTCGCCCCCCGGTCAGCGTGCCCCCCGCCCCTCCCAAGCCGCGCACCCCACCGGCAAGTTCCTCGCCAAAGCCGCCGTTCTCACCGCAGCCCTCTCCATCGCCGGGTCCCTCCTCGGGCTCGTCCGGGATCAGGCGCTCGCCCGGCTCTTCGGGGCCGGGCAGGAGACCGACGCGTTCCTCGTCGCCTGGACCGTGCCGGAGTTCGCGGCGACGCTGCTGATCGAGGACGGGATGGCGTTCGCGCTGATTCCGGCGTTCAGCATGGCCTTGGCGCGGAAGGCGCAGGGTGCCTCGGGGGACCCTGTGCGGGCGCTTGTCGCCGGGACCCTGCCGAAGTTGTCGCTCGCGTTCATGGGCGTCGGGGCGATTGTCGCCGGGCTCGCACCCCAGGTCGTCGACGCGCTCGCGCCCGGCTTGTCCAACCCCCGACTCGCCGTCGACTGCACCCGGTTGACGGCGACGTGCATCGTCAGCTTCGGGCTGGCGGGATATTGCAGCGCCGCCCTCCGCGCACACCGCAAGTTCGGCGCCCCCGCCGCGATCTACGTCGCGTACAACATCGGCATCATCGCCGGGATGTTCGTGCTGGGCGAGCACTGGGGGGTGCGGTCGGCCGCCGCCGGGGTCGCGGTCGGCGGCGTGCTCATGGTCCTCGTGCAACTGCCCTCGCTGCTCAAGCAGTTGACCAGCAAAGCCGCCACGGAGGACAAGCGCGCCGGGCAGGAGCCCCAGGCCCTGAACACCGCCCTCCTCGCGACCGTCCTGCTGTTCGCGCTGTGCCGCCAGTCGCAGGTGCTGATCGAGCGGTTCCTCGCGTCCCGGCTCCCCGAGGGGGCCATCTCGCATCTCAACTACGCCCAGAAGGTGGCGCAGATGCCGATGCTGCTGTCGATGATGCTGATCACGGTGACGTTCCCCGTGGTCGCGAGGGCGCTGGCGGAGGGGGACACGGAGCGGGCGAGGAAGCGGGTCGAGAGCGACCTCGCGCTGGCGACCTGCGTCGTCCTCCTCGGCACGGCGGCCGTCGTCGCCTGTGCCCCGCAGATCATCCAACTCCTGTTCCAGAAGGGCGCGTTCACCCCGGAGGACACCGCGGCGACCGCGCAGGTGATGCGCGTGTACGCGCTGGGCCTGCTGGGCCAGACCCTCACCGGCGTACTCGTGCGCTCGTACTTCTCGGCGGGCCGCCCGAGCTGGTACCCGGTGGGCGCGATGGCCGCGGGGATCGTGGTGACGTCGTGGATCGGCGCGCTGAGCGTGGGGAGCCTGGGGGTCACCGGCATCGCCGTGGCGAACGCGGCGGGCATCTCGGTGACCGCGCTGGTGCTGCTCGCGGGGATGGGCCAACGGAGTGTCCCGGTCCATGTCCGGGGCGTGCTGCGCGAGTTGAGCCGGCCGCTGCGCGCCGCGCTGGTCGCGACGGTCCTCGGCGCGTACGCGGCGGGCCACGTCACCGGCGGGCCGATCGCGGGGGCGTTCGCCGGGGGGCTGACCGTGACCGCCGTCTTCCTCGTCCTCGGCTGGGCGCTGGACGCCCAGGGGGTCGAGCCCGTCCTCAGCTCCGTCCGTTCCGCATCCCGAAGGCTGGCAGCCCATGTCCGTTCCCGTTGAGACCAGAAGCAGACGCCGGACACCCAACTCCCTTCCCTGGGTGGCGATGTACCACTCGGTGGGCGACTGCTCCGACGACCCGTACCGCATCACCGTCACCCCGGAGCGCCTCGCCGCGCAGCTCGCCTGGTTCGCGCGCGGCGGCCTGAGGGGCGTCTCGATGGCCGAGCTGCTCGCGGCCCCCGACCGCACCGGCCTGATCGGCCTCACCTTCGACGACGGCTACACGGACTTCGTCGAACGCGCGCTCCCCGTCCTGCGCGCGCACGGCATGAACGCGACCCTCTTCGTCCTCCCCGGCCGCCTCGGCGGCGACAACGCCTGGGACCCGCTGGGCCCCCGCAAGCCCCTCCTCACGGCGGACGGCATCCGCGAGGCGGCGGCCCAGGGCGTAGAAATCGGTTCCCACGGCCTTACCCACGTCGACCTGACGAAGGCGGACGACGAGACGCTCGCGGCGGAGACCGAACAGAGCCGCGACCAGCTAAGTGACCTCCTGGGAACCGATGTCGACGGTTTCTGCTACCCCTACGGCACGATCGACGAGCGCGCCGTGACGGCCGTGCGCGACGCCGGTTACGCCTACGCCTGCGCGATCGACCCCGGCCCGCTGAACGGCGTCCACGCCCTCCCCCGCGTGCACATCGGCCAGAACGACACCGCCGCCCGCCTCTTCCTCAAGCACCGCCTGCACCGGCTGCGCCGGCGTCCGGTGGAGGGCCTGCGGTGAGGGCGCTGCACATCATCACGGGCCTGGGCACGGGCGGCGCCGAGCAGCAACTGCGGCTGCTGATCCGGCACTTGCCGGTCGAGTGCGACGTGGTGACGCTCACCAACCCGGGCGCGGTCGCCGACGGCCTGATCGCGGACGGGGTGCGCGTCACGCACCTCGGCATGTCCGGCAACCGCGACCTGGGCGCGCTGCCCCGCCTGGTGAAGCACATCAGGGCCGGCGGCTACGACCTCGTCCACACCCACCTGTACCGCGCCTGCGTGTACGGCCGGCTCGCGGCGCGGCTCGCGGGGGTGCGGGCGATCGTGGCGACCGAACACTCCCTGGGCGACGCGCAGATGGAGGGCCGCAGCCTCACGCAGGGTGTGCGCGCCCTGTACCTGGCGAGCGAGCGGCTGGGGCGTTCGACGGTCGCCGTCTCCCCCACGGTCGCCGACCGCCTGCGCCGCTGGGGCGTGCCCGCGCCGCGCATCGAGGTCGTCCCGAACGGCATCGACCTGGACCGCTTCCGCTTCGACCCGGTGGCCCGCCACCGCACGCGCCGCCGCCTCGGCCTGCCCGAGGGCGCGTACGTGATCGGCGGCATCGGCCGGCTGAGCGCCGGGAAACGTTTCGACGTCCTGATCGAGGCCCTGGCCCAACTCCCGGACGACCACTGGCTGTTGCTGGTGGGCGGCGGCCCCGAGGAGAGCGTGCTGCGGCGCACAGCGCACGAAGTGGGCGTCGCCGACCGGGTGTTGTTCACCGGCGAGCGCCCGTACGTCCCGGACGGCTCCCCCGGCCCCGACCTGCCGTCGCTGACGTCGGCGATGGACGTCCTGGCGTCCCCCTCACCGGACGAGGCGTTCGGCCTGGCGGCCGTGGAGGCGCTCGCCGCCGGTCTGCCGGTGCGGTACGCATCGTGCCCGGCGATCGAGGACCTGCCCGGCCAGGCCCCGGACGCCCGCCAAGTCCCGTGCGGCGCCGCAGAGTTCGCGGACGCCCTGCGCCGACCCCCGACCTGTGGCCCGCGCACCCCGCCCGAGGCCGCCCGCCACTACGACATCGCCCGCAGCGCCGCACGCCTCATGGACGTCTACACGACCACCCTCTCCGTCCCGTCACCCCAGAAAGCCACCGCCACATGACCGAGAACACCTCCCGCCGCCCGGCCCTCCTCACCCGCGCCAAGGCCCTCCCGCCCTGGACCCTGCTCGCCGCCGGCGCCCTCGCCGGTGGCCTCGCGGGCGGCGCGTACGGCGCGCTGAAGCCGCCCGTCTACACGGCGACCGCGTACGTCGTCGCCGTCCCCGCCGAGAAGTCCGACCCGTCCTCCGCGCTGGGCTTCGCGCAGGCGTACGGCCGGGTCGCGACGCAGCTCGCGGTGCTCGGCGACGCCCAGGTGTGGGCCGGGGTGCCGGTGGACACGCTCCGCAAGAGCGTGCAGACGGCGACCTCGCCGGACGCGCCGATGGTGTCGATCACCGCGACCTCGGGCCGCGCGGACCTCGCCGCCGACATGGCGAACGCGGTGTCGCGGGCGCTGACCCAGCACGCGAAGGGCAGCGAGAAGACGACGAACGTCGAACTCCAGCAGTTCGCAAGGGCGTTGAAGCCGACCGACCCGTCCTCGCAGTCCCCGGCGGTCACCGGCCTGGTCGGCGCGAGCGCGGGCGGGCTGCTGGGCGGGCTGGTGCTGCTGGCCCGCCCGAAGCGGGGCACCAAGGCGGCGACGCGTACTTCGGAAGAGACGCGGGCGCCGGAAGAGACGCGGGCGGCGGAGAAGAAGCGGACCGCCGAGGAGACGCGGACCACCGAGGACGCCAAGACCTCTGTCCCCGGCCCGGCCCTCGCCGCCGACGTCCACGGGGCACGATGAACGCCGAACTGGTCACGGACGAGGCCCAGTTCGCCGCCCTCGCCGCTGACTGGGCCGACCTGTACGGGCGTTGCGCGACGGCGACCCCGTTCCAGAGCCACGCCTGGCTGCACTCCTGGTGGCTGTCCTACGGCAGGCGCGGCCGACTGCGCCTGCTCCTGGTGCGCGGCGGAAACGGCCAACTCCTCGCCGCCGCGCCCCTGATGGCCGTACACAGTCCGTTCCCCTCGCTCGTGCCGCTGGGCGGGGCGATCTCCGACTACGGGGACGTCCTGGTCGACGACGAGCGCGCGGAGGAGGCCGTCGCCGCGCTCACCGAAGGGCTCGCGGCGGCGGCGCGCACCGCGCTGATCGACTTCCGCGAGGTGCGTCCGGGGGGTGCCGTGGAGCGGGTGTACGAGCACTGGCGGGGGCCGCGCCGACGGGTCGGGGACTCGGTGTGCCTGGAGCTGCCGGCCGTGCCCATGGAGGAGCTGGTGGCGCGGCTGCCGTCCGCGAAGGCGCAGCGCGTGCGGGCCAAGCTGCGCAAGCTGACCTCGCTCGGGGTGGAGCGCAGCGTCGTACCGGCCGACGGCGTGGACGCGGCGCTGCGGCGCCTGCTCGAACTGCACCGACTCCAGTGGCAGGGCCGGAAGGTGACGTCCGAGCACCTGCAACAGCGGTTCTGCGACCACCTGGTGAGGTCGGTGGGGCCGATGGTGCGGTCGGGGGACGCGGTGGTGACCGAGTTCCGGCTCGACGACGACGTCGTGGCCGTCGATCTCACGCTGCTGTCCCGGGAGTTGGCCGGCGGCTATCTGTACGGGGCGCATCCGCGGCTGCGGGAGCGGAAGGCGGACGTGGCGGTGATGCTGCTGGACGCGTGCGCCGAGCACGCCCGCAAGCCGCCCCGGGGTGCGTTGAGCCTGCTGCGCGGGAACGAGCCGTACAAGCACCACTGGCGGCCCGAACCCGTCGTCAACCAGCGGCTGTTGCTCGCCCGGCGCCGCACCGCGCCGCTGTTGTCGGCGGCGCTGTGCGACGTGGCGGCCCGGCGGCGCGGCAAGGAGTTACTGCACCGCTGGGAGTCCTTCAGGGAGCGGTCCGGTGGCGGCGGGAGTTGAGCGTGTGAGCCCGCCGCCACCGGCCGGGTCACCGGTTGCGGGAGAACCAGTCGAACTTCAGGCAGAGCTTCCCGCCGAGCCAGTGCTCGACCCAGCTGCCGAGGTCGACCGGCGAGCAGTCCGGCCGCGGGTCCACCGGAGGCACCACAGGGGGCTCCACCGGGGGTGTCACCGGAGGCGTGACCGGCGGCGTGACCGGCGGCTCGACCGGGGTGACCGGCTCGTCGATCCGGCCGGACAGCATCGACCGGTAGACCTCGGAGGAGCGCGGGTTCGATCCGCACTGCCACACGCCGTGCGGGCAGTAGTCGGTGACGGTGTTGTACAGCGGTTTGTGCTCGTCCATCCAGGCGAGCATGCGCCGCATGTACTCCGGGTTGTCGCCGTTGCGGAAGAGTCCCCATTCCGGATAGGAGATGGCCTTGTTGTGGGATTTCGCGAAATCCACGTGGCTCTGAAGGCCGTAGGGCTCCGTCACCTGTTCGTCGAACGTCCGGCCGGTCGGCTGGTCGTACGAGTCCATTCCGACGATGTCGACCGTGTCGTCACCGGGGTAGCACTCGGTCCACGGAACGGCGTCCCGGCCCCGGCTCGGCGTGAAGTCGAACTTGAACTGCTGGCCCGGCACCGAACGCATGGTGGTGACGATCCTGTTCCAGTACGTCTTCCACGTCTGCGGGTCGGGGCCGCACCGATGGGTGTACGTCGTGCCGTTCATCTCCCAGCCGAGCACGATCACCGTGTCCGGCACCTTCAGGGCGACGAGGCGTTCGGCGAGGGCCTTGTAGTGGTGGTCGAACTGTCCGGCGGCGCCCTGCCGCAGCAGCCGGCGCACCTCGGTGTCGGAGACGCCCTCCTCGTTGCGCTCCAGCATCGGCACGTTGAGGACGAACATCCGGTCGTCCTTCTCGCGCCGCCAGTCCGCCCACACGTCGAGGAAGCCGGGGGCGCCCTCGATGTTGCTCCACCGGTCGCCCGGCAGGTAGGTGTGGCCGACCTTCAGCTCCGACCCGCCGAGCCACCGGCTCAGCTCGGCCATCCGGGACACGCCCCGGGGGCCGTAGTCGAGGTAGGCGCCGAAGGCGGGGTACTTCTTGGCGGGGGCCGCCGGGTCCTTCGGAGGTACTACGGGGTCTACGGGTACGGGGGCCGGCGCCGGGCTCTCGACGGGGGGCGTGCCCTCCTCGTCGTCCCCCCACCACCCGTCGCGCTCCCACCACGCGGGAGCGGGAGGATCGGCGCGCTGCACCACCCCCGCACTCGCGGCGAAACCAGGACCGGAGGCCAGGGCGGCCGATACGACGACTGCCGTCGCGACGACGGCCAGCCGCCGGGACCGGGCGCGTCGCTTTCGTGGGGCCATGCCTGCTCCTTTCTCCACTCACACGCGTGATGACCGCGCCATTCGCGCGTTATGACAGCGTCAGGAATTCCTGACAGACAGTCACATGTAAGTCATACGAAAAGGAAGTACGCCACCGCCGTTACGGCTTTCGAGTGGTCCACTCGCCCGCATCGGTGAACGAACCGAAGGAATGCCCGTGCCCCTGCTCGACACCCGCGTCCCCGCAGTGCTGCTGCGGATCGACCGGAATCCTTTTCACCACGGAACGCTGGGTGCCGTGCGCTCGCTCGGCCGCGCCGGGGTCGAGGTCCACCTCGTCGCGGACGTGGCGGGAAGCCCCGTACGCCACTCCCGGTTCGTACGGCAGCTGCATCCGCCGCCGCTGCCCGGGGCCGCCGACGCGGAGATCGCGGCCGTGCTGCTGCGGGTCGCGGCGCGTGTGGAGCGGCCCGCCGTGCTGATCCCGATGGACGACGCGGGCGCGGTCGCGGTGAGCCGGCTGCGCGCGGAGCTGGCGCCCGCGTACCTGCTGCCGCAGCAGCCCGGCGAGCTGCCCGGACGGGTCGCGGACAAGGCCGAGCTGGCGCGGCTGTGCCGGGCGACGGGCGTCCCGCATCCCGAGACGGTCGTCCCGGAGAGCGAGGCACAGGCGGCGCAGGCCGCGTGGCGCCTGGGCCTGCCGGTGGTCGCGAAGTGGAGCAGGCCGTGGCTGCTGCCCGACGGGAGCGGACTGCGCAGCACGGTCGTCCTGCGCTCCCCCCAGGAGGCGCGCGAGCTGTATCTCCGTACCGAGGAAGCGGGCTGCCGCCTGCTGCTCCAGGAGTTCCTGGCGCCCGGCACGGGCCTGGACTGGTTCTTCCACGGGTACGCCGACCGCGCCGGCGCCGTCCGCGCGGGCGGGCCCGGCCGCAAGCTGCTGTCCTGGCCGCGCGGCGCCGGGCTCACGGCCGTCGGCGAGTGGGCGCCGAACGCCACCGTGACCTCGCTCGCCGAGCGCCTCACCGGCGACCTCGGCTACCGGGGCATCCTCGACCTCGACTTCCGGCGCTGCGCCGCCACCGGCCGCTACCACCTCCTCGACTTCAACCCCCGCCCCGGCGCCCAGTTCCGCCTCTTCACCGACGCGGCGGGCCTCGACGTCGTCCGCGCCCAGCACCTCGACCTCACCCACCGCACCCTTCCGCCGGGCACCCCCCGCCCCGGCCGCGCCTTCGTCGTCGAGAACTACGCCCCCCTCACCGCCCTGCGCCCCGCCCCGCACGGCCGCGAACTCGCCTGGTACGCCCCCGACGACCCCGCCCCGGGCCACGCCATGTGGGGCCTGTGGTGCCGCCACGTCGCGACCCGGCTCGCCCAGCGCCTGCGGTGGACGGCCCCGGGGTCCGGCGGTACGGGGGGTATGAGGCGTCCTGGGGTACGCCTCCGGGTCGTACGGCAGTCGCCCTCACCGCCGGTATCCCGTACCGGGCTACCTCAGGGGGACGCCCGTCCGGCGTCACTCCCAGGTCTCACGGGTACGACGGCCTCCCCCTCGGCCTCCCCCCACACCCCTGCGAACACTCCTCCGACCGACGACTCGAAAGCGAGCAGTTGCTGATGTTCGATCTGCTGGTGGTGGGTGCGGGCCCGTACGGCCTGTCCATCGCGTCCCACGCCGCGTCCGCCGGGCTGAGCCTGCGCGTCTTCGGCCGGCCCATGGCGTCCTGGCGCGACCACATGCCGCGCGGCATGTTCCTCAAGTCGGAGCCGTGGGCGTCCAACCTGTCCGACCCCGCCGCGCGCTGGCGCCTCGACGTGTACGGCGACAAGCGCGGCGTCTCCGTGCGGCACGGCGAGCCGATCCCGGTGGAGATGTTCGCCGAGTACGGCCTGTGGTTCGCCCGCAACGCCGTCCCCGAGGTGGATGAGCGGACCATCGTCCGGATCTCCCCGCACCCCGGCGGCTTCGAGGCGGTGACCGACGACGGGGAGACCGTCCACGCCCGTACGGTCGCCCTCGCGGTCGGCGTCATGCCGTTCGTGGAGATCCCCGCCGCGCTGCACGGCGCCTCCCCCGGCCTCGTCACCCACAGCAGCCACCACAGCTCCCTCGACCGCTTCCGGGGCCGCGACGTCACCGTCATCGGCGGCGGCCAGGCGGCCCTGGAGACCGCCGCGCTCCTGGTCGAACAGGGCACGAAGGTACGGGTGCTGGCGCGCGCGGACCGGCTCGACTGGAACGACGTCCCGCCGCCCTGGGAGCGGCCCTGGTGGCAGTCCCTGCGCTCGCCGCACAGCGGGCTGGGCTGCGGGTGGCGGAACTGGTTCTACTCCGAGCGGGCCGGCTGGTACCGGCGCCTGCCGGAGGAGACCAGGGCCCGGATCGCCGCCGACGCCCTTGGCCCGGCGGGGGCTTGGTGGGTACGGGACCGGGTGGAGGGGGTGGTGGAGGTCCTGCTGGGCCACGAAGTCACGGCGGCGGAGGGGAAGTTGACGAACTCTGCTGCCGGCAAAGGCAAGGTGAGGTCCAAGAAGACCGAACCAGCCGCCGAGAAGCTCACGTTGGAGGTCTCCAACACCTCCGGCCGCACCCGGTCCATCGAGACCGACCACGTCATCGCGGCCACCGGCTTCAAGGCCACCCGCGACCGACTCGCCCTCCTCTCCCCCGAGTTGCGCGGTGCCCTCGCCGAAGCGGCCGACGGATCCCCTTCCGTGGGACGGGAGTTCGAGTCCTCCTGGCCCGGCCTCTTCCTGGCCGGCCTGGTCACCGCCTCCGGCTTCGGCCCCGCGATGCGCTTCGTGCACGGCGCGACCTTCACGTCCGGCACCCTCGTACGAGGCGTACGGCGCCGGCTGCGCACCGGGGTGCCCGGCGGGGCGGTCCCGGCGCCGGGGCGGAGCGGGGAACGCGGCGCGGCGGACACCGTACGGCGTTGATCCCAGGGCCGGTTGGGCCCCGAAACGCGGGTGCCGGCCGCTTCGAGGAGCGTCCGGCACCAAGGTTGTGCGAGGGGTTCGTCACCGACGGGCAGCGGCCCTGCCACGTCGGTAGAGAACGGCGCCGCCCGCGATCATCGCGGCGCTGAAACCCGCGGCGGCGAGCAGGTCGCTCGTACCGGTGTGGGCCAGGACGGGCGGCTTGGCGGGGGGCTGGTCGTTGCCGGTGGGCGGCTGATCGTTGCCCGTCGGAGGCTGATCGTTGCCCGTGGGCGGCTGGTCGTTCCCCGTGGGGGGCTGGTCGTCGCCCGTCGGAGGCTGATCGTTGCCCGTCGGAGGCTGATCGTTGCCCGTGGGCGGCTGGTCGTTGCCCGTGGGGGGCTGGTCGTTGCCCGTCGGAGGCTGATCACCGCCACCCGGAGGCTGGTCATTGCCAGTGGGCGGCTGGTCGCCACCGCCCGGGGGCTGGTCGTTCCCCGTCGGGGGTTGGTCGCCACCGCCGGGCGGCTGCTCGCACGTCTCGCCGTTGGAGTCCGGCCCGCCGATCACGTCCCCGGGGTTGTCGCAGACGTCCCCGCCGGGCGGCTGGTCGTTGCCGGTCGGCGGCTGGTCACCCCCGCCCGGGGGCTGGTCGTGCCCCGACGGGGGCTGGTCACCGCCGCCGGGCGGCTGCCCGGTCCCGTACCCCGAGTCGTCGTCGGAGTCGTCGGAGTCGTCGACCCCGTACCCGTGATCGCCGCCGTAGGACCCGTACCCCCCGTACGACTCGTCGTCATCGTCCGCCCCGTACCCGGCATACTTCTGAGCCACCCCCGGATAGGACCCGCAGGAGTTGCCGAAGGTCGGGTTGAAGCCGGCTGCCGCGTCGGCCGTGTTGCCGCACGCGTTGACCGGTACGTCGACAGGGACCTCGACGTTGTTGCCGGACAGGACACCGGGCGAGCCGGTCGTGGTGCCGCTGGTGTGCGAGTCGGCGAACGCCGGGCTGCCGCACAGGGACAGAATGCTCGTCGCGGCAGCCGCCGCGACCATTCCCCTGCTCAGGGTCTGTCGCAATCTCGTTGTCTTCCTGCTCGAACTGCCATGAATGCTGGACTCGGCGTGAACGGACTCGACGAGGGCCACGACTGGCGCGAGAGTGCCGAAGGCCGGCCTCGGAACGTTGGGCAGGTGTCCAAGGCCGGCCTTCGACCAAGCCGTTCAGCCTGGTGTGACGGATACGTCAGTCGTTGACGCAGGTGTTGCCGAACGCCGGGTTCAGGCCCGCGATCACGTTGACCGTGTTGCCGCAGACGTTGACCGGGACGTGCACCGGGATCTGGACGACGTTGCCGGAGAGGACACCCGGCGAACCGATGGCCGCACCCTCGGCGCCCGCGTCCGCGAAGGCCGGAACCGCACCGCCGAGGGCCAGTACCAGACCCGCGATGACAGCAGCGCTCTTCTTCATGTCTATCCCTTCTCCGTGGTCATGCCTCCCATGACCTACAGGCTGCAAACGAGAGATAGACAGCGAAAGAAACTGAGCAACATGGGCCGAACGGGAATTCACTCGAACGCATTCATACAATCAGCACTTCGGAGTGACAGAACGATTCTTCGCAACCCCTCTCCACAAGGAAGTAAAGCGAATTGACGGCGTGTCACACAGAAACGCCCGGACGGCCCGCACGCAGAACGGACCGCCCGGACGCGCCACACCGGCGGACGTCAGCCGTTGGAGACGCCGTTGCCCGAGAGCGCCGAGATATCGCTCAGGATGTGCGACAGCGGCTCGTCGCCCTTGGCCTGCGTCGAGTTCTCGACGCACTGCTGGTTCTGCGGGGCCGACAGGATCGGGATGTCCTGGACGGCGATCGGCACCACGCCGACGACGGAACCGACGTTGGCCTTCAGCGGCACGCCGGCGCAGAGCTTGTTGACCGAGCCCTGGACCAGGGTGGCCTGGGGGCTCATGTCGCCCTTGGTCACCGAGTTGCCGAACGCGGACTGCGCGCCGTTGCCGCTGGCCGAGGTGGTCCCGCTGTCGTCCCCGATGGCAAGCGCCTGGGGGGCCACCGCCGCGCTCGCGCCGACGACGGACGCGGCTACCGCCGCCACGGCCATTGCCTTCTTCAGCATTTCGCTCTCTTCTCTTTCCCGATCCCGGCCGTGGAGCCGGGACCATGTGCCTGCCCCCGACACAACAGCGGACACGGGAATTGGTTGCGGCACGTCACCCGATCGGTTTTCCGACACGCCGGTCTTGAGCCGTACGGGTGAATGAGGGAAACCGTGAGGCCCTTTCGTCGGTTGATCAGCGCACTCCGGTGGACGGGGTTTCTCCAGAAGGGACTTACTCACGTGATCAAGAAGGTACTCGCCGCTGCCGCTGTCGCCGCGTCCGTCGTCGGCGCGGGCGCCGGCCCGGCCCTCGCCATCGGCAACGACCACGGCACGACCTCCGCGAGCGGCAACGGCGCCTCCCAGGCGTTCGGCAACTCGGCGACCTACGGCAACATGAGCCCGCAGATGGCCCTGATCCAGGGTTCGCTGAACAAGCCCTGCATCGGCCTGCCCGCCAAGGTCAACGCCGGTTCGATCGTCGGCCTCGTGCCGATCGCGGTCCAGGACATCAACGTCCTGTCCTCCCCGCAGAACCAGCAGTGTGTCGAGAACTCGACGCAGGCCAAGGGCGACGAGCCGCTGTCGCACATCCTCGACGACATCTCGGTCCTCGCGGGCAACGGCGCGGCCAACCACTGAGCCGTCGAACGGGTTCACTTCGCTGAGCCCAGGGGCTGATTTCCGCCCCACCGCAGCGGGCCGCCGGTCTTCCGGCGGCCCGTTTTGCTTACGGTGCGCCGCGTGACGAGCGACAGAGCATCGAACCCAGCAGAGAGAAACCTTTCGCCACTCCTACGGCCGTCCCGGCGCCGCCTCGCCTGCACGGCCGTCGTCCTCACCACCGCCGGCACCCTCCTCGCCGGCGCCGCCCTCCCCGCCGCGCACTCCGCGCCCCGCCGCCCCCTCAACATCCTCATCCTCGGCACCGACGAGCGGGACACCATCACGGCCGCCGAGAAGCGCCGCTTCCACGCGGGCGGCGAGCCCTGCGGCTGCTCCGACGCGATGATGCTGGTGCACCTCTCGGCCCGCCGGGACCGGGTCAGCGTCGTCGGCCTGCCCCGCGACTCGCTCGCGACGATCCCGGCGTACCGCGACGACGCGGGCCGTACCCGCCGCGCGCACCCCGCGAAGCTCAACTCCGCCTACCAGGAAGGCGGTCCGGAGCTGGCGGTGAAGACGGTGGCGGCGCTGACGGGCGTACGGATCGACACGTACCTCCAGGTGGACTTCCGGCGCTTCATGGACACCGTGGACCAGGTCGGCGGTGTCGAGGTGTGCACGCCCCGGCGGCTCAGGGACTCCGCGACCAAGATGGATCTGCGGCCCGGCAAGCACCGGCTGCGCGGTGGTCCGGCGCTTCAGTACGTGCGTTCGCGGCACTTCGACAACAGCGCCGACCTCGGCCGTATCCAGCGTCAACAGCGGTTCCTGGTGCAGGCGTTGCGCGGGCTCCAGGCGCGTAGGCTGCTCGCCGACCCGGTGCGTACCGTCAAGTGGGCGCGCACGCTGCTGGGTTCGGGGCCGCAGGGGTTCGGGGCGGCCGAACAACTCGTGCGGCTGGCCGGTGAGTTGCGCAAGGTGCCGGTGGGGGCGACGGAGTTCACGACCGTGCCGATCGCCGGTTTCAACCCCGTGCGCAGGGACGTCGGTTCGACGCTCGCGTGGGACGGGAAGAAGGCGCGGGCGGTGTTCTCGAAGCTCGCCAAGGACCAGCCACTGCTGGCTAAGCGGGCGAATCCGCGGCCGAAGGACCCGCCGAGTCTGGTGGGGGCGCCGGTGCCGGTGCGCGGGAGCGCGTACGCGTGCAGGTAGTGCGCTGCGCCGAACGGGTCATCCTGCGCAACCTCAGGCGGGGACCGACCGTTCTCGATCACGCAGCTCCTCCCCCGGAGTCCGCTTTTCGAAGGGAACAAGAACCATGAAGAAGCTGTGGGCAACCGCCGCTGTAGCCGCGTCCGTAGCCGGTATCGCCGCCGGTGCCGCGCCTCAGGCGCTGGCCATCGGTGACGACAGCGGGACCACCTCCGCCAGCGGCAACGGCGCCTCGCAGGAGTTCGGCAACTCCGCCACCTTCGGCGACATGAGCCCGCAGCTCTCGCTGGTCCAGGGCTCGCTCAACAAGCCCTGCATCGGTCTGCCGGCGAAGATCAACGCCGGTTCGATCGTCGGCCTCGTGCCGATCGCCGTCCAGGACATCAACGTCCTGTCGGCGCCGCAGAACCAGCAGTGTGTCGAGAACTCCACCCAGGCCAAGGGTGACGAGCCGCTGTCGCACATCCTGGACGACATCTCCGCCCTGTCGGGCAACGGCGCGGCCAACGGCTGAGCCGTCCCGCTCCCGTCGTACGGCGGGTCACCGGTCTTCCCGGTGGCCCGCCGTCCGTCATTTCTTGCGGTAGATCGCCTCGACGTGCTCCGCGTACGCCTGGAGTACTACGTCCCGCTTCACCTTCAGGGACGGCGTCAGCATCCCGTTCGCCTCGGTGAACTCGCCTTCCACCAGCGTGAATTCGCGGATCGACTCGGCGCGGGAGACGGCCTGGTTGGCGTAGTCGACGGCCTGTTGGACGGTCTCGCGCATCCTCGGGTCGGCGGCGATCCGCTCGAACGGGGTGTCGGCGGGGAGCCCCCGTACGGCGAGCCAGTGGGCGACCGCGTCCGGGTCGAGGGTGATCAGCGCGGCGATGAAGGCGCGGTTGTCGCCGACGACCAGGCACTGGCCGACGGGGGCGCGGCTGCGGAGGCGGTCCTCCAGGACGGCCGGGGAGACGTTCTTGCCGCCGGAGGTGACGAGGAGATCCTTTTTCCGGCCGGTGATGGTGAGGTAGCCGTCGTCGTCGAGCGCGCCGAGGTCGCCGGTCTCGAACCAGCCGTCTTTCAGGACCTCTTGGGTCGCCTCGGGGTTGTTCCAGTAGGCGCGGAACACCGCGCCGCCCTTGATCAGGACCTCGCCGTCGTCGGCGATGCGGATCGCGGTGCCGGGGACCGGGCGGCCGACCGTGCCGGGGCGGGGTTCCAGCGGCGGGATCATCGTCGCGGCGGCCGTCGTCTCCGTCAGCCCGTACCCCTCGTAGACGATGATCCCGGCGGCCTGGAAGAAGAGGTTGAGGGTGCGGTCGAGCGGACTGCCGCCGCTGATCGCGTAGTTGAGGCGGCCACCGAGTTCCTTGCGGATACGGCGGTAGACCAGTACGTCGTACAGGGCCCAGGCGGCGTACAGCTTGAGACCGGGGCCCTTGGGGGTCTGGTTCAGGAACTTGGCGAGGTACGCCTCTGCGAACCTGACGCCGATGCGTTCGGCGCGGTCGAAGGAGGCGCCTCGGCCGATCTTCTCGGCGGTGGCGCGGCCGGTGTCGTGGATGCGCTCGAAGAGGTAGGGGACGCCTACGAGGAAGGTGGGTCTGAACTCCTTGAGGGCCGGGCGGAGTTCGTCGGGTTTCACGCTCGGGAAGTGGCCGACCTCGATGCGGCCGGTGAGGCAGGCGATCTGGAGGACGCGGCCCATGATGTGCGCGAGGGGGAGGAAGAGGAGGGTGGAGGCGGTGCGGCCGGTGACCGCCTTGAAGACGGGGTGGAGGAGTTCGAGGACGTTGCCCGCCTCCTCGTGGAGGTTGGTGTGGGTGAGGACGCAGCCCTTGGGTCGTCCCGTCGTACCTGAGGTGTAGCAGATGGTCGCGGTGGCGTCGGGGGTGAGTTCCCTGCGGCGCTTGACGACCTCGTCGTCGTCCACCTCGCGGCCGAGGTTCTTGAGGTCGGCGAGCGCGCCCGCGTCCAGCTCCCAGAGGCGGGGGTCGCGGCCGGTGGTGGCCTTCACGACCGTGGCGGTGTTCGCGGGGTTCTCGGTGATGACGTGCCGGGCGCCGGAGTCCTGGACGATCCACTCGACCTGTTCGGCGGAGGAGGTCGCGTAGACGGGGACGGTGACGCCGCCCGCGGACCAGATCGCGAAGTCGAGGACCGTCCACTCGTACCGGGTCCTCGACATCACCGCGACCCGGCCGCCGGGTTCGACGCCGGCCGCGATCAGGCCCTTCGCGACGGCGGTGACCTCGGCGGCGAACTCCGTCGCGGTGATCGGGCGCCAGGTTCCCGCGGAGTCGCGGCGGCGGAGGATCACGTCGGCGGGGGCCTCGGCGGCGTTCTTGTACGGCAGGTCCGCCATGCTGCCGGTCGTCAGGGGGGCCGTGAGGGAGGGGACCGCCGCCTCGCGGACCGTGCCGGTGCCGTCCCGGACCAGGTCCAGGGCGGTACGGGCCGCGAGGTCGGTGCGCCGCTTGGCTTTCCTGAGGTCCCTGCGTACGCCCATGACGGCTCCCCTGACTTCAACTGGCTGGAAGTGAGGGCAACTTACTCGTGCGTAGCCTTCTGAGGCCAGAGGTTGGCCAAGAGGGAGTTGGTCAAGAGACCACGTCCTTCCGGGCGAAACCTCTGAACGCCAGCGCGAAGAGAATCACCGCGTACGTCACCGACACCGACGCGCCCTGCGCCATGCCCGCCCACTCCGGGGTCGGCTGGACCGCGTCCGCCCAGGCGTACTGCCAGTGCGCGGGGAGGAAGTCGCGCCAGTCGCCGAGCGCGGTGACCTGGTCCAGGACGTTGCCGACGATCGTCAGGCCGACCGCGCCGCCGACCGCGCCGAGCGGGGCGTCCGTCCTGGTCGAGAGCCAGAACGCGAGCCCGGCGGTGACCAGTTGGGAGACGAAGATGTACGCGACGACGATCAGCAGCCGCTGCGCCGCCGTGCCCGGCGCGAGCGCGCCGCCCGTCGGGAGGTCCAGCGAGCCCCAGCCGTACGCGGCTGTGCCGACCGCGAGGGCGACCAGCGGGAGCAGGACCATCGCGGCGAGGCTGAGGCCGAGGCCGACGACCAGCTTCGACCACAGGAGCCGGGCCCTGGGGACCGGCGCGGCGAGGAGGTAGCGCAGGGAGGACCAGCCGGCCTCGGAGGCGACCGTGTCCCCGCAGAACAGGGCGACCGGGATGACCAGGAGGAAGCCGGCCGACACGAAGAGGTTCACGGCCGCGAAGTTGGCGCCCGAGGCCGTCGCCGTGTCCATCAGCGTGATCTGGCCGTCGCGGCCGTCCGGTGTGCCGCCGATCATGAACGCGATCCACAGGACGAACGGCAGGGCGGCCAGGATGCCGCCCATGATCAGCGTGCGGCGGCGCTTGAGCTGGCGGGCGAACTCCACCCTCAGCGGCAGGGTCTTGGCCGCCCGGTAGCCGGAGGCCGTCTCGGTGAGCGTGCTCATGCGGTACCTCCGATCAGGGTGAGGAAGGCGTCCTCCAGGCGGCGGTGCGGGCCGACGGACTCCACCGGTACGTCGAGCCGGACCAACTCGGTGATCAGGCGGTTCGCCGTGCCGCCCGGGCCGAGGCGGACCAGGATGCCGCCGTCAGCCCGCGTCGCCGAGACGATGCCGGGCAGGGCCGCGAGCTTCTCGACGATCGGCTCGTCGACCGGTGTCGCCGTGCCGACCAGGAGCGTGTCCCCGGAGCCGACGATCTCGGCGACCCGGCCCGCCTGCACGAGCTGCCCCCGGTCCATGACCACGAGGTGCGTGCAGGACTGCTCGACCTCGGACAGGAGGTGGCTGGAGACGATGACCGTGCGGCCCTGGGCCGCGTACCGGATCATCACCTCGCGCATCTCGCGGATCTGCGGCGGGTCGAGGCCGTTCGTCGGCTCGTCGAGGATCAGCAGGTCCGGCAGGCCCAGCATGGCCTGGGCGATGGCGAGGCGCTGGCGCATGCCCTGCGAGTACGTGCGCACCGCGCGGGCGAGCGCGTCGCCGAGGCCCGCGATCTCCAGGGCCTCCTCCATGTGCGCGTCCTCGGCCGGGCGGCCGGTGGCCTGCCAGTACAGCTCCAGGTTCTCGCGGCCCGACAGGTGCGGGAGGAACCCGGCGCCCTCGACGAACGAGCCGACCCGGGAGAGGACCGGCGCGCCCGGGCGGATCGCGTGCCCGAAGACGCGGATCTCGCCGTCGTCGGGCCTGATGAGGCCCATCAGCATGCGCAGCGTGGTCGTCTTCCCGGCGCCGTTCGGGCCGAGCAGGCCCAGGACCTGGCCCTTCTCCACAGTGAAGCTCAGGTCCTTGACGCTGTAGCGGTCGCCGCCCTTGTACTTCTTCGTCAGGCCGGTGATCTGGAGGGGTACGTCCTGGAGTTCTGCCTCCGGCGCCGGGGTCGCCGTGCGGCGGCGGGCCGTGAGGAGCAGGGCGGCGGCGATGCCCGCGCCCGCGAGGGGGAGCCACCAGACCCAGGCGGGGAGGGTCGACGCCGTGCTGTCGAGGGCCGGGTCCGTCGGGACGGTCAGGTTCTTGTCGGCCAGGGAGACCGTGTACGACGCCGCTGCCGCCGGGGAGGCGTAGCCCAGGTCCGTCGAGGCGAGGACCAGGCGGAGGCTGTGGCCCTGCTCGATCCTGCGGTCGATCGCGGGGAGGGTGATCTTGACGTCCTGGCCGTCCTTCGCGCCGGCCACGCGGATCGGGGTGACCAGTTGGGAGGGGAGGACCTGGGTGCGGCCGTCCGCGCTGACGTCGTACACCTTCGCGAAGAGGACGGCTTCGGCGCTCGTGGACTTGACGTGGACGGTGACTGTCGGGGAGCCGGTGATGCGGAGGTCGTCACGGACCGGTTGGGACGTGAACGCCGCGTACTGGCCCGGGAAATCCAGGGAGAGGCCGACGCCCAGGGAGGAGAGCTGGGCCAGGCCGCCGCTGCCCGCGCCGAGGCCCGGGAGCGCGGAGATCGCGGGCGGGTTGGCGCCGGGCGGGTTCGTGAACGTCTGTTCTTCGCCGGTGAGCTGGATGTTCCTGGTGTCGTTGCCGAGGCCCGGGTACGTATCCGCGCTCGCGCCCCTCAGCTGGGCCGCGCCGTCCGTGGAGTCGATGCCGCCCGTGCGGGTGACGCGGAACGCCGGGCCCGTGTCCGCCGCCTTGTCGTCCTTCAGGTAGCGGTCGAACCAGTTCTTGACGCGGGACTGGACGCGGTCCGACTCCAGGTTGCCGCCGTCGTGGCCGCCCGCGATCCAGTCGACGTCCACGGGGGCGCCGTTCGCCTTGATCGCCTTCTGGGCCTGGTCCGACTGCGCGAGCGTGAACAGGGAGTCCGTCTGGCCCTGGAGCAGGAGCGTGGGGACCTTGATGCGGGTGCCGACGGCCGAGGGCGACCGCTCTTCGAGGAGCTTTCTCGCCTGTGCGTCCGGGACGCCGGATTCCGCGACCCTGTCGTACATCTCGCACAGCGCCGGCTCGAACTTCGCGCAGCCGCCCGCCGTGTTGAAGAAGACGCCGGTCCAGAGTTTCTTGAACACGCCGTCGGGGAACAGGGCGTCGGCGAGGTTCCAGTACGTGATGGAGGGGGCTATCGCGTCGACCCGGCTGTCATGACCGGCGGCCAGCAGGGAGATCGCGCCGCCGTACGAGCCGCCCGCTATGCCCACACGCGGGTCGTTGTTCTTGTCCAGCTCGACCTGCGGCTGTTTCGCGAGCCAGTCGATCAGCTTGGAGACGTCCTTGACCTCGGCGTTCGGGTCGTTCAGCCCGATCTTGCCGGTGGACTTGCCGAAGCCGCGCGCGGACCAGGTGAGGACCGCGTACCCGTCGCGGGCGAGGTCTTCGGCCTGGTCCTTGAGGTCGTCCTTGCTGCCGCCGAAGCCGTGGGCCAGCAGGACGGCGGGGCGCTTCTTGTCACCCTTGGTGATGAAATACGACGTGTCCAGCTTGACGCCGTCCACGTCCATGACGCGGTCCGCCTCTTGCACCGGCGGTTTACTGTCCGACGCCACCGCCGTCCACGTACCGGCACCTGCCAGCACCACCACGGCCGCCGCTCCGGCCAACATCCGCCTCCGCCCGGGCGGCCCCCACCTCATGTGCGGCCCCGGTTCGCGTGCCGTCGCGGCAGTCGATGATCCATGCGTCAACGGTACGGGGTGAGTCTGACAAAGAGCTGTCGACCGTGGGGCGAGGTGGGGGCCCTCCTTGGGGCGTACGGCGAACTCCGGTGTACCGCAGGCGCGGTACACCGGAGGGGGATCACTCAGTCGCGTTCGCGGCGCCGGAGCACCGCCTGCCAGGCGCGGTCCGCGACCGTACCCGTGGCCAGGGCTGCCACCGCCGCGACGTACCAGGGGAGGCCGAAGGCGACGCAGGGCGCGATCGCCGCGGCGAGGGCGATCAGGTTCAGCCACCACGGAGTGCGCATGATCATGAGGGAACCTCTTCGGCAGCGGTCGTCATCGGCAGTTCTTCTTGCTGACCTTGGTCAGTTTGGCCGACCCCCAGAGCTTGATCTGGTAGCAGCCGCCCGCGGCCAGGTTCCAGTTCTTGATCTTCTTGAGCCAGTTGACGAGGTTCTTCCAGGCGTTGAGCCCCGCGGCGCCGCAGACCATCTTGCCGATCCCCGCGAGCTTGGCGGGGCCAGCCGCCCCAGCCGGCCGTGGTCGCGGCCATGCCGTACGCCTTCCATTCCGCGCTCGTGGCGTTGAAGTAGATGCCGAGCCCCAGGGTCAGCTTGGGGTCGACCACCACCGGGAAGGCCGTGGCGGCGTCGAGGTCGACGGTCTGGACGAGCCTGTCGCCCTCGACGCGGTACGACGTGGGCACCGCCTCGCCGTTGGCGTCACGAGCCCACGGTGCGTCGATGAGGCCGTGGACCACCGTGTTCTCGTCCGTGCCGGAGGAGACCAGGACGGTGCCGCCGTCGGAGGGGGTGAGGGGCGCGCCGGTCGGCAGCTTCATCGCGGAGGTGTACTCGTGCGGCGCGGTGGCGTTCTTGATGACCTGGAAGGTGCGGACTCCGCCCTCCAGCGTCGGCTGGGCCACCGTGTCGACAGGGCCGTCAGGGCCGTCAGGGCTGACGTACACGACACTGCCGTTGAGCGCGACACCGCGCGGCTGGGTCGCCGTGGGCAGTCCCATCGTCATGCTGCCGCGCTCGGCGGACCGCACGCTGATGGCGTCCGAGGTGCCCCAGGGGACACCGACCGTGTTGGAGCCGGTGGCGGCGCCGCACGGTACCGCGATCGTCGAAGCTCTCCCCGATGCCGGACGCCTCCTGGTAGACGGTGACGGAGTTGTCGGGGAGCGTGAGCAGGATGAGGGTGCCGTTCATGCCCTCGTACGCGGTGTGTCCACCAGGGCCAGGAGCGCGGCGAGTTGCTCACGCATCACCTCCGGTCCGCCCACCGCGCGCCGGAGCACAGCCTCGTCCAGGACCGCCCAGTACTCGGGGCGGGTGTCGCCGTGCAGGATCTCCTGTCGGCTCAGGCGTTTCGCGATGAAACGGTCGACCTCCTCGGGCGCCGCCGTCGGGTGGTCGCGGAGGAACAACGCCCGCATGTACGCCTCGGTTTGGAGCAGCCCTGGCACGAGGGTCGCGCCGTACGCCTGGATCCTGACCGCCTTCGCCTCCAGCGCAAGGCAGTGGTCGAACCGCTTCAGGGGTCTCTCCCGCAGGATCGCCGCGTACATCCCCTGGAACAGCACCCCGGTCCCGAACGTCGCGTCGAACTTCTCGGAGATCGGCGGCAGCGGCGGACGCGTCCCCATCTCCACGCCGTAGACGTGCGGTTTGCTGTACTTGACGATGGCCGCCAACTGGCCGAAGGACAGACCGCAACCATGGAGGCACAAACAGTCAATCCCCCCATACCCGGAGGCACCCCCATGGACCCCAAACTCCGCCTGCTTCCCTGGACCACCCTCGACGGCCGGCCCTGCTACCTCTCCCCCGACCCCAGCGGCAAGGGGCACGTCACTCGGCTCGCCGATGAGATGGAGGCGATGCGGATGGAGACCGCCGTCGAAGTGCTGGGGCACGCCAAGAGCGTGCTGGACGACCCCAACTCGCCCCTCCTGGAGGTGCGGTTCGCGGGGAAGCGGTTGTCGGAGTGCTTGCGAGTCGCGGGGGCGGCGGCTCGGGGTGGGGGACGACGACTACGAGGGGACGACGACGCCCCGCTCGACCCCAAGTAGGGGGGAGCGGGGCGTCGTTCAGCTACCAGCTACGGCTCAGTGGTTGCGCGGGAAGCCCAAGTCCACGCCCGACGGGCCCTCCGACGGGTCCGGCCAGCGGGTCGTGATGACCTTGCCGCGGGTGTAGAAGTGCGTGCCGTCGTTGCCGTAGATGTGGTGGTCCCCGAAGAGGGAGTCCTTCCAGCCGCCGAAGCTGTGGTAGCCGACCGGCACCGGGATCGGGACGTTCACGCCCACCATCCCTGCCTCGACCTCCAGTTGGAAGCGGCGGGCCGCGCCGCCGTCACGCGTGAAGATCGCGGTGCCGTTGCCGAAGGGGGACGCGTTGATGAGAGCGATGCCCTCGTCGTACGTGTCTACGCGCAGGACCGTCAGGACCGGGCCGAAGATCTCGTCCTGGTACGCCTTCGCCGTCGTCGGGACCTTGTCCAGCAGCGAGATGCCGATCCAGTGGCCGTCCTCGAAGCCCTCGACCGTGAAGTCGCTGCCGTCCAGGACTACTTCGGCGCCCTCGGCAGCCGCACCCTTCACGTACGACGCCACCTTGTCGCGGTGCGCGGCGGTGATGAGGGGGCCCATCTCGGACGTCGGGTCGTTGCCGGGGCCGATCTTGATCTTCTCGGCGCGTTCGCGGATCTTCTCCACGAGCGAGTCACCGATCGAACCGACCGCCACGACAGCGGAGATGGCCATGCAGCGCTCGCCTGCCGAGCCGTACGCCGCAGAGACCGCCGCGTCCGCCGCCGCGTCGAGGTCCGCGTCCGGGAGGACCAGCATGTGGTTCTTCGCGCCGCCAAGTGCCTGGACCCGCTTGCCGTTTGCGGAGGCGGTGGTGTGGATGTAGCGGGCGATCGGGGTCGAGCCGACGAAGGAGACGGCCTTGACGTCCGGGTGCTCCAACAGGCGGTCCACCGCCACCTTGTCGCCGTGTACGACGTTGAAGACGCCGTCCGGGAGGCCCGCTTCGGCCAGCAACTCCGCGATCTTGAGGGACGCCGACGGGTCCTTCTCGGACGGCTTGAGGACGAACGTGTTGCCGGTCGCGATGGCGATGGGGAACATCCACATCGGCACCATGGCCGGGAAGTTGAAGGGGGTGATCCCCGCGACGACGCCCAGCGGCTGGCGGATCGACGCGACGTCGACGCGGCTGGCGACCTGCGTGGACAGCTCGCCCTTCAGCTGGACGTTGATCCCGCACGCGAGGTCGACGATCTCCAGACCCCGGGCGACCTCGCCGAGCGCGTCGGAGTGGACCTTGCCGTGCTCGGCGGTGATGAGTTCGGCGATGGCGTCGCGGTTGGCGTCGAGCAGCGCGCGGAACTTGAAGAGGATCTCGGTGCGCTTGGCGAGGGAGGACTGACCCCAGCTCGTGAACGCGTCCTTGGCGGCGGCGACGGCGGCGTCGACCTCGTCGACCGTCGCGAACGCGACCTTCGTGGTGACCGCGCCGGTCGCCGGGTCCGTGACCGGACCGAACGTGCCCGACGCGCCTTCGACGGTCTTGCCGCCGATCCAGTGGTTGACGATCTTCGTCATGACCAGATGCTCCTTTTGACTGTCAGAGGTGGCGGCGACGGGTGGCGACGTGCCGTTCGTACTGCTCACGGGCCTTGACGGCGGACGGTCGGGTCGCGGTCTCGGCCACGGGAACATCCCACCAGGCTTGCGCCGGGGGCGCTCCCGACACTGTGTCTGCCGTTTCGGTCTCGACGTAGACACAAGTGGGGGTGTCGGCGGCGCGCGCCTCGGCGAGGGCCTCGCGCAGTCCGCCGACGGTCTTGGCGCGCAGGACGCGCATCCCGAGGCTCTCGACGTTCGCGGCGAGGTCGACGGGGAGGGGGGCACCGGAGAAGGTGCCGTCGGACGCGCGGTAGCGGTAGGCGGTGCCGTACCGCTCGCCGCCGGTCTCCTCGGAGAGGCCGCCGATGGACGCGTACCCGTGGTTCTGGATGAGGAGCATCTTGATCGCGATGCCCTCCTGTACGGCGGTGACGATCTCGGTCGGCATCATCAGGTACGTGCCGTCGCCGACCAGCGCCCACACGTTGCGCTCGGGAGCGGCGATCTTGACGCCGATGGCCGCCGGGATCTCGTACCCCATGCAGGAGTACCCGTACTCCAGGTGGTACCCGTCCTTGGAGCGGGCCCGCCACAGCTTGTGCAGGTCGCCGGGGAGGGAGCCGGCCGCGTTGATGACGATGTCCGACTCGTCGGAGAGGGCGTCCAGTACCCCTAGTACCTGAGGCTGAGTGGGACGGACGTCCTGCTCGGGTGCCTCGTACGCCGCGTCGACGCGCTGCTCCCAGCGCTCCTTGTCCTGCGTGTACTCGTCTACGTAGGCGGTACTAACGCGGTAGTCCTCAAGGGCTACGGCCAGCTGAGCCAACGCACTGCGCGCGTCCGCCACCAGCGGGAGGCCGGCGAGCTTGTGGGCGTCGTACCCCGCGATGTTGAGGTTGAGGAAGCGGGCGTCCGCGTCGAAGAGGGTGTTGGAGGCGGTGGTGAAGTCGGTGTAGCGGGTGCCGACGCCGATGATCAGGTCGGCGGTGCGGGCGAGTTCGTCGGCGGTGGCCGTGCCGGTGTGGCCGATCCCGCCTACGTCCTGGGGGTGGTCGTAGGAGAGGGAGCCCTTGCCGGCCTGCGTGGAGGCCACGGGGATACCCGTAGTACTCACGAGGGACGCGAGCGCCTCCTCCGCGCGGCTGTGGTGGACGCCGCCGCCCGCGACGATCAGGGGCCGCCGGGCCGCCTTGACCGCCTCGATCGCCGCCGACAGCTCGACCGGGTCGGCGCCGGGGCGGCGTACCGTCCACACGCGGTCGGCGAAGAACTCGTCCGGCCAGTCGTACGCCTCGGCCTGCACGTCCTGCGGGAGCGCGAGGGTGACCGCGCCGGTCTCCACCGGGTCCGTGAGGACGCGCATCGCCTGGAGGGCGGCCGGGATGAGGGCCTCGGGGCGGGTGACGCGGTCGAAGTACTTCGACACCGGGCGCAGCGCGTCGTTCACCGACACGTCACCCGCGTACAGGACTTCGAGCTGCTGGAGGACCGGGTCGGCGACGCGGGTCGCGAAGATGTCACCCGGGAGGAGGAGGACGGGGAGGTGGTTCACCGTCGCGAGGGCGGCGCCGGTCACGAGGTTCGTGGCGCCGGGGCCGATCGACGTCGTCACCGCGTGGGCGGAGAGCCGGTTCGACTGGCGGGCGTAGCCGACGGCCGCGTGGACCATCGACTGCTCGTTACGACCCTGGAGGTACGGCATCCGGGTGTCGTACTCCAGTAGGGCCTGGCCGAGGCCCGCGACGTTGCCGTGGCCGAAGATGCCCCAGGTCGCGCTGATCAGCCGCTGCCGCTGTCCGTCGCGTTCGGTGTACTGGGCGGCCAGGAAGCGTACGAGCGCCTGGGCCACTGTGAGCCTGGTGGTCATCGGTAACCCTCCGTGTGGTCCGGGTGGAAGCAGATCCGCCATTCGCGGGTTTCCCCCGGTCCGGCCATGACGTTCAGGTAGTACATGTCGTGGCCGGGCTGCGCGATCGACGGGCCGTGCCAGCCGTCGGGTACGAGGACGGCGTCACCCGAGCGGACCTCGGCCAGGACGTCCGCGCCGCCCTCGCGGGAGGGGGACACGCGCTGGTAGCCGATGCCGTGCGGGCCGTCGATCTCGAAGTAGTAGATCTCCTCCAACTCGGCTTCCTCGCCCGGCCGGTGCTCGTCGTGCTTGTGCGGCGGGTACGAGGACCAGTTGCCGCCGGGCGTGATGACCTCGACGGCGATCAGCTTGTCGCAGTCGAAGGCGTCGGCCGAGGCGAAGTTGCGGACGTGGCGCAGGCGGTTGCCGCTGCCGCGTGCTTCGAGGGGGACCTCCGGTGCGGGGCCGTAGCGGGCGGGGAGTCGTCGCTCGCACTTCGCTCCTGCCAGGGCGAAGCGGCCTCCCGCACCGGAGGCGATCGTTGCCTGGGCGTCCCGGGGAACGTACGCGAAGTCGGTTACCCCCGCGAAAACGCTTTCCCTGCCCAGGAGTTGGAACTGTTTTCCCTCTGTTTGCACGGTACATCCGCCTTCGAGGGGGAGCACGATCCACTCCGTGTCCCCGGTGTCGAAGGTGTGCGCGGCGCCTTGGTCCAACTCGACGATACGCAGGGCGCTGTAGCCCCACCCCGCGCTTTTCGGGTCGATGTGGAGCGCGTAATCGCCTTGCGCGGACGCGCCCTTGGGTACGTACAGGTCGTTGCTCATGCGGCCCTCACAGCAGTCCTACGGCGGTGTCCACGGCGGCGGCGACGTCCCCGTCCGCCGGGTACAGCAGCGAGCGGCCGACCACCAGGCCCCGGACGGTGGGGAGTTGGAGCGCGCCGCGCCACTTCTCGTACGCGCCGTCCTGGTCACCGCCGACCTCGCCGCCGAGCAGCACGGCGGGCAGCGTGGACGTCTCCATGACCTCGGCCATGTCGTCGGGGTTCTCGGTGACGGGGAGCTTCAGCCAGGTGTAGGCCGACGTGCCGCCCAGGCCCGAGGCGATGGCGATCGAGCGGGTCACCGCCTCCGCCGACAGGTCGTTCCCGACCTTGCCCTCGGGGGTCCGGCGGCTGATGAACGGCTCGACGAACAGCGGGAGTCGACGGGCCGCCATGTCGTCGATCGCGCGGGCCGTGGTCTCCAGCGTGGTGAGGGAGCCGGGGTCGTCGTAGTCGATGCGCAGGAGGAGTTTCCCGGCGTCGAAGTTCAACCGCTCGATGTCCTCGGCGCGGTGGCCGGTGAAGCGGTCGTCCATCTCGAAGACCGAGCCCTGGAGGCCGCCGCGGTTCATCGAGCCCATGACGACCTTGCCGTCGAGGGCGCCGAGCAGCAGCAGGTCGTCGAGGATGTCGGCGGTCGCGAGGACGCCGTCCACGCCGGGGCGGCTCAGCGCGAGGCACAGCCGTTCGAGGAGGTCGGCGCGGTTCGCCATGGCGAGCTTGTCGCCGCCGACGCCGAGGGCGCCGCGCGCGGGGTGGTCGGCCGCGACGATCATCAGGCGGCCGGTGTCGTTCACGAGGGGGCGGCGGGTGCGGGACGCTGCCGCTTCGGCCACCGCTTGAGGGCGTTCGGTGCGGAGGCGGACGATCTCGCCGATGTCCACGGCTACGGGGCTCATCGGCCGGCTCCGGTCTGGGTGTCGGGGGTGGCACCGGTCGCCCGGGCGGCGTCGGAGGCGGTGCCGGTGGCGGAGGGGGTGCCGGCGTCGGAGGTGGCGGCCGTTTCAGCAACCGTTTGCACAACCGCTCCCGCCGCTCCCGAGAGCTCCGGCGTGACCTCGCCCGCCTCGACGGCCGCCTCGATCTCGGCGGTTGTCGGCATCGCCGAGCTGCACTCCAGGCGCGAGGCGACGATCGCGCCGGCCGCGTTGGCGTGGCGCATGATCTTCTCCAGGTCCCAGCCTTCGAGCAGCCCGTGGCAGAGCGAGCCGCCGAACGCGTCGCCCGCGCCGAGGCCGTTGAGGACGCTCACCGGCAGCGGCGGCACCTCGGCCTCCTCGCCCTTGCTGTTGACCGCGAGGACGCCCTTGGGTCCCTGCTTGACGACGGCGAGTTCGACCCCCGCGTCCAGCAACGCCCGTGCGGCGGCCCGGGGTTCGCGGACGCCGGTCGCGACCTCGACCTCGTCGAGGTTCCCGACGGCGACGGTCGTGTGCTTCAACGCCTCGGTGTAGAACGGCCGCGCGGCCTGCGGGTCGGACCAGAACATGGGGCGCCAGTCGAGGTCGAAGACCGTCGCGGAGGCCTTCGCGCGATGGGCGAGCGCCGCGAGGGTCGCCGTACGGCTGGGCTCCTCGCTGAGTCCCGTGCCGGTGACCCAGAACAGGCGCGCTTCCTGAATGGCCGTCAGGTCCAGTTCGTGGGCGTCGAGTTCGAGGTCCGGGGCCTTGGGGCGGCGGTAGAAGTAGAGGGGGAAGTCGTCCGGCGGGAAGACCTCGCAGAAGGTCACCGGGGTCGGGAGCCCGGCGACCGGGGTGACCCAGCGGTCGTCGACGCCGAAGCGGCGCAGCTCCTCGTGGAGGTAGGTGCCGAACGGGTCGTCGCCGGTGCGGGTGATCACGGCCGTACGCCGGCCCAGGCGGCTCGCGGCGACCGCGACGTTCGTCGCCGAACCGCCCAGGAACTTCCCGAACGAGGTGACCTGTGGGAGTGGGACGCCCGTCTGGAGCGGATAGAGGTCCACTCCGATCCGTCCCATGGTGATCAGGTCGTACGCCATCGGGTTCCCTTCGCGTCGGCTCTCCACGGCAATCGGCTCTGCAACCGTTTTCTAGCCTCGCCCTCCGAGCCCTGTCAATACTTTGTCCAGACATTCGGACCAGGTCTTGACACCTCTCGCGGGGAGACCGCACCCTGACGCCCATGACGACGCTGTCCTCATCCCCCTCACTCTCCCGTATCCGGATCGGTTCGGCCCCCGACAGCTGGGGCGTCTGGTTCCCGGACGACCCCGCCCAGGTGCCCTGGCAGCGGTTCCTCGACGAGGTCTCCGCGTCCGGGTACGAGTGGATCGAGCTGGGCCCGTACGGGTACCTGCCGACCGACCCCGCGGTCCTGACGCGCGAGGTCGCCGAGCGTGGCCTGAAGGTGTCGGCCGGCACGGTCTTCACCGGGCTGCACCACGGCGAGTCCGTCTGGGAGAAGACCTGGGCGCACGTCGCGGACAACGCGGTGCTCGCGCAGGCCATGGGGGCGAAGCACCTCGTCGTCATCCCGTCCTTCTGGCGCGACGACAAGACGGGCGAGGTCCTGGAGTCCGACACGCTGACGCCGGAGCAGTGGCGCAACCTGAACACGCTGACCGAGCGGCTCGGCGAGCGGGTGCGGGACGAGTACGGCCTGAAGATCGTCGTCCACCCGCACGCCGACACGCACATCGACAGCGAGGAGAACGTCGTCCGGTTCCTGGACGGCACGGACTCCTCCCTGGTCTCGCTGTGCCTCGACACCGGGCACTACGCGTACTGCGGCGGCGACAGCGTCAAGCTGATCGAGACGTACGGGGAGCGGATCGGGTACCTGCACCTCAAGCAGGTCGACCCCGAGATCCTCGCCGACGTGCGCGCGAAGGGGACGCCGTTCGGGCCCGCCGTCGCGCAGGGCGTCATGTGCGAGCCGCCGACCGGGGTGCCGGAGCTGGGTCCCGTCCTGGAGGCCGCCGGGAAGCTGGACGTCGACCTGTTCGCGATCGTCGAGCAGGACATGTACCCGTGCGAGCCGGACAAGCCGCTGCCGATCGCCCAGCGGACGCGGGCGTTCCTGCGGTCCTGCGGGGCGTAAGGGTCTTCTGTTCGCTGTGTCCGGAACGCGCTCCCTTCGAGGCGCGCGTTCCGGACATTTTTTGTCAGCCGTGTCACAAACACCACCCCTATGTCACGCATGTCCCGTGTACGCGGGCTTTCGGTCACACGTGATCAACCGCCGCTTCCCCCCGGTCGGGCGGTGTCGTTCAGCAGTTCATGACAGACCGTCAGCTCTGGTCCTACAGGGACATCGCCGCACACATCCGCGTCCAGCCGGACACCGTCCGCTCCTACCGCAAGCACGGGCTCCTGCCGCCCCCGGACCACGTCGAAGCAGGCAAGCCGTTCTGGTACGCCGACACGGTCCGGGCGTGGGCCGCGTCGAGACCCCGGAGCCAGACGCGCCGGGAGGAGTGACCGGCCCCCGGCAGCCCCGGCAGCTCCGGAAAACCGTTCTGTGCCCCGCCTCCGGGTGGGGCACAGTGCCGTCCATGGACTTCTCCGTGAAACCCGTTCTCAGCGGCCCCCTGACCGTGCTGCGCCCCTTCACCGAGGCCGACGCCGAGACCATGGCCCGCCTCATGGAGGACCCGGAGGTCGTCCGGTTCACCGGGGCCTCGCCGAATCCGCTCAGCCCCGAGTTCCTGCGGTCCTGGTACGGCTCGCGCAGCGCGCAGGCCGACCGGCTCGACCTCGCCGTCACCGACCGGGCGAGCGGGGAACTCGTCGGGGAGGTCGTCCTCAACGAGTGGGACCCGGAGGCCCGCAGTTGCACGTTCCGCACGCTCATCGGACCGGGCGGACGGGGCCGGGGACTCGGCACGGAGGCCACGCGGCTGATCGTCGGATACGGGTTCGACCGGCTGCGACTGCATCGGATCGGGCTGGAGGCGTACGCGTTCAACTCTCGCGCCATAAGGGTTTACGAAAAGGTCGGATTCGTGCACGAAGGGGTGCGCAGGGAGATCGAGCTGAAGGACGGGAAGTGGGTCGACGAGGTGGTGATGGCGATCCTGGAGGACGAGTGGGCCGTCCACCGGGGGCACCCCCCGGTCGCCGGAGCCGCCGAGGTCACCGCCACGGCTCGATGACCGTCACGCCCGCGCCCGGCGCCGTCCCCATCGCCTCCAGGGCCCGCGGTACGGCGTCCAGGGCGATCGTCGAGGTGACGAGCCGGTCGGGGCGCAGGGCGCCCGTACGGACCGCCTCCAGCATCTCCGGGTAGGTGTGGGCGGCCATGCCGTGGCTGCCGATCAGGCGCAGCTCCAGGGCGATCGCGCGGGCCATCGGGACGGGGGTCGTGCCGGCGTCGGAGGGCAGGAGGCCGACCTGGAGGTGGCGGCCCCTGCGGCGCAGGGAGTTGACCGAGGCCGCACAGGTCGCCGGGGAGCCGAGGGCGTCCAGGGAGAGGTGGGCGCCGCCGCCGGTCAGCTCACGGACGTACGCGGCCGTGTCGTCGACCGCGCCCGCGTCCACGCACTCGGCCGCGCCGAAGGTCCGCGCGAGGTCCAGCGCGCGCGGGCTGACGTCGACGGCCACCACGCGCGCGCCCGAGGCAGCCGCGATCATCACCGCCGACAGGCCGACGCCCCCGCACCCGTGCACGGCGACCCACTCCCCCGCCGCGACGCGCCCCTGCTGCACGACCGCGCGGAACGCCGTCGCGAACCGGCAGCCCAGGGAGGCCGCCGTGGCGTACGAGAGGTCCTCGGGGACGGCGACGAGGTTGACGTCGGCGTGGTCGAGGGCGACGTACTGCGCGAAGGAGCCCCAGTGCGTGAAGCCGGGCTGCGTCTGGCGCTCGCACACCTGGTGGTCGCCGGCCTGGCAGGCGGGGCAGCTTCCGCAGCCGCACACGAAGGGGACGGTGACACGGTCGCCCGCGCGCCAGCGGGTGACGTACGGGCCGGTCTCCTCGACGACACCGGCGAGTTCGTGCCCGGGCACGTGCGGGAGGGCGATGTCCGGGTCGTGGCCCATCCACCCGTGCCAGTCGCTGCGGCACAGGCCGGTGGCCTCCACCCGGACGACGACGCCGTGCTCCCGCGCGCGCGGGTCGGGCACCTCCCGCACCTCGGCCCGCTCGCCGTACCGCTCGAACACCACTGCCCGCATGTCGCGCTCCCTTCCGGTCCGACGATCATGCAGGAAGCGCGGGTGAGGGGGTAGGGCGGGACGCGCGCCCGCGCGGTTGCCGTCCGGGCGCGGGTAGCCCGTGCGCGCCGCCCGGACTGCGATGCCCGGCGCACCCCCCTAAAGTGCGACGAAAGCCACCCTCCCCGCCTCCCGAGGGGCCTCTGTGACGCACTCCCCGCCGCCCGGTGCGCCCCGCGCGCGTATCCCTGGTCCGCAGCAGCCGCCGCCCACGTACCCGCGGATTCCCGAGGGGCTGTGGAAGCACGCGCTCGCGGGCGGGCTGACGCTGTGGGTGCTGACCGCGCTCACGACGTACGCGACGGGGAACACGACGCTGCTGCCGACGCTGATCCTGCTGGGGAGCTTCCTGGTGCCCGTCACGTTCGTGCTGTGGGCGTACGAGCGGCACGGGCGCGACCTCGGGGTGAGCGTGCTGCTGGGGTGCTTCCTGACCGGGGGGACGCTCGGGGTGCTGGGCGCGTCGGTCATGGAGACGTATCTGCTGCGCCCCTCCGCGTGGATGTTCGTGGGCGTGGGGCTGATCGAGGAGGGCGTGAAGCTCGGGGCGCTGACGCTCGTGGTGCGGCGGCAGGTGCGGCTGCGGGGGATGCGCGCGGGGCTGGTGCTGGGGGCGACCGTCGGGTTCGGCTTCGCGGCCCTGGAGAGCGCCGGGTACGCCTTCGACGCGGCCGTCTCGACCCAGGGGGTGGATCTGAGGGCGCTGGTCGAGACGGAGGTCCTCAGGGGGCTCCTGGCGCCTTTCGGGCACGGGCTGTGGACGGCGATCGCCGGGGGCGTCCTGCTGTCGTACCGGATGCCCAGCGGGCGTTTCCGGGTCACCGGCCCGGTCGTGGGCGCGGTCCTCGGCGTGTCGCTGCTGCACGCGCTGTGGGACTCGACGCACGGGATCGCGGTGTGGCTGGTCACGCGGCTGACGAGCGTGAACCTGGAGCGTGAGCTGTTCGAGGTGGGGTACCTGGCCGACGCGACCCGGCGGCAGGAGCACCTGTTCACGCTGTTCTCGGTCGGCGGGATGGCCTGTGTCGCGCTGTTCGGGCTGTCGTGGGCGCGGTCGCTGGCCCGCCGGGACCCCTCTTGGAGAAATACCCCCTAGGGGTATACAGTCGGAGGAGAAGGAGCACCGTGGGCCCCAACCGGCCCCCGCTCTCCCAACGCCTTCCCGAGGAGTAACGACATGACCGCCCCCACCGACACCGTCGTCGCCGTCTACAAGGTCAGCGGCATGAGCTGCGGCCACTGCGAGGGCTCCGTCTCCGGCGAGATCTCGCAGATCGAGGGCGTCAGCTCGGTCAAGGCCGTCGCCTCCAGCGGCGAGGTCACGGTCGTCTCGGCCGCAGCGCTGGACGAGGAGGCCGTCCGCGCGGCCGTCGACGAGGCCGGCTTCGAGCTGGTCGGCCGGGTCTGAGACCCGCTCCCCCATCCCTCCGACGGGCCGTACGACCGACCCCGGTCAGGTACGGCCCGTCGCGCTTCCTGGAGTCACGGAGATGTCCAGCACGCACGCACCGGCGGCCCCGCAGACGGCCGAGGTCGAACTGATCATCGGCGGCATGACCTGCGCCTCCTGCGCCGCCCGGATCGAGAAGAAGCTCAACCGGATGGACGGCGTCGAGGCGACCGTCAACTACGCGACCGAGAAAGCCAAGGTCAGTTACCCCCTGGGGGTAGCGGTGACCGATCTGATCGACACCGTCGTCAAGACCGGGTACACCGCCGAGGAACCCGCGCGCGTGGAGGACGTCGCGGACACCGACGCCCCTGAGGGCGACGATCCGGAACTCGGCGCCCTTCGGCAGCGCCTGCTGGTGTCCGGCGTCCTCGCGGTCCCCGTGATCCTCCTGTCGATGATCCCTTCGCTCCAGTTCGACAACTGGCAGTGGCTGTCGCTGACGCTCGCCGCGCCGGTCGTCGTCTGGGGCGGCTGGCCCTTCCACAAGGCCGCCTGGACGAACCTGCGGCACGGCTCCTCGACGATGGACACGCTGGTGTCCGTCGGGACGGCCGCCGCGTTCGGCTGGTCCCTGTGGGCGCTGTTCTTCGGGGACGCCGGGATGCCCGGGATGCGGCACGGCTTCGACCTGACCGTCTCGCGCGAGGGCGCGTCGTCCGCGCTGTACCTGGAGGTCGCCGCCGGGGTCACCGCCTTCCTGCTGCTCGGCCGGTATCTGGAGGCGCGCGCGAAGCGGCGTTCCGGGGCCGCGCTGCGCGCGCTGATGGAGCTGGGCGCCAAGGACGTCGCCGTCCTGCGCGACGGGCGCGAGATACGCGTTCCGATCGGCGACCTGAAGGCCGGTGACCGGTTCGTCGTGCGGCCCGGCGAGAAGGTCGCGACGGACGGGGTGGTCGTCGAGGGGGCGTCCGCCGTGGACGCGTCGATGCTGACCGGGGAGTCCGTGCCGGTGGACGTCGGGCCCGGGGACACCGTCACCGGGGCAACCGTCAACGCCGGGGGGCGGCTCGTCGTCGAGGCCACGCGCGTGGGCGCGGACACGCAGCTCGCGCGGATGGCGCGGCTCGTGGAGGACGCGCAGAACGGGAAGGCGCAGGTGCAGCGGCTGGCCGACCGGATCGCCGCCGTGTTCGTGCCGGCCGTGCTGCTGATCGCCGCCGCGACCTTCGGGGGGTGGCTGGGGGCGACCGGCGACACGGTGGCCGCGTTCACCGCCGCCGTCGCCGTCCTGATCATCGCCTGCCCGTGCGCGCTGGGGCTCGCGACGCCGACCGCGCTCCTCGTGGGGACCGGCCGGGGCGCCCAGCTCGGCATCCTGATCAAGGGACCCGAGGTGCTGGAGTCGACCCGGCGCGTCGACACGGTCGTCCTGGACAAGACCGGGACCGTGACGACGGGGCGGATGACGCTCCAGGACGTGTACGCCGGCGAGGGGACCGACGAGCGGCAGGTGCTGCGGCTCGCGGGAGCGCTGGAGCACGCCTCCGAGCACCCGATCGCCCAGGCGATCGCCTCAGGGGCCGCTGAGCGGGTCGGGGAGCTGCCCGAGGTGTCCGGCTTCGAGAACGTGCCCGGGAGGGGCGTACGGGGCCGCGTGGACGGCCTGGAGGTGGCCGTGGGGCGGCTCTTCGAGGGCGCCGCGGAGCTTCCCGAGGAGCTGGCCCGGGTGCGGGACGAGGCCGAGCGGGGCGGGCGTACCGCCGTCGTCGTCGGGTGGGGCGGGCGGGCGCGCGGTGTGCTGGCCGTCGCCGACGCCGTGAAGGAGACCAGCGCCGAGGCCGTGCGCGCCCTGCGCTCGCTCGGGCTGACGCCGGTGCTGCTCACCGGGGACAACCGGGTCGTCGCCGCCTCCGTCGCCGCCGAGGTCGGGATCGACGAGGTGGTGGCCGAGGTGCTGCCCGAGGACAAGGTGGCCGCCGTCCAGCGGTTGCAGGGCGAGGGCCGGGTCGTCGCGATGGTCGGGGACGGGGTCAACGACGCCGCCGCGCTCGCGCAGGCCGATCTCGGGCTCGCGATGGGGACCGGGACCGACGCGGCCATCGAGGCGGGCGACCTCACGCTCGTGCGCGGGGACCTGCGCGTCGCCGCCGACGCGATCCGGCTCTCCCGCAAGACCCTCTCGACCATCAAGGGCAACATCGTGTGGGCGTTCGGCTACAACGTCGCCGCGCTGCCGCTCGCCGCGGCCGGGCTGCTCAATCCGATGATCGCCGGGGCCGCGATGGCCTTCTCCTCGGTGTTCGTGGTCACGAACAGCCTCCGGCTGCGTACGTTCCGCTGAACTCCGGGCGGAGTTACCAGAGGTTACGGGGAGTTCGTTCAATTTGATACGACCGGATATGACAATCCCCCTGGAGTCCGGGCAGCGCCTCACATAAGCTCTTCACAAGGCTCGCGCATCTTCACCACGCGGGAGCCCCGGTCGCCGTATCCGGTCACTTGCGCACCAAACGGGACGTGCGCGAGAGACACAGATCACAGTGATGTGAACGTAACCATCGAAGGGGTTCGAAGGTCTAAGTTGACGGTGTCAGGAAGCGTCTTGGGGGGCGCGGACTGGCTTCTGGGGATGTCTTGGGGGACCTCCTCAGAGATGCGTTGCCGGGACACGTACAACGGGAAGCTTTGAGCGGCCCTCCCAGCGTGCGCGTCCCGGCAGATCGCAGAACCACGCGGTGCGGCGAGTTTCGCTCGTTCCGCTCACGCACAACCGCATACGCAGTACACAGCACAGCGATTCAGGCGCTGTCCTCCGAAACGCCCGGCCGGATCCCGTGGGGGGAATCCGTACCGGGACATGGGAAGGCGCCCTGGACGTCGGCCCGTGGGGGGACCGGCGCCAGGGCGCCTTCTGCTGTCCGGGGGCGTTCACGCGGGGCCGCCGTCAGTGCCGGATCAGGCCGCCGACCTGCTACGGGCGCGGTGTGGCCGGTCGCCGGGCTCCGGTCTCAGTCCGTCCGCCGGTGATCCGTACCGCGTAGAAGACCCCGGTGCACCCCGTCTCCTCGGCGACCTCGCGGATCACCGCGTCGTACGGGTCCTCCCCGTGCTCCACGCCGCCGGGCAGTGTCCAGAGGGCTCGTCCCGCGGGGGTACGCATCGCGCGAGGAGCATGCTGCCGTCCTTGACGCACACGGCGTACGCCGCCAGTCGGAAAGTCATACGCGGGATTGTTACCGGTTCCCCTTGCGCGCGTGCGCCGGTTACTAGATCGCGAAGTGCCAGACCGTGAGCATGTACGCGCCGTACCAGGAGCCGAAGAGGGCCGCGGCGGCCAGGGTGATGATCGCCGTGCTCGTGCGCACGCGCGCGAGGGCGCGGGACATCGGGACGACGAAGATCAGGGCGGGGATCAGGAGGCGGAGTTTCGAGTGGTAGAAGTTGCTCTGGCCGAGGGTGATCACCAGGACGACCGTGCCGTAGGTCGCCAGTGGGGGCCAGACTCTGTCCCGCCAGGCCGCCGCTGTCGCCGCGATGAGGGCGAGCAGCAGGAGGGCCGTGCTGACCGGGACCCAGCCGTCCGACTTCGTGAACGTGTCGCCGAGGAAGCCGAAGAACGCGTCGCCGTTGTCCCAGCGGGTGCCCCAGCCCGCTTCCTGGATCTTGAACCAGGCATCTATCTCGCCGGTGCGGACGGCCACCCACAGGACGTAGGCGGGGACGCCGCAGTAGGACAGCAGGAGGGCCGTGAGGGGGCGCCAGGTGATGCGGGACTCGCGGCGGAAGTGCAGGACGACCGCCACGCCCAGGGCCGCCATGAGGGCCACCGCCACGGGACGGGTCAGGCCCGCCAGGAGGATCAGGGTGCCCGCCGTGAGCCATGCCTTGCGGTGGATCGCGAGGAGGGCGGCTGCCGCGAAGGCGAGGAACAGGGACTCGCTGTAGGACATCAGGAAGACGAGCGCCATGGGCTGGGCGCAGGCGACGAGGAACGTCGCCATGTGGGCCGTACGGCGGTCGTAGAGGTCCAGGAGGAGGCGGTGCAGGCAGATGAGGGCGGCTATGAGCGCGAGGTGCGCGGCGACCAGGCCGGCCGTGTCGTAGTCCAGGAACGTCAGCGTGTGGACCGTACGGACGAGGAGCGGGTACGCGGGGAAGAAGGCCAGGGTGCCGCCCTGGAGGCCGTCGGGGGTGATCGCGAAGTCCTGGGGGTAGCCGTTGCGGGCTATGTCGAGGAACCACTGGCCGTCCCAGGAGATCAGCCGGTCGTGGACGCTCTGGTCGCCGGGCGGGTTCAGGAGGGCGAGCAGGACGAGGTGGAGGACCACGGAGACGCCGTACACCGCGAGGGGGAAGCGGGCCGCGCGGGCGGCGCGGTGGAGGCGGTTGAGGCGGGGGCGCGTGTTCCAGGGGTCGGTGCGCGGGGGCGGCGCGGGGGCGCGCACCTCGGGCGGGAGGGGGCCGCGGGCCGGCAGCGGGAGAGGGGTGGGCGGCATAGGGGGCGTTCGCAATTCTTTCTTCGGCAATGCGCCTGGCGGGAATTGAGGCGGAGTCAGCCAGGGCCCGGGCTCGGATACGGGCGGGAATCGGAGGGCGGAAGGCGGTGTTCGGGGGGAAGTCCGAGCGGGCTCGCATTCGGTGGGGAATAGCGGCGGGTCACCGTCGGGTGACTCACCGGAAAGACCAGTGCGACCGCGAGGAGTAACAGCGAGGCGGCAGCGCACGAGCCGAGAAGAAGGGCTCTGATCGGGTGCGACGGCATGGCGGCATCTCCGGGCGTGGAACGGTGGGGGGTCTCCAGGAGCCGGATATCGCGGGGTGGTGCGACATTTCTTCGCGTCCTCGCGATGAGATGTTCGATCCTCTCATGCGCATGATCGAGGAAATAGTCCGTCAGCTTACTTGAAGTGTAAAGCTTCAATCTCGATTGTGAATCGATGGTGAAAAGTGAGCGCCGATCGGATACTGACCGGTCGCTTTTACGGACGGCCCGGAACCACCCGTTCACACCCCGCTGTCAGACCCGGGCGGTACCTTCGGATCATGTCCAGTCAGGCGGGGAACCCCTCGGGTGAACGGCGGTCGACGACCCTCGAAGGCGTGCTGGAGCGCATCACGTACGCGAACGAGGAGAACGGCTACACGATCGCCCGCGTAGACACCGGCAGAGGCGCCGGTGATCTTCTCACGGTCGTCGGCGCGCTCCTCGGCGCGCAGGTCGGGGAGTCGCTGCGGATGGAGGGCCGCTGGGGCTCGCACCCGCAGTACGGCAAGCAGTTCACCGTGGAGAACTACACGACCGTCCTGCCCGCGACGGTCCAGGGCATCCGGCGCTACCTGGGCTCGGGCCTGGTCAAGGGCATCGGCCCGGTCTTCGCCGACCGCATCACCCAGCACTTCGGCATCGACACCCTGCGGATCATCGAGGAGGAGCCGAAGCGCCTGATCGAGGTGCCGGGGCTCGGCCCGAAGCGGACCAAGAAGATCGCCGACGCCTGGGAGGAGCAGAAGGCGATCAAGGAGGTCATGCTCTTCCTCCAGACCGTCGAGGTGTCGACGTCCATCGCGGTGCGCATCTACAAGAAGTACGGCGACGCCTCGATCTCCGTCGTCAAGAACCAGCCCTACCGCCTCGCGGCCGACGTGTGGGGCATCGGCTTCCTCACCGCCGACAAGATCGCCCAGTCCGTCGGCATCCCCCACGACAGCCCCGAGCGCGTGAAGGCTGGCCTCCAGTACGCGCTCTCGCAATCCGCCGACCAGGGCAACTGCTACCTCCCCGAGGAGCGCCTCATCGCGGACGCGGTGAAGCTCCTCCAGGTCGACACCGGCCTGGTCATCGAGTGCCTGGCGGAACTCGCCGGGCCGCCGGCCGAGGAGGACGGCGAGCCCGGTGTCGTACGGGAGAAGGTCCCCGGTCCGGACGGGGAGCCGGTGACGGCCGTGTACCTGGTGCCGTTCCACCGCGCGGAGCTGTCCCTCGCCGGGCAGGTGCTGCGGCTGCTGCGCACCGGCGAGGACCGGATGCCCGCGTTCAAGGACGTCGTCTGGGACAAGGCGCTGGAGTGGCTGAAGCGGCGTACGGGCGCGGAGCTGGCGCCCGAGCAGGAGGCGGCCGTCCGGCTCGCGCTGAGCGAGAAGGTCGCGGTGCTGACGGGCGGGCCGGGGTGCGGGAAGTCGTTCACCGTGCGGTCGATCGTGGAGCTGGCGCGCGCGAAGCGGGCCAAGGTGCTGCTGGCCGCGCCGACCGGGCGCGCGGCGAAGCGGCTCGCGGAGCTGACCGGCGCGGAGGCGTCGACGGTGCACCGGCTGCTGGAGCTGAAGCCGGGCGGGGACGCGGCGTACGACCGGGAGAGGCCGCTGGACGCGGACCTGGTCGTCGTCGACGAGGCGTCGATGCTGGACCTGCTGCTCGCCAACAAGCTCGTCAAGGCCGTGCCGCCGGGCGCGCACCTGCTGTTCGTGGGGGACGTCGACCAGTTGCCGAGCGTCGGCGCGGGCGAGGTGCTGCGGGATCTGCTCGCCGAGGGCGGGCCGGTGCCGGCGGTGCGGCTGACGCGCGTGTTCCGGCAGGCCCAGCAGTCGGGGGTGGTGACCAACGCGCACCGGATCAACGCCGGGCAGCATCCGGTGACCGACGGGATGAAGGACTTCTTCCTGTTCGTCGAGGACGACACGGAGGAGGCGGGGAAGCTCGCGGTGGACGTGGCCGCGCGGCGCGTCCCGGCGAAGTTCGGGCTCGATCCGCGGCGCGACGTCCAGGTCCTGGCGCCGATGCACCGGGGGCCCGCGGGCGCCGGGAATCTCAACGGGCTGCTCCAGCAGGTCATCACGCCCGGCCGGCCCGACGTACCGGAACGGCGGTTCGGGGGGCGGGTGTTCCGGGTCGGGGACAAGGTCACGCAGGTGCGCAACAACTACGACAAGGGGGCCAACGGGGTCTTCAACGGGACCGTCGGCGTCATCACCTCACTCGACCCGGTGGAACAGAGCCTCACCGTGCTGACGGACGAGGACGAGGAGGTGAGCTACGACTTCGACGAGCTGGACGAACTGGCGCACGCGTACGCCGTCACCATCCACCGGTCGCAGGGCAGCGAGTATCCCGCTGTTGTGATTCCCGTCACGACGGGGGCATGGATGATGCTCCAGCGGAACCTGTTGTATACGGCCGTCACACGCGCGAAGCGGCTGGTCGTGCTCGTGGGCTCGCGCAAGGCGATCGGGCAGGCCGTCCGGACGGTCTCCGCGGGGAGGCGGTGCACGGCGCTGGACTTCAGACTGGCCCAGGGGTGATGACGCGGCGGCGGGCGGACCTCCTTGTCCGTATGCCCTGTGAAGTCGTGGGAAAAAATGATCGATCAAATGAGTCACGAAGGTCACAGAGCACTTCCGGAACCGGAATAAAGGCGGCAGGATGAACAAGTTGGCGGCACTGAGTGCCGCCGACACGCCCGATGGCCGACCCCGAGTGCACTCTCCTGCGCCAAATGGGGGATGGTAGAGACAGTCAGGGCAACCTCGAAGATGAGGCACAACGTCGGTGAGGGAAGACGTGAGCGACAACTCTGTAGTACTGCGGTACGGCGACGGCGAGTACACCTACCCGGTGATCGACAGCACCGTCGGTGACAAGGGCTTCGACATCGGGAAGCTCCGCGCCCAGACCGGTCTCGTGACACTCGACAGCGGCTACGGCAACACCGCCGCGTACAAATCCGCGGTCACCTACCTCGACGGTGAGGCGGGCATCCTGCGCTATCGGGGTTACCCGATCGAGCAGCTGGCCGAGCGCTCCACGTTCCTGGAGGTGGCCTACCTGCTGATCAACGGTGAGCTGCCGACCGTCGACGAGCTCGCCGTGTTCAAGAGCGACATCACGCAGCACACGCTGCTGCACGAGGACGTCAAGAACTTCTACAAGGGGTTCCCGCGCGACGCGCACCCGATGGCGATGCTGTCGTCCGTCGTCTCCGCGCTGTCGACGTTCTACCAGGACAGCCACAATCCGTTCGACGAGAAGCAGCGCAACCTCTCGACGATCCGGTTGCTCGCGAAGCTTCCGACCATCGCGGCGTACGCGTACAAGAAGTCCGTCGGGCATCCGTTCGTCTACCCGCGCAACGACCTCGGGTACGTCGAGAACTTCCTGCGGATGACGTTCTCCGTGCCGGCCCAGGACTACGACCTCGACCCGGTCGTCGTCGCCGCGCTCGACAAGCTGCTCATCCTGCACGCCGACCACGAGCAGAACTGTTCGACCTCGACGGTCCGTCTCGTCGGGTCGTCGCAGGCGAACATGTTCGCGTCCATCTCCGCGGGCATCAACGCGCTGTGGGGGCCCCTCCACGGTGGCGCCAACCAGTCCGTCCTGGAGATGCTCGAAGGCATCCAGGCCAGCGGTGGTGACGTCGACTCCTTCATCCGCAAGGTGAAGAACAAGGAGGACGGCGTCCGGCTCATGGGCTTCGGGCACCGGGTCTACAAGAACTTCGACCCCCGCGCGAAGATCATCAAGGCCGCGGCCCACGATGTCCTCTCCGCGCTCGGCAAGTCCGACGAGCTGCTCGACATCGCGCTCAAGCTCGAGGAGCACGCGCTCTCCGACGACTACTTCGTGTCGCGGAGCCTGTACCCCAACGTCGACTTCTACACCGGGCTCATCTACCGGGCTATGGGCTTCCCGACGGAGATGTTCACGGTGCTGTTCGCGCTGGGTCGTCTGCCGGGGTGGATCGCCCAGTGGCACGAGATGATCAAGGAGCCGGGTTCGCGGATCGGGCGTCCTCGGCAGATCTACACGGGCGTGGTGGAGCGGGACTTCGTGCCGGTCGAGGAGCGTTAGCCTTCGGCGGATACGCCGGGTGGTGTGAGCGTGGGTGAGGGTCCTTCCGTCTGGTGACGGGAGGGCCCTTCGCCTGTGGGGGGGCTGATCGCGGGCGAACACCGTCGTGGTCATCTGGCCGAAGGCGCCGATCGCCGCCCGGCCGTAGCCGGAGGCCACCGCCGGGCGAGCGGGCGTCCGGGCCGTCCCTGCGGGTGGCCGATGGCCCGGACCGTCGAAGCCGGGCGGGTGGCGTCGCCGACGATGGTCTGGGCGGCGACCGTGAGCACAGTCTTCGGGACGCCGCGTCCGCCTTGCCGGGTGTGCCGACCGAGGCCGTCCTGAAACGCCCGGCGGTCTCGACGCCGCTCTGCGCCCGGGCGAGCGGCGGTGGAGGGGTCGACGGCCGTGCCGCTGGGGAAGTGCTTGGAGACGCAGTGGCGCACGACCTCGTTTTCCGTTGCACGCCAAGTCCCCCTGTCGGCTGCGAGCCTCGACAGGGACCGTCCGGACGAGGGGTATCACCCCTCAAGTCGCCCACGATGTCGTCGAGTTCGGCTCGGCCTCCCCGTCGGGTGCGTTCTTCGGCTTCGCCTCCGTCCTTCTGGTCACCACCTCCACGCCGCGCGCGCCGGGCGCCCTCAGCCCGAGGGGGCGTACTGGAGCCGGAGCGGTACCGGGCCAACCCGGTGAGCGGCACGGGAGGCGAGGGGTTCCCCGAACATGCCTGGGTGGGGCGGGAGTTGGAGATCGGTGACGATGCCGTCCTGTACGTCGTCGCCTCCACGCCCCGCTGAGCCGTCCCGCCCCTGGAACACAGCCGGATCCCGCGCGTCCCGGAAGCGTTGCGCATCCCGGCGCGGCGCGGTCTCGTCCTCGCAGTGTTGGGCCGTCCGGCCGAGCCCTGTGTCAGGGGGTACGGGGTGGTCGGGTGTGCGAAGGGGGTGTCGGGCGCCTCTGGTGCCGGTGGCCGGAAAAATCTTCGGGAAGCTGTACAACCCTTTCCCGTCCAGGGCGGTCGTACTGTGCGTCGGAACCTTGGAGGGGGATCTGGGGGGGATCGCGAGGGTTCCGGCGCGGAGGGGGAAACGCCGAGGGGCCCGGTCGACGGACGGGGCCCCTCGAAGCATTCTCGGCAACAGGTCGATCGGTGGCAGACGCTAGAAAAACACCCCGCACCGCAACAGCACGTTCGCGTACGGCCGTGCCTCCCCGGTGCGCACCACCAGCCGTGCCCCGGCGCTGAGTTCCTTCAGCTTCTCGTGCGAGACGTACGACAGCTCCGCGAACGACCCGGCCAGCAACCCGTCCGCACCGGGGTTCGCCTCCCGGACCTCCTCCGCCGCGACCGCCCCCTCGACGACCAACTCGTCGAGCAGCCCGGCGAGTACGTCCTCGAACGACGGCACCCCCGCCCGGAACGCGAGGTCGACCACCCGGGGCCCGTCCGGAATCGGCATCCCCGCGTCGCACACGAGCACCCCGTCCCCGTGCCCCAACTCGGCGATGGCTCCGGCGAGATGGCGATTCAGAATCCCACCCTTCTTCACAGGGACTCACCTCGCGAGGCAGCGCCGGTGATGTCGTCCGACCCGTTGTCCCCCGGGCCGGCACAACACAGGGCATCGACCTCCTCGGCCGTCGGGAACGACTCCTGCGCGCCCCTCCGCGTCACCGCGACCGCGCCGACGCGGGCGGCGTAGGCGGCGGCGTCCGCGAGGGACTCCCCCGCCCCCAACTTCCAGGCCAGCGCGGCCGTGAAGGAGTCACCGGCACCGGTCGTGTCGACGGCGTCGACCTTCACGGAAGCGATCCGCACGACCTCGTCCGATACGGCGGAAGCCACCAACGCCCCCTCCGAACCCAGCGTGACCACAACGGACTTGGGACCGCTCGCGAGCAACTCCCGTGCCCACTCGGTGGGATCGTCGCCGATCGAGCCGCCGCCCAGGATCACCCGGGCCTCGTGCTCGTTGACGATGAGCGGATCGCACGCGGCCAACACCTCGGCGGGCAGCGCCTGCGGGGGCGAGGGGTTCAGCACGAACCGCGTACCGGACGGCAGTTGGCGCACGACCTCGACGACGGACTCCAGCGGGATCTCCAACTGCGCCGAGACGACCCGCGAGGCGTGGAACAGGGACCCGGCGGAGCGGATGTCCTGAGGCGTCAGCCGACCGTTGGCGCCGGGCGACACGACGATGCTGTTGTCCCCGGACGGGTCGACGGTGATCAGCGCGACGCCGGTCGGCGCCCCGCCCACCAGCACGCCCACCGTGTCGACCCCGGCGCCCTGCTGCGACTCCAGCAGCAGCCGCCCGTTCGCGTCGTCCCCGACCCGCGCGAGCAGCGCCGTACGCGCCCCGAGCCGCGCGGCGGCGACCGCCTGGTTGGCCCCCTTGCCGCCGGGGTGGACGGCGAGGTCCGAGCCGAGCACCGTCTCCCCGGCGCCGGGCCTGCGCTCGACGCCGATCACGAGATCGGCGTTGGCCGACCCGACGACCAGCAGGTCGTAGTCGTACATGAAACTCCCCAATCAGAACGGATCGCACAACCGGCCGAACCACCGAAGCGGCCGGGGCACGCGCCCGCGCCCCGGCCACTCCGCTCACCTCAGCCGCTGAACCCGGCCACGTTCTCCTTCGTGACCACCTTCACCGGCACCTTGATCGTCTCCTCGACCTTCTCGCCCTTGATCGCCTTGAGCGCGTTGTCCACGGCGATCCTCCCGAGCTGCGACGGCTGCTGGGCGATCGACGCGTACAGCGTCCCCTGCTCAACCGCCTTGAGCCCGTCGGGAGTTCCGTCGAACCCGACGACCTGGACGGACTTCCCGGCCTTGGACCCGAGCGCCTTGACCGCGCCGAGCGCCATCTCGTCGTTCGCGGCGATGACGCCCTGCACGTCCGGGTGCGCCTGGAGCAGGTTCGACATCACGTCGAGCCCCTTGGTCCGGTCGAAGTCGGCCGGCTGCTGCGCGACGACCTGGATACCGGGGTACGCCTTGAGCCCCTTGGCGAAGCCCTCGGCGCGCTCGCGCGCGGCGGACGTACCCGCCTGCCCCTGGAGGATGACGATCTTCCCGCTGCCGCCGAGCTTCTCGGCGATGGTCTTCGCCGCCTGTTCGCCGCCGGCGACGTTGTCGGAGGCGACGAGCGCGTTCACCTCGGCCTTGTTGACGCCGCGGTCGACGGCGATGACGGGGATCTTCGCCTTGTCCGCGGCCTTCACGGAGTTGCCGGCCGCGTCCGAGTCCACCGGGTTGACGATGATCGCGCCGAGGTTCGAACTGGTGAAGTTCTGGAGCTGGTTGGCCTGCTGGGAGGCGTCGTTCTGCGCGTCGGTGACGGTCAGGTCGACGCCCAGCTTCTTCGCCTCGGCCTGCGCACCGGACCGGATCTGCACGAAGAACGGGTTGTTGAGCGTGGAGAGCGAGAGGCCGATCTTCTGGTTGCCGGACTTCGAGTCGTCGTGCAGGAACGACGTGGCACCCACGACCGCGACGGTCACGACCGCCGCGACCCCGTACGTCGCGACCTGCTTCCCCTTGCCCCCGCCGGGCGCCCCGATCGCCGTCGGCGCCGCCCCGGCCTTGCGCCGCACCGTGTCCAGCAGCACCGCCAGCGCGATGACGACACCGATGACGACCTGCTGCCAGAACGCGGAGACGTTCAGCAGGTTCAGCCCGTTGCGCAGCACGGCGAGGATCAGCGCGCCGATCAGCGTGCCCGAGGCCTTACCCGTACCCCCGGCGAGGGACGCGCCGCCGATGACGACGGCGGCGATGGCGTCCAGCTCGTACCCGCTGGCGGCCTGCGGCTGCGCGGAGGAGAGCCGGGAGGCGAGGACGACACCGGCGATGGCGGCGAAGACGCCGGACAGCGCGTAGATCGCGAGCTTCTGCCGGTTCACCCGCAGGCCCGACAGGCGTGCCGCTTCCTCGTTACCACCGATGGCGTACATCGAACGGCCGATGTACGTACGCCCCAGGACGAACGCGGCGATGAGACCCATGGCCACCATCACGAGCACCGGCACCGGCAGCCACCCGCCGAGCGTGTCGCCCAGGTGGGAGATCGAGTCCGGGAACGCGATCGGCGACCCGTCCGAGATGACCAGCGCGAGCCCGCGCGCCACCGACAGCATCGCGAGCGTCGCGATGAACGGCGGCAGCTTGCCGTACGAGATGAGGAATCCGTTTATCAGGCCTGAAGCCACCCCTGTGGCCAGCGCCAGCAGCACCGCGAGCGCCACCGGCACGCCGTGATTCGTGGCGGTCCACGCCAGCACGGTCGCCGACAGGGCCGCCACCGAACCCACCGACAGGTCGATGCCCGCCGAGACGATCACGAAGGTGACGCCGAAGGCGAGGATGGCGGTCACGGCCGCCTGGACACCGACGTTGAGCAGGTTGTCGGTGGTCAGGAAGTCGCCCGACAGCGCCGACATGGCGACGACGAGGACGATCAGCGCGGTCAGCGCGCCGTTGTCGAGCAGCAGGCGGCGCACCGCCGCGGCGCCACCGGCGCCCGTACCGCTCTTGAGCGTTTCAGCGGCCACGGGGGGCCTCCAGTTCGGTAGTGGGGTTGCTCACGGCCAGCGACATGACCGCGTCCTGCGTGGCCTCCTCGGCGGACAGCTCGCCCGCGATGCGGCCCTGTGCCATCACCAGCACCCGGTCGCTCATACCGAGCACCTCGGGCAGATCGCTGGAGATCATGAGGACGGCCGCCCCGGCGGCCGTCAGTTCGTTGATCAGCTGGTAGATCTCGACCTTGGCGCCGACGTCGATGCCGCGCGTCGGCTCGTCGAGGATCAGCACCTTCGTGTCGGCCAGGAGCCACTTGCCGATGACGACCTTCTGCTGGTTGCCGCCGGACAGCGTCCGCACCTGCTGGCCGAGCCCCGCCATCCGCACACCGAGCTGCCCGGCGATCCGGGCGGCGTCGTCGCGCTGGCTCCTGAGGTCGACGATCCCCCCTTTGGTGGCAGACCTGAGAGTGACCAGTCCGAGGTTCTCCTCGACCGACTGGTCAAGGACGAGGCCCTGGCCCTTGCGGTCCTCAGGTACCAGCCCGATGCCCGCGGCCATGGCGGCGACGACGTCGTGGCGCTTGAGGGAGGACCCGGAGACCCGGACCGTACCGTGGTCGTACGGGTCCGCCCCGAAGACGGCGCGTACCACCTCGGTACGACCCGCCCCGACGAGACCGGCGATACCGACGACCTCACCCGCGCGCACCTCGAAGCTGACGTCGTGGAAGACGCCGTCCCGCGTCAGCCCCTCCACGGACAGCAGGGCCGCGCCCGTGTCGGCCCGCTCGCGCGGGTACTGCTGCTCGATGGACCGGCCCACCATCAGCCGGACGAGTTCCTCCTCCGGCGTGGAGGCGGGCACCTGGCCGACCGACTTGCCGTCGCGGATGACCGTCACCCGGTCCCCGAGCGCGGCGATCTCCTCCAGGTGGTGCGTGATGAAGACGATCCCGACGCCGTCCTCGCGCAGCTTGCGCACGATGACGAACAGCTTCTCGACCTCCTCGGAGGTCAGCACGGCCGTCGGCTCGTCCATGATCAGTACGCGCGCGTCGAGGCTCAGGGCCTTGGCGATCTCGACCATCTGGAGCCGGGCGATGCCGAGTTCACGCACCCGCGCGCGGGGCGAGACGTTGACGCCGACGCGTGCGAGCAGCACCTCGGCGTCCGCCTCCATCTTCTTGCGGTCGATCATCCCGTACCTGCGCGGCTGGCGGCCCAGGAAGATGTTCTCGGCGACCGTCAGGTCGGGGACGAGGTTGAACTCCTGGTAGATCGTGGCGATCCCGAGCCGCTCGGAGTCCTGCGCACCATGGATGCGCACCTCCTCGCCGCCCGCCAGGATCCGGCCCTCGTCCGGTGTGTACGCGCCGGAGAGCATCTTGATCAGCGTGCTCTTTCCCGCGCCGTTCTCACCGAGCAGCACATGGACCTCGCCCCGCCTCAGGTCGAAGTCGACGCGGTCCAGCGCGACCACCCCGGGGAAGGTCTTCCTGATGCCCTCGATGCGCAGCAACTCGTCCGCGTTGCTCACGACTGGCTCCTGTTCGTTACGGGGTTCTCGCCGCACGAGCGGCGAACGACGAGACGGGCGGGGAGCGTCACCGACTGCGGCGCCCGCCCCTCGATGCGGTCCACGAGCGCGCGGACGGCGGCCCGCCCCAGCTCGCCCGTGGGCTGCGAGATCGCGGTGATCGGCGGGTCCGTGTGCACGAACCAGCGGATGTCGTCGAACGCGGCGAGCGCGATGTCGTCCGGCACGCGCAGCCCGCGCGCGCGTACGGCGTCCAGGGCGCCCAGCGCCATCAGGTTGTCCGCCGCGAACACGACCTGCGGGGGTTCGGCGAGGTCGAGGAAGCCCTCGGTGACCCGGCGTCCACTCTCGGCCTGGAAGTCGCCCTGGCCTATGTACTGGTCCGGCAGGTCGAGCCCGTACGCCTCCAGCGCCTCGCGGAACGCCTCGACGCGCTCCTGGCCGGTCGTGGTCGCCGCCGGTCCCGCGATGATCGCGAGCCGCCGGTGGCCCAGCCGGTGCAGGTGCGCGACGAGATCCCGTACGGCGCCTCGCCCGTCCGACCGCACGACGGGTACGTCCACGCCGGGGATCCAGCGGTCCACGAACACCATCGGCGTCCCGCCCCGGGCGGCGTCCAGCATCAGCGGCGACCCGCCGTCGGTGGGCGACACGAGCAGGCCGTCGATACGCCGGTCCAGCAGCGTCCGTACGTGGTGGTCCTGGAGCTCCGGCCGCTCGTCGGCGTTCCCGATGATCACGCTGTACCCGAGCGCCCGCGCCTCTTCCTCGACGGACCGCGCGAGCTCCGTGAAGTACGGGTTCAGCACGTCGCTGATCACGAGGCCGAGGGTGCGCGTCTGGTCCGTACGCAGGGAGCGCGCGACGGCGTTCGGCCGGTACCCCAGCGCCTCGACGGCGGCCAGCACCCTCGTCCGCGCGTCCGCGCTCACCGAGGGGTGCTCGTTCAGGACACGCGACACCGTGGCGACCGACACTCCCGCCTCGGCCGCGACGTCCTTGATGCTCGCCATAGCCGCCCCACCTCCTCGTGGAATCGATTACATCGACGTGTCAACACGATTGGAATCGATTACATGCCCGGCGGGCAAGTCTTCAGCCAGTGGCTGAAACCTGATCGTGATGAACCCCGCTCAGATGAGCGCGAGCTCGTACCGGAGCCCGCCGCGCTCGGTGGCGCCGCTGGTCACGAATCCGTTCCGCTCCAGGACGGTCCGTGAGGCCCGGTTCTCGACGGCCGTCCCCGCGAAGAGGCCCCGGAGGGCGTACTCGTCTCGCGCCAGCCGGCACACCTCGCCGACGGCCCGCGTCGCGACTCCTCGCCCGGTCCAGCGCTGCCCCACGCGGTAGCCCAGCTCGGCGAGGCCGTCCTCGACGTCCACGAGATTGACCCGGCCCGCCACTTCCTCGCCGCTCAGCAGCACGTGGAAGTGGCATACGCCCTCCTCCTGCTCGGCGAGCAGGCCGGCCAGCCGGTCGTCGAACTCCCGGAAGTAGTCGTCGCCCCGGTCGGGGATGGTGCGGGCGAAGTAGGCGCGGTTCTCCAGCTCGAAGGCGAGCAGGGCGGGGGCGTGGTCGGGTCGGAGGCGTTCCAGGGAAAGCATGAGGGGAGCCTAGACAGGACTCGGGGGGATCAGTTGGGCGGCAGAGCCCACGAGGGGCCGTGGGGGTCTCGGTGCCAGCCGTGCTCTGCGAGAGGGCTCCGGCCGTCGAGGTAGCCGCGCAGGCCCGCCTCGGGGTACTCGATGATGTCGTCGGGCAGGTCGTGGACGGTGAACCATTCGAGTGCGAGGCACTTCTCCGGTTCCTTGTTGACGGGCTGCCCTTCCCATTCGGTTGCCTCGAAGAAGAAGCCGATGCGCTCCGTCCGGGCGTCCTGCCGATGGTGGACGGTATGGACCAGGCGCAGGTGAGCCGGGTCCACGATGACGCCGGTCTCCTCGTACAGCTCGCGGGCGGCGCCATCGGTCAGGGGTTCGCCCTGGTCGAGCTTGCCGGACGGCATGTGCCATCGGCCGTGGCCGTAGGGGCCGCCGCGCTGCGAGAAGAGGATCTTGGCGCCATCGCGGAGGATGACGTGAGTGTCGATGACGGGCTGTGCCGGTTGTCCGCTCATGTTCCCTGGGGGGTTGGACGGGTGGTTGAGGCGATCGACGCTATCGGCAGAGCCGGGATGGCGTCGGCGATTCGGTGTGCGACGTCCGATGGGGTGACGTGGCTGGTGTCGAGAGGGAGCACCTCAACCCCTCTGCTCATCAGGTAGGCGGCTGCTTCGGCGTAGAGCTCGGCTTCGCGCGCGGGAGCGGTGGGGTCGAGGTGGAAGCGGTGGGTGATGCCGCGCTGGGCGATGCGCTCGGCGATCAGCTCTGGGTCGGCGGTGAGGATCACTGCCATGTCCGGCAGGGGGACCCGGGAGTTGACGGCGAGGAGGAAATCGTTCGGGACGCCGTCGAGCCGCTGGAGGACGAGCGTGGACGCCAGGTAGCGGTCGCTGATGATCAGCTCCCCGGCCTGTAGCGCGGGCTGTATCACGGTCTCGACGTGCTCGTAGCGGTTCGCGGCCACCAGGCAGGCCAGGGCAATGCTGTGGATCTCGTCGGCGTGGCTGCGGGTGAACTGTCCGAGAGCGCTGGTGGTCGGCTCGCCGGTGCGCCGGGCGGGTCGGCCCTCGGCGGCAAGACAGTCGTGAAGGGCCTGGACGGTGGTGGACTTGCCGACGCCGCTGGGCCCGTCGACGGTGACGAACCACCCGTCGCGCTCGCCCGTCATGCGGCGGCCTCCCGCCCGTACTGGTTCCGCTCATGTTGCTCACGGGTGAGCATCGCGAGCGTCGCGCGCACATCCTCCAGGGGCACCCCGCCGAACTGGATGCCGACGGAGAAGTTGAACTCGTCGCGCTGCCTCATGGATTCGTCGGCGCCGTCCTGGGTGAGGTCCACGTCGCCGTAGGCGAGGAGATCGTCAGCGTGGTAGCCGTCCTCGATGAGGGTCTGCCACACCGGCGTGCCCGGGTAGGGGCGGAACTCGAAGACGGAGGCCCGAACGTCCCCGGGGTGCTTGTCAGCGATGGCCCACAAGGTGCGAATGTGCCGCACCGTGGCATCCAGGTCGTCGCGGCCCTCGCCCGGGAAACCGAGGATGAAGTAGCCCTTGACTCCGATGCCCCGCGCCACGAGCCGACGGGTGACCCGTTCCGTCATTTCGGCGTCTATGCGCTTGTCCATCGCGGTCAGGACCCGGTCGCTGCCGGATTCGATCCCGAGGGCGACTTCACGCAGCCCGTTGCCGACCAGTACCTCAAGTTCCTGGTCGGTGAGCCGGTCCAGGACGTTGATCCGGCCCGTGGCGTCCCACACGTACCTCTCACCGATGCGGTTCCGCGTGAATGCCTCCATCTGCTCCTCGACAACGCGCTTCGCGCCGAGGAATAAGTCGTCAACGAACCGAAAGGCGGTCACCCCGTACGCGTCGTGCAGCGTATCCAGCTCGCCGATGACGTTCTCCGGGGAGCGGACCCGGATCTTCACATCGGGGTTCGCGCTCCACGCCGCCCCGCAGAAGGTGCAGTTGTAGGGACAGCCGCGGCTGCCGACGATGTTGGCTTCCACATGCCCCTGGCGGGCAGCGGCCGTGAGACGGTGGTCGGTCGCGGTGGGCGCGGCCCGGTACGGGTCCTGCGTGAGGAACACGCGGTTCACGTACGGCAGTGCGTCGATGTCAGGACCGAGCATCTCCGCGCTCGTCTTCGGATCCGCTACGCCTCCCGCCCGGCTGCCGATGATCGGGTCCCGCCAGAGCACGCCCGGAAGCTGACGCCTACGCTGCTCGTCCTCCAGGAGGGCGGCAACACGCAGCTCCCCTTCGCCAAGGACCAGGGCGCGCAGGTTACGCATGCGGGGATCGGCGAGGATGCGGTCCGGCATCGCCTTGGCGTGGTGGCCGCCGGCCATGAGCGCGATGTCCGGATTCAGCAGGGCTGCGATCTTCGCGGACATCTCGTAGGTGGGCGCGAGCAGGTTCATCGCGGCCCAGCGCGGCGCGGCGGCGTTTACGGTCTTCGCTGCTTCTTCGATGCCGAGCCCGTGGGCCTCGGCGTCGAGGACACCGACGTTGAAGCCGGCCTGCTGGGCATAGGTGGCGATGTAGGCCATGCCGAGCACAGGCAGGGTGTAGTCGTTGGTGCGCGGCCGAAGGGTGTAGTCGCGCAGCGGCGCGTTGATGAACAGGGCGTCGAGCGTGTGCGCGTTGTCGGCGCCCGCGATCAGGTCTGACTGCCGCATGGTTCCTCCAGGTCATCGGGCATGTGAGCCCCAGGTGAGAGTGGAGAGGGTCAGGGTGTGCAGGGCAGTGCGGTCGGTGCCGGCCCAGCCGGTCCACATCGGGCCGAAGGCCGTGTCCTTCTTGTCGGGCCACGGATGATCGGGGGCGATCTGTGCCGCCCAGGTACGCACGGCGAGGTCGTCGTGCGGGTAGACGCTGAAGTCGCCGGTGAAGTCGGTGGCGGCGGCTGCGGCGGTCCACGGGCCGATGCGCGGGATGCCCGTGAGCGCGGTGACCAGATCGGCTGGGTCGAGACGTTCCCATGTGGTGTGGTGCTGCCGGTAGGCGGCGGCTGCGGCCCGGAGCGCGGTGCGGTGGAATGTCGCTCCGACGTCGGCGAACTGCTCGTCGGTCAGGTCGAGGACCCCGGTCGGCACGGGTGCTACGGCGAGCCCACCCTGCGGGCCTTCAACGGTGGTGCCGTAGGTGCTGCACCAGGTGCGGTACAGCTTCCGAGCCTGGTCGGCGCGGACGACCTGCCGCAGGATCGCCGTAGTGATCGCGTCCCACAGCCACGGGTTCGCCAGGCGCTGGGTGACTCCGAGCTGGACAAGTCCTTCGCGGAGGGCGGCCGGAGCGGCGGGCGGAAGGTGCGCCGGGTCGGTGCTGACGAACTCGGGCTTGACGTCCTCGGTGCCGTCCACGCACGTCATGTGGAGGCCGTCCCGGTCGTGGGACAGGCTCCAGATGCCCGACGCCGTACGGACGACACGCGCGCGTTCGCCGTCCTCGTATGCCTGCCAGGCGGGGTGATCGGTCGTCAGAACGTTGCTCATCGGTTGCTCCTCTGCGTGCCGGAAGTGCTCGCCGTAGCCTCTCGCGTCGCAGCCGTACAACGCGCCGGGCCGTTCCGACGCGGCGGGCGTCGCGCTCCGTGATGCCGGTGTTCCCCAGAGAGGCGGTCTTCCGGCGTCATGCCGCCTGTTGGGGATGGTGCGGGCGAAGTAGGCACGGTTCTCGGTCTCGAAGGTGAGCAGGGCGGGGGCGTGATCGGTTCGGAGCCGCTCCGGACGCACCATGGGGGGCGACGCTACTCAGTCAGGGCTGGGACGCTGCACGCATGGTGGGTGCGCGGGGCCGCAGAGACGGAAAAGCCCCGTCCGCCCGCTGCGGGGGGACAGCGAACGGGCGGGACGTTCAGGGGTGTTGGGGGTGGGTCCTCGGGGGGGGCGGATCAGGTGTGGAGGAACCTCGTCAGGGTCGCGGCGGTCATCGCGAAGAGGCTGGCGAGGGTCAGGGCGGTGAGGAGGGTGTCGAGGAGGCGGAGGTTCGGGGGTCGGGGGGATGCGGGGTGGGGGTGTCACGTAGGCCGGGGGGACCTGGGTGATCTGGCTGGGGTGGGGGCGGTACGTCACTCGGTGGGGGCCTTCGGGTGGGCCTGGGCGTGGTGGCGGCGCAGGAGGACGTTCGCGTCGGAGGCGGCGCTGTGGTCGAGGTTCTTGGCGGCGGCTCGGCGGAGGGTGGCGAGTTCGTCGCAGGTGGCGCAGTTGGGGTAGGGGCGCGGGGGGACGTTCAGGTCGATCGCCAGCTCCAACGGGGGGTTGTTCGGGGGGTTGTTCGGGGGGTTGTTGAGGCTCTGGCGGTTCGCGGCCTTCACGCCGGCGCGGAGGCGTTCGCCGTCGGTCGGGGGGCGGAGGGTCTTGGGGTCGGCGGACCACTCGGTGCCGCCGCCGACGGGGCGGAGCATGGCGTACTTGCCGAGGTGGTCCTGGTACTCGCCGACCTTGTCGGTGGCGGGGTCGTAGTAGAGGGTTCCCGGTTCCATGGGGTATCGGTCCTTTCACCCAACATCTGTACGGAATGCGGCAGTTGTACTACTCTGCGTGTTCCTGGGTAAGAAGAGGATGGCCCAGGCTCGGGTGTCGGTGCAGCCGGAACGGGCGTTGGTTCCGGAAGAGGCGGCCAAATTCCATAAATTCCGGGAGGGGACGAGGTGCCACAGCGGAACGCGGTCACGGGACGCAGCCAGGAGCCGCGGAAGAGGTTCGCGCAGGAGCTGAGGCGGCTGCGGGAGGAGAAGGGCGAGACGCTTCAGCAGCTCGCGGAGCAACTCGGTTGGGACGCTTCGACGCTCGGAAAGCTGGAGAGCGGGCGGAATCTGGGCGGCCCCGAGATCGTGCAGGCGCTGGACCAGCATTACGGGACGACGCCGTTGCTGATGGCGTTGTGGGAGTTGGCAATCCTGGACATGCGCCAGTTCAAGGCGAAGTACCGGCAGTACATGAAGTGGGAGTCCGAGGCGGTCAGCATGTGGCACTACGGGCCGTCCAACCTGCACGGCTTGCTCCAGACCGCCGACTACGCCCGCGAGTTGCTCACCACTGGCGGATTGGAAGGGGAGGAGCTGGACACCGAGGTCGAGAACCGCAGGGCCCGGCGCGAACTGCTGCTTGCGGACGACGCCCCGCCCTTCCGCAGCATCATCCCGGAGAGCGTGCTGCGCACGCCGCTCAAGGACCTTCCCAAGTGGTGTGCGCAGTTGGAAGATCTGCTGGAGATGTCGGAGCGCGACAACGTCACCATTCAGGTACTGCGCACGTCGGTCGGGCTCCACGCCCTGACAAACACAGACGCCATGTTCATGCGCAGCCCCCTCGGGCAGGTGGGCGTGTGGGTGGAGACGGGTTACACAGGCGAACTCCTGCAAGAATCCGCAGAGGTCGAAAGGCTTCAGCTCGGATACGATCGGGTACGCGATTTGGCCCTATCACCGGACGAATCACGCGAGTTCATCCGGCAGCTGTTGGAGGAAGCAATCCGTGCGATCCATCGATCTGAGTAACCTCTCGTGGCGCAAGAGCAGCCACAGCAACCAAGACGCTGGCGCCTGCCTCGAATTCGCCTCCAACCTCCCCTCCCTCGTCCCCGTCCGCGACAGCAAGGCTCCCTCCCTCGGCGCCCTCCTCTTCACCGCCGCCTCCTGGAACACCTTCGTCGACTCCGTCAAGGAATCCACGCGCTGACCTCACGCCGAGGCCCCGCCCAGGAAACGTTCCCGGGCGGGGCCTGTCACATCTCCCGCTCGCTCAGCCAGCCGCGTGTTCCACGAACCGCGCCGCCGTCTCCGCGAGGAGTTCGTGACCGTCGCGAGCCCACAGGTCGTCGTTGAACAACTCGACCTCGATGGGGCCCGTGTAGCCAGCCTCCTCCACGTACCCCTTCCACTCGCGCATGTCGATCGCGCCATCACCGATCTGGCCACGGCCGTTGAGCACGCCCTCGGGCAACGGGGTGATCCAGTCGGCGAGTTGGAAGGTGTGGATCCGGCCGGAGGCCCCCGCGCGAGCGATCTGCGCGGGCGCGTTGTCGTCCCACCAGATGTGGTACGTGTCGACGGTGACGCCGACCTGGTGGGCCGGGAAGCGCTCCGCGATGTCCAGGGCCTGCGCAAGAGTTGACACCACGCAGCGGTCGGACGCGAACATCGGGTGGAGCGGCTCGATGGCGAGGCGGACGCCGTGCTGCTCGGCGTAGGGGGCCAACTCCCCCAGCGCGTCGGCGATGCGCTCACGCGCGCCGTGCAGGTCCTTGGAACCGGCCGGAAGGCCACCGGAGACCAGAACCAGCGTGTCGGTGCCGAGAGTTGCCGCCTCGTCGATGGCACGGCGGTTGTCGTCGAGGGCCGCCGCACGCTCTGTCGGGTCGATGGCCGTGAAGAAGCCGCCCCGGCAGAGGGTGGTGACGGTCAGGCCGGCGTCGCGGACGAGTTTCGCGGTCGCGTCGAGGCCGTACGTCTGGACCGGGTCCCGCCAGAGGCCGACCCCGGGGATGCCCAACTTGACGCAGTCCGCGACGAGTTCGGGCATCGACAGTTGCTTGACCGTCATCTGGTTGATGGAGAAGCGCGCGAGGTCGGTCACTGGGTCACCCCGTACACCGCGAGAAGGCTCTTCATGCGCTCCTCCGCGAGCTTCGGGTCCGGGAACAGGCCCAGCCCGTCCGCGAGTTCGTAGGCGCGGGCGAAGTGCGGGAGGGAGCGAGCGGACTGGAGCCCGCCGACCATCGTGAAGTGCGACTGGTGGCCCGCGAGCCAGGCCAGGAACACAACGCCCGTTTTGTAGAAGCGAGTCGGCGTCTGGAAGAGGTGGCGGGACAGCTCGACGGTGGGGTCGAGCAGTTCACGGAAACCGGCCGTGTTGCCCGTGTCCAGGACGCGTACGGCCTCGGCGGCGAGCGGGCCCAGCGGGTCGAAGATGCCCAACAGGGCGTGGCTGAAGCCCTTTTCGTCGCCCGCGATCAGCTCGGGGTAGTTGAAGTCGTCGCCGGTGTAGCAGCGGACGCCCTGCGGGAGGCGGCGGCGCAGGTCGACCTCGCGCTGCGCGTCGAGGAGGGAGACCTTGATGCCGTCGACCTTGTCGGGGTGGGCGGCGATGACTTCGAGGAAGGTGTCGGTGGCGGCGTCGAGGTCGGAGGAGCCCCAGTAGCCTTCCAACGCCGGGTCGAACATGGGGCCGAGCCAGTGCAGGACGACCGGTTCGGCGGCCTGGCGCAGGAGGTGGCCGTAGATCTCCAGGTAGTCCTCGGGGCCGGTGGCCGCCGCCGCGAGGGCGCGGGACGCCATCAGGATGGCCTGCGCGCCGGACTCCTCGACGACCGCCAGCTGCTCCTCGTACGCCGCTCGGATCGCCGCGAGGGACCCGCCGGTGGTGAGCTGGTCGGTGCCGACGCCGCACGCGATGCGTCCGCCAACGGCCTTGGCCTCGGCGGCACTTCGGCGGATCAGCTCCGCCGCGCCCGCCCAGTCGAGGCCCATGCCGCGCTGCGCGGTGTCCATCGCCTCGGCGACTCCGAGGCCGTGGGACCACAGGTGGCGGCGGAAGGCGAGGGTGGCGTCCCAGTCGACGGCGGCCGGGGAGTCGGGCGAGACGTCGGCGTACGGGTCCGCGACGACGTGGGCCGCCGAGAAGACCGTACGGGAGGTGAAGGGGACGCCGGGGGTGGCGGCGAAGGGTTCGGTGCGTGGCTCGTACGCGTGCAACCCGCCGTCCGGGGAAGGGAGTTGGATGGTCACAGCGAGATCTCCGGGACGTCGAGGCGGCGGCCCTCGGTGGACGACTTCAGCCCCAGCTCGGCGAGTTGGACGCCACGGGCGCCGGCGAGGAGGTCCCAGTGGTAGGGGGCGTCGGCGTAGACGTGCTTGAGGAAGAGTTCCCACTGCGCCTTGAAGCCGTTGTCGAACTCGCCGTTGTCCGGCACTTCCTGCCACTGGTCGCGGAAGACCTCGGTGGCGGGGATGTCCGGGTTCCAGACCGGCTTCGGGGTCGAACTGCGGTGCTGGGCGCGGCAGTTGCGCAGGCCCGCGACGGCCGAGCCCTCGGTGCCGTCGACCTGGAACTCGACGAGTTCGTCGCGGTTGACGCGTACGGCCCAGGAGGAGTTGATCTGGGCGATGGCGCCGCCGTCGAGCTCGAAGATGCCGTACGCGGCGTCGTCGGCCGTCGCGTCGTAGGGCTTGTCGTTCTCGTCCCAGCGCTGCGGGATGTGGGTGGTGGCGAGGGCCTGGACGGACTTCACGCGGCCGAACAGCTCGTGCAGGACGTACTCCCAGTGCGGGAACATGTCGACGACGATGCCGCCGCCGTCCTCCGCGCGGTAGTTCCACGACGGGCGCTGGGCGGGCTGCCAGTCGCCCTCGAAGACCCAGTAGCCGAACTCGCCGCGGATGGAGAGGATGCGGCCGAAGAAGCCGCCGTCGATGAGGCGCTTCAGCTTGAGCAGGCCGGGGAGGAAGATCTTGTCCTGGACGACGCCGTGCTTGATGCCCTTGGCGTTCGCGAGGCGGGCCAGATCCAGGGCGCCGTCGAGGCCGGTCGCGGTCGGCTTCTCGGTGTAGATGTGCTTGCCCGCAGCAATCGCTTTCTTGATCGCGTCCTCGCGGGCGGAGGTGACCTGGGCGTCGAAGTAGATGTCGACGGTCGGGTCGGCGAGGACCGCGTCGACGTCCGTCGAGATGTGCTCCAGGCCGTGCTCGTCCGCCATCGCGCGCAGGACGTGCTCGCGGCGGCCGACGAGGATCGGCTCGGGCCACAGCACCGTGCCGTCGCCGAGGTCGAGGCCGCCCTGTTCGCGGATCGCGAGGATGGATCGGACGAGGTGCTGGCGGTAGCCCATCCGTCCGGTGACGCCGTTCATGGCGATACGCACCGTTTTGCGTGTCACGTCGGTCCCTTCGGAGAAGTCGTACGCGGGGAGTGTGCGCCGCACGCACGCCTCCACCTGATCAGCGTCACAGCAAGCGCTTTCTATTACCCCTGCAAGCTAGCCTCTGACCAGTGGTCCGGACAAGACCGTGTCCAGTTCGAGATGCTCGGGTCGTTCGAGGGGGCGAACGGTACGGCCGTTCGGCCGTAGGGTCTGACCGGTACGACGATGGACGACGACGCGCGATACCGGAGGACGACGAGATGACGGTGACCCTGGCGGACGTGGCGGCCCGCGCACAGGTCTCCCCCGCGACGGTGTCGCGCGTACTGAACGGGAACTATCCCGTCGCGGCCTCGACCCGGGAGCGGGTCCTGCGCGCCGTGGACGAGCTGGACTACGTCCTCAACGGCCCCGCGAGCGCGCTCGCCGCCGCCACCTCCGACCTCGTCGGCATCCTGGTCAACGACATCGCCGACCCCTTCTTCGGGATCATGGCCGGTGCCGTGCAGTCCGAGATCGGCGGGACCGGCGGGCGGGCCGGGGGCGAGCGGCTCGCGGTCGTCTGCAACACCGGGGGCGATCCCGAACGCGAGCTGACCTACCTGACGTTGCTCCAGCGCCAGCGCGCCGCCGCCGTCATCCTGACCGGCGGCGCGATGGAGAACGAGCCCCACGCGGCGGCCGTCGCCGCGAAGTTGCGCCGGCTGGAGGAGGCGGGGACGCGCATCGTGCTGTGCGGGCGGCCTCCGGCGCCGGACACCGGGGCCATCGCGCTCACCTTCGACAACCGGGGCGGGGGGCGGGAGTTGACCGAGCACCTCCTCGGGCTCGGGCACCGGCGCCTCGGCTACATCGCCGGGCCCGAGGAGCGGACGACCACCCGGCACCGGCTCGAAGGGCACCGGGCGGCTCTGGAGGCCGCCGGGGTCGAGGAGTTGGCCGGGTGGACCGTCCACGGTCCCTACGACCGGCGGGCCGGGTACGAGGCGACCCTCGAACTCCTGCGGCGCGACCCGTCGTTGACCGCCGTCGTCGCCGCGAACGACTCCGTCGCGCTGGGCGCGTGTGCGGCGTTGCGGGACTCCGGGCTGCGGATTCCCGATGACGTTTCTGTAGCCGGTTTCGACGACTTGCCGTTCAGCATCGACGCGGTGCCCGCACTGACGACGGTCCGGCTGCCGCTCGCGGAGGCGGGGGCGCGGGCCGGGCGGATCGCGATGGGGCGGGAGGAGCCGCCGCCCGGGGGGATCGCCGTGATCCGGGGGGAGTTGATGGTGCGGGGGTCGTCCGGAGTGCCCCGTGACTCCTCCGGGGCGTCTCGGAGCTAGGCGTCACCGGTTCGGAAATCGAATAAAACAACGGGCCTTTTACTTCCCGCATTCCGCTTGCCGAGTCGGTGATACCCGAGGATGCTCTTTTCCTGTCGGGGGAGCGTCCTTGGGCGCCGGTTCGGGGGAATCCGTCATGGCCAAGCGTGAAGTCATCGATGTCCGGGTCAGCCGGCGAATCCTGTGGGTGGGGGCGGAGGCGTATCCGCTGCACAACATCGCGCGGGCGACGACGGTTCGGATCCGGCCTCGGCGGATGGACGCGCTGGGGCAGTTCTTCGGCTATGCGCTGATCCTGGTGATCGTCTCCGGCGTGATCGTCTCGGCGGCGTCCCATGGGGAGTTGACCGACGCGGACGCCGGGACCGTCTCGGACCTCGTCCTCCTCCTCGACTGCGCGCTCGGGTTCGTCCTCGTCGCGCGGCTGGTGTCTGTCCTGGTCACGCCCGTCTACCACGCGCTCGTCATCGAGACCGCCGGGACGCCGTACACGGCGCTCGTCAGCACCGACAAGTCCCTCGTCTCGCGGCTCGTCTTCCAGATCATGGACGCGATCGACAATCCCGAGGCGGAATTCCAGATCCAGGTCGAGAACTATCACATCGGCGACAAGATCAATATGGTCGGCGGGAACAACAATGTGGGGAAGCAGGGGAATTGAACGCCAACTCCGGAGAGAGCCGTCATTTTCATCAGGGGGACGTCGTGAACGTGTACGGCGGGTCCGGGAACGTCGGGAAGATCCAGAACACGTATCAGTCCGCCGGGGATTCGGAGGCCGCGTTCCGGGAAATGCTCGTCGCTGTTCGCGCGTTGCGGGATCAGGTGTCCCCGGCCGATCGGGAGACCCTCGACGAGTCGTTGCGGGTCATCAGGGAGGGGGCTGAACCCGGGGTGCTGCGGCGGGCGTTGACCGCGGTCGTGGGGGTGGCCGTGGTGGTGGGGGAGGTGGGGGTGCCGGTGGTGGAGGCGGTGCGGAGGGTGTTGGGCGGGTGATCGGGGGGCGGGGTCGGTGTTGGGTGGGTGAGTGGTGGGGGCGGCGTCAGGCGGTTGATCGGGGGTGGGGTTGGCTTGTAGCGTGCCGGGCATGTCGAGCCCCGAGTCGGACAGAGTGCAGCCGCAGATCCCGTGCGGCTGAGTAGTAACCGGTAACTGAGGCTTTTCTGGGCCACATCGGCGCCGTTTCAGCGCGCGGGACCTGTCGTCAGCGTCCGTGCACTCTCTCCTCTCTCGCTGGGGCGGCTTCCCTTGCCTGTCTTCCTGTACGTCCTCGGCCTTGCCGTTTTCGCGCAAGGCACCTCTGAGTTCATGCTGTCGGGGCTGATCCCCGGCATCGCGCGGGACCTGTCCGTGTCCGTCGGCGCTGCCGCCAGTCTGACGTCCGCCTATGCGGTCGGGATGGTCGTGGGGGCGCCGGTGATGGCCGTCGTCGGGGCGCGGTTGCCTCGGCGGGCGGCGTTGGGCGGGTTTCTCGCGGCGTTCGTCGTCGTGCATGTTGTGGGAGCGGTTACCTCGGATTTCTCCGTGCTGTTCGGGACCCGGGTGGTGGCGGCTGTCGTCAACGCGGGGTTTCTGGCGGTCGCCCTGTCCACGGCTTCGTCGCTCGTCGCGCCCGAGCTGGCCGGGCGGGCCACTTCCGTGCTGCTCGCGGGGGTGACCCTGTCGTGCGCCGTGGGGGTGCCTGCGGGGGCGTTGCTCGGGGAGTGGTTCGGGTGGCGGGCCGCGTTCTGGGGCGTGGCCGGGTTGTGTCTGCCCGCGTTGGGGTGGGTCGTGCGGGTGTCCGGGGGTGAATCGCCGGGTGGGGGCGGCGAGTTCGGGGTCCGTGCGGAACTGCGCTCGCTGCGGCGGGGTTCGCTTCGGCGTGCGCTGTTCATGGGGGCCGCCGTCAACGGGGCTACCTTCGCCGGGTTCTCGTATATCGCCGTTGTCGGTACGGAGGTTGCCGGGCTGCCCGATGTCGCCGTGCCGGTGTTGCTCGCCGTGTTCGGGGTGGGGGCGTTCGTCGGGGTGACCGTCGCCGGGCGCAAGGGGGATGCGTGGTTGGGGGTGGTGCTGGGGGTACTGCCGCCGGCCTGGGGTGCGTTGGCGTTGACCGGGGAGTGGAGTGGTGTGCTCTTCGGTGGGGCGCTGGTGGTGGGCGCGTTGTCGTTCGGGGGTGGATCGGCGTTGGTGGGGCGGGTGTTGTACCTCGGGGCCGGTGAAGCGCCGGTGCTGGCTGGGGCGTTCGCTACCGTCGCGCTCAACCTGGGGGCGGTTGTGGGGCCGTTGGTGGCGGGGGGTGTCACTGAGGTGACGGGGGATTATCGGGATGCGTTGTGGGTGAGTGCGGGGCTTGCGGGGTTGGTGGCTGTGGGGGGTGTGGTGGGTGGCCGGGGGGTCGGCGGTGAGGGGGTGGTCGGGCCGGTGGGGGTTCCGGGGGTGGCGGGGAGCGGTGTGAAGAGCCGTGGGAGGGGGCTGTGTGAGGGGGGCGTGAAGGGGGCCAGCAGGGCGAGGAGGCTCGGGGCCGGGGGCTCAGCGCGAAGTCGGCGCGAGAGGGCTCGGCGTAAGGAGGCTCAGCGGCGGCGGTCGTCGTGCCGTGCGCTCCCGCCTCCCCTCCCCTGCCTCGCCTCCCCCTCTCCTCCCCCGGCCTCACCTCGCCGTCAGCCTCGTCTCGCCGTCCAGGCACCACTCCAGCACCGACGGCCAGGGGCCGTACCCCTCGTCCGGCGTCAAGTGGCCTGCGCCGGGGAGGACTTCGGCGGTCACGCCCAGGGGGTCGCCGTAGGCCGCCTGGGCGCCCTCGGGGCAGTACGGGTCGTCGTCCCCGGCGACGATGCGCGTCGGGGAAGGCGGGGTGAGGCCGGTGAGCGGGGGGAGGGCGAAGCCGGCGATCTCGGGGTGGTCGGTGACGACCGTGACCGGGGAGACGAGGAGGGTGCGGTCGACGGTGTCGAGGCCGGGGAGGTCGCGGGCGAGGGCGTGCAGCCAGGTGACGGTGGCGAGGCTGTGGGCGATGACGGTCCGGGGGCGGGGCGGCGTGGTCAGGTGGCGCTCGAACTCGCGCAGCCAGACGTCGAGTTCGGGATGGTCCGGGTCCGGCAGCTGCGGGTACACGACCTCGTGGCCGAGGTCGGTGAGACGGCCGGCCAGCCAGTGTTGCCAGTGGCCCTCGGGGCGGTGGTTCTGCCAGCCGTGGAGGATCAGGAAGGAGGAGGTCATGGAGTGATCATCCCCAGCGGCGAGTTGGCGGGTCCAGTGCCGTCTTCCCTGGTGGGATCGGTGGGCGGCGGAACAGGGTGAACGTTCCTCGGGGGCCGGGCGTCACCGTCGTGACGAGTCGCCCGTACGGAGGGGAAGTCCCGCTGTGAGAGCCGCAGTAAGCCGTTTCGCCGTGTTGCTGGCCGTGGGCGCCGGCGCCGTGCTGTCCGGTGGGTGCGCCGCCGGCAACAGCGACGCGGGGTCCTGCGCGTCCGCCGCCGACTTCGGCGGGCGGCGGTACTCCGGCCCGGCCGGGGCCGAGTTCACGCTCGGGGAGGCGGTCGGTACGGCGGTGCTGCCGGCCTGCGACGACACGGGCGGGGACGACGACCCCGGCATCGCGGCGCGCGAGGTGCGGGCGTACGCCGTCGCCGGGGTGGACCCGTCGGTGGCGATCGTCGTGGACGGGTCCACGGAGACGCTGTTGGTCGCGATGGGGGCGCGCGGTCAACTGCCCGTGGAGGTGCGGGCGTTGCTCACGCGGGAGCCGTCCGGCTCGTAGATGTGCGGCGGGCGAGCCGTTCCTCCAGGCGGGTCCGGCGCTCCGGCCATTCCTCGGAGGTGATCGAGAAGATCGCCGAGTCGCGCAACTCGCCTTCCTCGCCTGGATACTTGGAGGTGGACCAGTTGCGCAGGACGCCCTCGAAGGTGACGCCGGCGGCGGCGATGGCCGCGCGGGAGCGGGTGTTGCGGGCGTCGGTCTTGAGGTCGACTCGGGAGACCTGCCAGACCTCGAACGCGTGCCGGAACAGGAGGAGTTTGGCCTCCGCGTTGATGCCGGTGCGCTGGGCGGACGCGGCGAGCCAGGTGTGGCCGACCTCGACCGCGTCGAGCCGGGCGGGGTCGCGCCAGGCGCGGGGTTCGCAGTAGGCGGTCACACCGACGGCCCGGCCCGTGGACGCCGAGATCTGGGCGAACGGGGAGATCGAACCGTCGGCGGCGCGCGCGAGTTGGAGGTCGAGGTAGCGGTCCAGCTCGGCGGACGTCGGGACCCAGGTGTACGCGTACGTCCCCCGGTCCTCCTCCGCCGCGCGCGCCAACTCGGCGGCGTGGCACCGGTCCAGGGGCTCCAGACGTACGAAGTCGCCGTACAGGAGCGGCTGTTGGCCTGCCTCGAATCTCACCCGGTGATGTCCTTCCTCAACTGCGCGAACGCTTCGTGGAAACCGGGGAAAGTCTTGCGGACGCAGCCGGGGTCGTCGAACGAGATACCCGGCGTGCGCAGGCCGGTCACCGCGAAGGACATGACGATGCGGTGATCGCCGTGGGTCGTGATCTCGGCGGGCTTCGGGGTGCCGGGGTGGATCTCGATCCAGTCGGGGCCCGTCGTGACGTCGATGCCGAGGCGGCGCAGGTTCTCCGCGCACGCGTCGAGGCGGTCGCACTCCTTGACGCGGGTGTTGGCGACGTCCTCGATGCGGACGGGGCCGGTGGCGAAGGGGGCGATAGCGGCGAGCGTGGGCATCGTGTCGGAGATGTCCCGCATGTTGACCGTCACGCCGTTCAGCGTGCCGGTTCCCCTCACCGTCGTACGGTCGGCGGCGATCTCGACGTACGCGCCCATCTCGCGCAGGACCTCCACGAAGCCCAAGTCGCCCTGGAGCGCGCCCTGTCCGAGGCCGGGGACGGTGACCTCGCCGCCGGTGAGGGCGGCTGCGGCGAAGAAGTAGCTCGCGGTGGAGGCGTCGGGTTCGATGGGGTAGGTGGTGGCGCGGTAGCCGCCGGGCGGGACGGTGTAGACGCGCTCGCCCGCGGCGCCGGGTTCGTTTGTGGAAACGGTTGCTTCCTGTTTCACCTCCACACCGAACGCCCGCATCATCGCGATCGTGATCTCCACGTACGGCACGGAGACCAGGTCGGTGACGCGGATGCGCAGGCCCGTGCGGGTGAGGGGGCCGAGAAGGAGCAGCGCGGTGAGGTACTGGGAGGACTGGCCGGCGTCGAGGACGACCTCACCGCCCTCCACCCCTTCCGCGTTGACGGTCAGGGGGTGGTGGCCCTCCGCGTCCTCGTGGCGCAGGTCCACGCCGAGGTCGCGCAGGGCGCGGGTGAGCGGGAGGAGGGGGCGGCGGCGCATCTGGGGCGAGGCGTCGAAGCGGAACGTGCCGTGCCCTGCGGCGGCGAGCGTCGGCAGGAAGCGGGCGGTCGTGGCGCCGTCCCGGCAGTACACGTCCGCGTCCGTGACCGCCGGGCCCTGCGGACGGCCGTCCACCTGCCAGGCGTCCGGCGCCCGCCCGACCCGGTAGCCGAGGCTGCTCAGCCCCTCGGCGAACCCTTCCGTGTCGTCCGAGCGCAAGGGGCGTACGAGGGTCGTGACACCGTCCGCCGCTGCCGCCAGAAAGAGGGCGCGGGCGGTAAGGGACTTGGAACCGGGGACGTCGACGAGGGGCATGCCCCTCATGATCCCGCGCCGGTGGCGGCGGGGGCGGGAGCGTCCAGGGGTTGGAATGGGGGGTTCGTCAGGTTGGTGAGGGGGGTGGGGCGGGTGGGGCGAGCGCGGGTGGTGGGGACGGGGTCGTACGGGGCGGGGTTGTGCAAGCGGTTGCACAACCGAAGCCGTCGGGACGCCGTCCGGACGTTGCAGCAACCGGTTGCACAACCGGTGACTGCTGGGCCGACTCCGCCTGTTGTGCAACCGCTTCCACAACCGGCATCCGCGAAGTCGGCTCAGGCGTTTACGTAACCGGTTGCACAGCTCGCGCGTCCGAGTCCGCCGCCGGCGTTTGCGCAACCGCTTCCACCGCCTTCCTCCCCGGCGCCAGGGACGTCAGTGCCACCCCGCCCACCAGCAGGACCGCCGCGCACCAGCGCAGGGGGCTCACCGGTTCGCCGAGGAAGAGTGCCGCGGAGGACATGCCGAAGACGGGGACGAGGAGGGAGAAGGGGGCGACCGTGGAGGCGGGGTGACGGCGCAGGAGCCAGCCCCAGGCGCCGAAGCCGAGGACGGTGGAGATCCAGGCGACGAAGAGGACCGTGCCGACGCCCGCGAGGTCGAGGGAGCTCAGGGCGTCGAGGTCGCGGCTGGGGCCTTCGGTGAGCAACGACAGGGCGAGCAGCGGGAGTACGGGGACGGTGCTCACCCACACCATGAAGTTGAGGGCGTCGGGCGGCGCGGCCTTGCGGGTCAGGACGTTGGAGACGCCCCAGCAGGCGGCACCGGCGATGACGAGAGCGAATGCCCCGAGCGGTCCGGACGTTCCCTCGTCGACGGCGGCGACGCCGATCCCGGTGAAGGCGACGCCCATGCCCAACACCCTTACGCGCGTGGGTTGTTCGCCCAGCACCGCGAACGCGATCAGCGCGGTGAACACGGCCTGGACCTGGAGGACGAGCGAGGAGAGCCCGGCCGGCATCCCCGCGTCCATCCCGACGAAGACGAACCCGAACTTCGCGACGCCGAGGGAGAGTCCGACTCCGACGATCCACTTCCACGCGACCTTGGGCCGCCCCACGAAGAACACCGCGGGCAGCGCGGCCACCAGGAAGCGCAGGGCGGAGAAGAGCAGCGGCGGAAAGTGGTCGAGACCGATTTCTATGACGGTGAAGTTGACGCCCCAGATCGCGGCGACGAGGACGGCGAGGAGGAGGTGTGCTGGTCGCATGCGTCGAGCATCGGCTGTACAGACCATGTAGCACCAGCGATGATTACTGCACAACAGAATGAAGCAACGCTTACCTTTGGGAGCCCGGCATGCTCGACCTCCAGCGGCTGCGCGCCCTGCACGCGGTCTCCGTCCACGGCACCGTCGGCGCCGCCGCTGCCGCGCTCGGGTACACCTCGTCGGCGGTGTCGCAGCAGATCGCCAAGCTGGAGCGGGAGACGAGGACGGTCCTGCTCGAACGCGAGGGCAGGGGCGTGCGGTTGACCGACGAGGCGTGGCAACTCGCTCAGACCGCACAGGAGTTGCTGGCGATCGTCGAGCGCGCGGAGACGGGGCTCGAAGAGCGCCGGGGGCTGCCCGCCGGGCGGCTGACGATCGCGGCGTTCGCCTCGGCGGCGCGGGGTCTCATGCCGTCCGTCCTCGCGGACCTGGCCCGCCGGCATCCCGCGCTCGACGCCCGGATGACCGAGGTCGACCCGCACCTGTCGGTGGACCTGGCGGCGAAGGGCGCGGTCGACCTCGTCGTGGCGCACGACTGGGACATCGCCCCGCTGCCCGCCCCCGCGGGGCTGGAGCAGGCGCACGTCGGGGACGACCTGTGCGATCTCCTCGTACCTGAGAGCCACCCGTTCGCGGGTCGTACGGCGGTCACGCGCGAGGAGCTGGGCGGTGAGCGGTGGATCTGCCAGCCGCCGGGGCGGGTGTGCCACGACTGGCTCCTGCGTACCCTGCGCTCGGCCGGTCACGAGCCCGACGTGGTCCACCAGGCCGACGAGAACCCGACGCTGGTGGCGCTGGTCGCGGCGGGGCTGGGGGTGGCGCTGATCCCGCGCCTGGGTCGTGGGCCGCTGCCGCCGGGGGTGGTGGAGGTGCCGCTGGAACCGGTACCCGTCCGCAGGTTGTACGCCTTGTGGCGGACGGGGGCGGCGCGGAGGCCGGCTATCGCGGAGACGGTGCGGACGCTGCGGGAGCACTGGCCGAGGGTGACGGCGCGGTGAGGTTCCGTGGGGTTCGGTGAGGTGAGGTACCTCAGTGGTACGGGGGGTACGGGGTACCTCAGTACGGGGTACCGGGGTACGAGGTCGGAGGCGATCGGGGTTCGGCGCGGTCCGTCGCGGCCGGGAACCCTTCGCATCCGGCGTACGTCGAACCTCAAACTGCCGGACGAGTCACCACGGTGCGGTGTCGGCCCTCGCGGCTGGCCGTGAGGGCCGACCCACCCTCTCCGCCGTACCGCGGCCGGCAGCCGTGCCGTCATCGGCGTGCCCCCCTCCAGAGCGCCGATGGCGGCCCCTCCTGGTGTGAACTCCTCGTGACAGCGCGGCAGATCGGGTGATCCCAGGCCGTAGGGTGGGCCGATGCGCGCGGGGATCGGGCTCAGGGAGGTGGCCGAGCGGGCCGGGGTGTCGATGCGGACCGTGTCGAACGTGGTCCGGGGAACGGGCCGGTTCTCGGAGGCGACGCGGGTCCGAGTCGCCCTGGCCGTCGAGGAGTTGGGGTACCGGCCGAACACCGCCGCCCGGCGGCTGCGCACCGGCCGCAGTGGGGTGCTCCTGCTGGCGGTGCCCGATCTGTCGATGCCGTACTTCGCCGAACTCGCCGGGCACGTCCTGCGGGAGGCGGCGGCGCACGGCTGCACGCTCCTCGTCGAGGCGACCGGCGGTTCCCCCGGGGCGGAGCTGGAGATCGCGCTGGGGCGGACCGACCCGATGGTGGACGGGGTCATCCTGAGCCCGCTCGCGCTGGACGACGCCGCCGCCTCAACCACCGTACGCAGCAAGCCTCTTGTGCTGCTCGGTGAGCGGCTGCACGATCTGCCGCATCCGCACGTCACCATCGACAACACGGCGGCTGCGCGGGAGGCGACGGGGCGGCTGCTGGCGCGCGGGCGGCGCCGGATCGCCGTGATCGGGCGGCAGACCGTGCCGTACGCGGCGACCTCGACGACCCGGCTGGAGGGGTATCTGGAGGCACTGCGCGTGTTCGGTGTGCCGTACGACGAGGCGCTCGCGCCGCCCGTCCCCGCGTACGACCGGGCGTCGGGGGCCGACGCGCTGCGCACCCTGCTCGGGCTTCCCAGGCTCCCGGACGCCGTCTTCTGTTTCGCGGACGCGCTCGCGGAGGGGGCGTTGCACGCGGCGCGGGAAGCGGGGGTGCGGGTTCCCGAGCAACTGGCAGTAATCGGTTTCGACGACATCGAGGCGGCCCGGTACACCGCTCCCCCGCTGACCACCGTCGCCCCGGACAAGCCGGGGCTGGCGCGGCTGGCGGTGCGGTCGCTGCTGACGGGGATAGACGGGGCGGGCGGGGCGGCGGTGCTGGTCGCGGGGCATCGGCTGGTGGTGCGGGACAGCGGGTGAAGAGGGCTCGCAGATCAGGTCATCTCGCCTGATTCTCCTGCGAGTTCGAGTGCCCTTGCGCCCTATGCCCTCTGGTGCCACGGCCGTTGCTCCGATAGCTTCCGGCGCACACATCAACTCCACAGGTATGCAGGGAGGGTGCACGCGCATGCGCAAGGCGCTCAGATGGCTGCTCGCGCTCACGGTGCTCATCGGCACGCTGGGCACGGCGACGGCGGCGACCGCCGCCGAACCGGAGGCCACCGACATAAAAGACCGGCTGCTGGCGATACCCGGCATGAGCCTGGTGCAGGAGAAGCCGTACCCCGGTTACCGCTTCTTCGTGCTGAACTACACGCAGCCGGTCGACCACCGCCGCCCTGCCGCCGGGACGTTCGAGCAGCGCATCACGGTGCTGCACAAGGACGTGAACCGGCCGACCGTCTTTTACACAAGCGGTTACAACGTCTCCACGACGCCGGGCCGCCGCGAGCCCACGCAGATCGTGGACGGCAACCAAGTCTCCATGGAATACCGGTACTTCACGCCGTCGCGGCCCGCCGAGCCGGCCGACTGGTCCAAGCTGACGATCTGGCAGGCCGCCAGTGACCAGCACCGTATCTTCGAGGCGTTGAAGCCGGTCTACTCCAAGAAGTGGCTGTCGACGGGTGGTTCGAAGGGCGGGATGACCGCCACCTACTACGAGCGGTTCTACCCGCGTGACATGGACGGCGTCGTCGCGTACGTGGCGCCCAACGACGTGGTGAACGACGAGGATTCGGCGTACGACCGGTTCTTCGCCACCGTCGGCACCAAGGAGTGCCGCGACCGGCTGAACGGGGTGCAGCGCGAGGCGCTGGTGCGGCGGGAGCCGCTGGAGAAGCGGTACGCGGCGTACGCGGCCGACAACGGGTACACCTTCGGTACGGTCGGCAGCCTCGACAAGGCGTACGAGGCGGTCGTCCTCGACTACGTCTGGGGTTTCTGGCAGTACAGCCTGCTCAGCGACTGCGACACGGTCCCGGCGGACGCGAAGAACGCGACGGACGACGAGATCTGGAACTCGGTCGACGCGATCTCCGGGTTCTCCTTCTACACGGACCAGGGCCTCGACCCGTACACCCCGTACTACTTCCAGGCGGCCTCGCAGCTCGGCGCGCCGACCATCCACTTCCCGCACATCGAGCGGAAGTACGTCCGGTACGGGTACCAGCCGCCGTCGAACTTCGTGCCGGACAGCGTCCGCATCCCGCGCTTCGACCGGCACGCGATGGCCGACGTCGACAACTGGGTGCGGCACAACGCCCACAAGATGCTCTTCGTGTACGGGCAGAACGACCCTTGGGGCTCGGAGCGGTTCCGGGTCGGCAAGGGCGCGAAGGACTCGTACGTGCTGACCGCGCCGGGGCTGAACCACGGGGCGAACGTCGCGGGTCTCGTCCCCGGCGAGAAGGCGTTCGCGACGGCCCGGATCCTGGAGTGGGCGGGCGTCTCCGCCTCCGCCGTCCAGGCCGCGAAGCCGCTGGCGCGGTTCGACGCGAAGCTGGACGCGCGGGACGTCGAGAGGGAGCCCGCGCTGCGTCCGTAGTACCTGCGATGTACCCGGGTAGTACCTGCGGGGGCGCGTAGTACCCCCGCCACCTGAGAGCTGCCCCGACGGCCGACCGGCCCACATTCCGGTCGGCCGTCGTCACTTCCACCGGCGGTGTGTATAGTCCCGGCCCATGGAATCCACCGGTGTCGAGCTTGTGAAGCGCGCGCACGTCGACCTGCTCCGGGTCGCCACCGCGCTGTGTAGCTGACCCCGCACGCCGCGTTCGGCGTTCTTCTTTTCACCTCTGCCTTCCGCTTCGTACGCCTCCGCGCCATGTTCGCCGGGCGTTGATTCAACGTTGCATCCACCTTGGTGACCACCCTCCTCCTGGAGTCCCCATGACCGTGCGCCTGCACTGGTTCCTGCCCACCACGGGCGACGACCGTGACGTGGTCGGCGTGACCGCGCGTGACTCGCTCCAGTCCCGGACGACCACCCGCCCGCCGACACTGGACTACCTCGCGCAGGTGGCCCGCGCCGCCGAGTCGGCCGGTTTCGAGGCCGTGCTGACCCCGACGGGCAGCGACTGCGAGGACTCCTGGCTCACGACGGCCGCGCTGCTCCCGCAGACCACCCGGCTGAAGTTCCTGGTCGCGTTCCGCCCGGGCGTGATCGCCCCGCCGCTCGCCGCGCAGATGACGGCGACCTACCAACGCCTGTCCGGCGGGCGCCTGTTGCTCAACGTCGTCACCGGTTCCGACGCCGACGAGCAGCGCGCGTACGGCGACTTCCTCTCGCACGACGAGCGCTACGCCCGTACCGGGGAGTTCCTTGACCTGCTGCGGACGGCGTGGTCGGGCGAGCCGTACGACTACGAGGGCGCCCACTACCGGGTCGCGGGCGGGCGGCTGCGCAAGCCGCCGGCCGAGCTGCCCCCGGTGTTCTTCGGCGGCTCGTCGCAGGCGGCGCTCCCGGTGGCCGCCAAGTACGCGGACACGTACCTGACGTGGGGCGAGCCCCCGGCGGCCGTCGCCCAGAAGATCGGCCGCGTACGGGAGTTGGCCGAGGCCGAGGGGCGTGAGCTGTCGTACGGCATCCGGCTCCACGTGATCAGCCGGGACACCGCCGCCGAGGCGTGGGCGGAGGCCGACCGCATCCTCGACAGCCTCGACCCGGCCGCGATCAAGGCCGCGCACGAGCGGTTCAGGACCTCGGAGTCGGCCGGTCAGCGGGCGATGGCCGCGCTGTCCGGGGGCCGTACGGACCGGCTGGAGATCCACCCCAACCTCTGGGCCGGGTTCGGTCTTGTCCGGCCCGGCGCGGGCACCGCGCTGGTCGGCAGCCATGAGCAAGTCGCCGAGCGCATCGAGGAGTTCACCTCGCTCGGCATCGAGCACTTCATCCTCTCCGGGCAGCCGCATCTGGAGGAGGCGATCCGCTTCGGGGAGTGCGTCCGCCCGCTGCTGGCCCGCCAACTCGCCGCTGTCTGAACCGACTTCACCGGCTTCACCCACTTCGTCGAATCAGCCGTATCCGCCGACTTCGCCGACTTCGCCAGAAGAGAGATCCGCGCCATGTCCTCCACGCTCGACAGACGAGCCGCCCTCCGCCTCTTCGCCGCCTCCGGTCTGGGCCTCGGCCTCGCGGCCTGCGCCGGTCCCGGCGGTGGCGGCGCCTCCTCGGCGAGCAGCAACTCCCCCTCGGCACTGGCCACTTCGGGCGCGGTCAAGGGGACCGTGTCCTTCGCGCACTGGCGGGCGGAGGACAAGGCGGTGATAGCCGGGCTGGTGAAGGAGTTCGCGAAGAAGTACCCGGACGCGCACATCGAGCAGGACATCTCCCCGTCCGCCGACTACCAGTCGACCGCGCTGCGCCGCATCCAGGGCTCGAAGACGGGTGACTTGTTCACCGCGTTCCGGGGCGCCCAGTTCCAGCAGATCGTGAAGGCGGGCGTGTACGCGCCGCTGACCGGCACGGACGTGGTCGGCACGTACCAGCCGAGCCTGATCACACCGGGTGCACAGGGAGGCCAACAGTACGGGCTGCCCTACCAGTTGGTGTTCAACATGCCGCTCGCCAACACCGACGCGCTCGACAAGGCGGGCCACACGAGTGCGCCGAAGGACTGGAACGGTTTCCTCCAACTCCTCGACGACCTCAAGGCGAAGGGGTACACGCCGATCGCCTGGCCGGGCGGGGACACCGCGAACGCGGGGCAGTTGCTCAACACGATGGTCATGAACAACGCGCCGGGCGACGACATGTTCACGAAGATCGAGTCGGGCGCGTACCGAGTGACCGACGACTGGTTCCTCAAGACCCTCGACCAGTACGCCCAGTTGGCCCCGTACTTCCAGGCCCGCGCGACCGGTTCGACGACCGACGCGGTGACGCAGCTCTTCGCGTCGGGGAAGGCGGGGCTGCTCGCGACCGGCTCGTTCCAGATGGCCGGGGTGCGGACGCTGGGGGCGAAGTTCCCCTTCGACCTCGTCGCGCCGATCACCACGACAGCCCAACAGGCCAAGTACGAGGGCGTGTTCAACGCGACGTTCATTCTCGGCGTGAACAGCGCGTCCACGGTGCAGCCGGCGGCGTACGCGTTCCTGGAGTTCCTCAGCGACCCGGTGAACGCGGCCGTCTACGCGAACGGCACGGGCCAGCACGTCACCGTGAAGGACGTCGCGTACACCAACGCCGACCTGAAGGCCGTGTCGCCGTGGCTGACCCGCAGGACGCTGCTCGCGCCGCGCTTCCAGTTCCTGAACCTCGACATCCGCTCGGCCGTGGAGAACGCGGCCGTGGCCGTCGTCGGGGGCAAGAAGCCCGCGCAGGCGGCCGAGGAGGCCCAGCGTGTCATCGACCAGAAGCGCGCGTAACCGCCGTACGGCGCGGGCCCTGTGGCTGTTCCCGGTGCCCGCGCTGGCCCTCTACCTGTTCTTCTTCGCGTACCCGACCGTGCAGGCGGTGCAGTACGCGCTGACGGACTGGGACGGCTACAGCGCGGCCTACCGCAGCGTCGGCCTGGACAACTTCCATCAACTGGCCACCGGCGACGACGTGTTCAGGAACGCGGCCGAGAACAACCTGAAGCTGATGGTGGTGGTCGTCCTCGCCCAGACGGCGCTGGCGCTGCTCCTCGCGCTCTACCTGGTCCGCACGACCCGCGCCTCCACCCTCCTGCGCGCGCTGTTCTTCCTGCCGACGGTCCTGTCCTCGGTGGCCGTCGCCTTCGTGTGGCGGTTCGTGTACGACCCGGACGGCGGGCTGCTCAACTCGGGCCTGCGCGCTGTGGGGTTGGGGAGCCTCCAGTCGGTGTACCTGGGGAACCCGGACACGGCCGTGTACTGGCTGGCGCTCACGCAGGTGTGGTTCCACGCGGGTCAGATGATGGTCGTGTTCATCGCCGGACTCCAGGCGATCCCACGGGAGTTGTACGAGGCGGCCGAGCTGGACGGCGCCGGGCGGTGGGCGCGATTCCGGTACGTCACCTGGCCGTTGGTGGCTCCGGCGACGGGGATCGTCGTCGCCTACACGACCGTGCAGTCCTTCAAGGCGTTCGACCTGGTCCTCGGGCTCGGCGGCAACCCCCCTGGCCCGGCACTGGACTTGCTGTCCACGCGGGTCTACACCACCTTCTCCAACAACCAGTTCGGCTACGCCGCTGCCCAGTCCCTGCTGTTCATGGCGCTGATCGCGCTGCTCACCTGGGTTCAGCGGCGGGCGATCCGGAGGGCGACGCGATGACGAAGACCCTGCGACCCCTGGTCCTGGCGCTGGGCGCGGCGACCGTCGTACTCCCTTTGCTGGTCGTGGTGTTCGGCACGTTCAAGACGCTGCCGCAGCTCTTCGGCTCGCCGCTTGCGCCGCCGTCCTCGCCGACGCTGGACAACTACCGGCGCGCGATCGACGAGGGCGGCCTCGGGGCCGCGTTCGGCAACAGTGTGATCGTGACGGCGGGCGCGGTGGCGCTGACGCTGGCCGTCGCGAGCCTCGCCGCGTTCTTCTGCGCGCGGATTCCGGGGCGGGCCGGATGGCTCGTGTTCGGTGTCCTGGTCGCAGGGCTCGCGGTGCCCGCGCAGGCGGCGATCGTCCCGCAGTACGTGCTGTTCGACCGGCTCGGGCTCACCGACAGCCTGCTCGGCCTGATCCTCGTGGACACGACGATGACGTTGCCGACGGCCGTGTTCATCCTCGGCGGTTTCCTGCGCACGATCCCCGAAGAGCTGTACGAGGCCGCCGAGTTGGACGGGGCCGGGCCGCTGCGGTCATTCGTGTCCATCGCCCTGCCCCTGACCCGGCCCGCGCTCGCGACGACCGGGATCTTCCTGTTCGTGATGGACTGGAACGACCTCCTCTATCCCCTGCTGTTCATCCGCTCCCACGAACAACGGACGCTGCCGCTGGCCCTGTTGGACTTCCAGGGAGAGTTCCTCACGCAATACCCCTTGCTCTTCGCGGGAGTTGTGATCGCCTCGGTGCCGGTGGTGGTCGTGTACGTGCTGTTGCAGAAGCACTTCGTGTCGGGGCTGACGGCGGGGGCGGTGCGCGGATAGGACGGCTCAGATCCCGTAAGCGCCCGTCCTCGGCGGGTCGTTGTGGCGGGCGTGCGGTGTGAGGGCGACCATGCCCTCGCCCCGCACCGGGGTGTCGGCGTGCAGGTCGAGCGGGCTCACGCCCCACTCCGAGTCGAGCGTGACCGAGGGGTCCCGCCAGTCGTCCGGGTCGTCATCGTCGTCCTCCCAGGAGGGGAGACAACGCCGTACGACCCTCCCGTGAGCGGCGGCCAGCCAGCCCGAGGGGCCACCCTCGTCGCTCTCGTAGTGCGCCTCGGCGCGACCGTAACCACAGGCCCAGCACCTCGGCGACGCCGTCGCGGTCGCCGCCGGGGACGGCCATCCAGGCGTTGAAGCAGACGTCGAGGGGGATCGGGTGGTCGTCCGGGAGTTTGACGCGGACGAGGCGCTCCACGGCCGCGCGGTCACGGTCCGACAGCGCCTCCTCGCCACCGACCGCCGCCAGCACCGACAGCGCGTCCGCCCTCAACTCCCCCGGCCCGTCACGCCGTACGCGGCGCAGCGGTGCCAGGACCTCGGGGCCCAGCATCGACAGGACGACCGCCGCCGGGCGACCTCGTCGTGGGACGCCTCCCGCGTCTCTTCCGTGGGCCGGGCGCGGGCATCCATGTGCTGCTCCCCCGTCGTTGGCTGGTGATCGTCACCATCGCGCACACACATGACAACAACTCGTTCAACATAAGGAGTTGACGTGCTTTCGTTCAACTTCCATGCTGGGCTTCATGACTTCGGATCCCTTCACCGCTCCCGACGCCGAACAGGCCCGCGCCCAGCGCGTCTACCCCTCCCTCTTCCGCATAGCCGAGCGGCACGCGGCCACGGACGCGCAGCGCGCACGGCAGACCAACCCCGCGATCCTCGCGCCGCACGAGGCGGTTCGGCTGGTGTCGTTCCTGCTCAGCGGGGCGGCGTTGAAGGAGGAGGGCGAAGAGGACGTCGACCGGGCCGACATCACGGCCGCGCTGACGCTACTGCCGCTGGTGCGGGCCGAGTTGGACGAGCTGGAGGTCGGGTTGCTGGAGATGGCGCGGGGGCGGGAGATGACGTGGCAGGAAATCGCGTTCGGGCTGGGTCTCGGCACTCCGCAGGCGGCTCGGCAGCGGCATGAGCGGTTGGCGAGCCGGGTGGAGGGGGATGCGGGGTAGGCGGGCGGGGGGTGCGGTTGCCGCTCGCTCCCCCCCTCACGTCGTACCCGTCACCCCGTACCCCTCACGCCATCCCGTCCCCCTCAAGTCGTACGTCTCACCCCGTACCCCTCACGTCCACTTCCCTCGCGGCGCCCCCCACACCCGCCTCCCTCAAGCCCCGAAGCACTCCCGGCCACCCACCCCAGCCTCAGCCCCTGCCCCCGCCCCCCTCTCCGCCCCCGGCACGAAGCACACCCGCAACCCCGCCCGTTCGGGGTCGCCGATCATCGCGGTGTAGCGGTAGACAGTGGTGTCGGCGACGTTCCTGACCAGGGCCTGCCGCGCTCGTGCCCCCGGCGCCGAGATCTCCACCGCGTCCCCGACCCGCGCGTGCCAGATCCGCCCCCACGCGGCCCCGCACACCGCGCTGTAGCGCAGTTCGACGCTCGCCCCGGCGCGCGTCCGGCGCTGAGGGCCGAGCGAGTCGACGCGGCCGGGCAGTCCGCAGGACATCGCGTCGGGGTCCTGGCCGTCGCAACTCCGGCCGTGGCAGCCGGGGGTGGGGTCGAGCACGGGTGTGGCCACCGTGTCGTGCTCGGGACCTAAGCCGCGAACGGAGAGCGCGGCGATGGCGACGGCGGCGAGCGCGGCGCAGGCGGGGAGCAGGTAGCGGCGCTTCAACGGCGTTGGCCTGGGCGGGAGTTCGACGGGCCGGCCGGAGTCGGCGGAGACGGGTCCGGGGCCGCCGCGCCCACGTCCGCTCCACTCGGCGTCCGCGAGTTCCCACAGCGCGAGGAGTCGCGCGGGAGGTTCCCCGGCGAGTGCGCAGAGCGCCTCGACGGCCTGCCGGGGTGCCGGTTTCTTGCCGTTGAGATAGCGCTCCCAGGACGACTTGCTGTACGGCGTCCGCTCGGCAAGTCCCGCCAGGCTGAGGCCCGTTCGGTCCCGCACGGCACGCAGGCCCGCGGCGAGGGCCGCGCACTCCGGCGCCGTACCGGTCATCCGCGCAGCACCTGCCAGGTGTGGGGCCCGACGACGCCGTCAGCGGGCAGCCCGGCGCCCTGCTGGAGCCGTACGACGGCCGCGATGGTCTGCTGTCCGTAGACGCCGTCGACCGGTCCGGGGTTCAACTTGTGGCGGCGCAGCAGGCATTGGGCCTCGACGACGTCCCAGCCGGGTCCGGCGAGGACGGCGGTACGGGTCGTGCTGTACCCGGCGCCGAGGCCGACCGCCTCGCGGTGGCGCACCTCGCAGGGGTAGGTCTTGCCGACCTGGAAGAGGTAACGCCCCGGTCCACCCTGGGTGGTTGAGGGGCTGGGGCTGAGACGGGTGCCGGTGACGGCCTGGGCCTTGCCGTTGCCCCCGTCGCCGTCGTCGTCCCCGTACCAGGGGAGCGCGATCAGCAGTCCTGCGCCGATGCCGAGGAGGGCCGCGATCACGACTGCGGCGAGGGCGTGGGAGCGGGGGACGCCTGCCGAGCCGAGGGAACCAACAGTGGCTGTCGGGTCGGCGGGGCCGGTACCAGCGGTTCCGGTCGGGTTCGACTCGGCGTCGGGCGTGCCCTGTTCGCCCGCCTGCCACGCGTCGACCGCCACCTCGTGCAGAACGAGCAGCCGAGTCGGTTCCGTGCCGACGACCCGCGCGAGTTCCTCCACCGCCTGCCGGGGCGGGAGCGCCTTGCCGTTGAGATAGCGCTCCCACGACGAGCGGCTGTACCCGGTCTTGGCGGCGAGCGAGACCAGGCTCAGCCCGGAGCGGTCCTTCAACCGCCGTAACTGGACGACGAGTTGCCGGACCCTCTGGTCCAGGGAGTCCGGTAGTTCCTGCCAGCGCGACATACCTCACCCCGCACGCGTCAGGGATCCATCGACTCTGTAGTACACCCCCGCACGGGGTACCGGGTTCCGGCCGGGACGCCGCACCGGTCGCCTTTCGGCCGCGCCCGACGGGGGTAGCGCGTCCCACCGACGCCTCGTCGCCATCCCTGTCCGCGCAGGTCAGCGGGTGGGGCGTCCCACGGCGTCCCGGAGGGGCGGGTTTCGCTGGCCGGGGGCCAAGTTGGCCAGCATTCTCGGTGGTGCGGGCCGGAAGGTACGGGGGTCCATCCGGCCCGCCACCGCCGATCGGCCACCCTCGCGGAGCTACCGCTCAGGTAGTCCCGCGCTACTCCCCCAGAGGGACATCATGCGCACACCCGCACCGGTCGCCGGAGAGGAACCGTCAGCACAGGATCCACCCCGACTTGACCTCCCCGCGCCCCACCCGGCCCTCCACGCGCACGCACCGGTGCCCCGCGTGGACCGTGACGGCCGGGGAGGTCCGGGCGTGTGTCCAGCCGCGCTTCACGGGGACGTTGCCGCGCGCCTGGACGGTGACGGAGATGTCCTGCCGCCCGCCGGGCCTCTTGGCGAGAGTGACGGCGCAGACGTACCCGGGGCGCTTGTAGACGACGACGATGCCGGTGGCGAAGGGGAAGGTGCGGACCGCGCGTCCGGCGCAACTCATGGGAACCGGCGCCTTGTTGGGCGGCGCCGCCGCCGCGGCGGCCGGGGCCGCCAGGCCGAGCACCCCGGACGTGGCCAGCCCGGCCGTCACCAGCGCCAGCCACCGTCTCGCCCCGCGTTTCCCCGTCCCACGCTTCCCCGTCCCGCGATTCTCCATGGCCCCCACCCGCACACGTAGTCCGCTTCCGTACTGTTGTACGGACGCACGACATGTGTCGTACGGTTGCACGACCGTCACGAGGACACAGCGTCCACGGGCTCCCCGATGAACGTCCGCCACAGCGCGGCGTACCGTCCGCCCCGCGCGAGCAGTTCGTCGTGGGTGCCGTCCTCCGCGACCCGGCCGTCGGCCATGACGACGACCCGGTCGGCGCGCGCGGCGGTCGTCAGCCGGTGTGCGACGACGAGGGTGGTACGACGTCCGGCGAGCCGCTGCGTGGCCTGGTTGACCTGCGCTTCCGTCGCCAGGTCGAGGGCGGCCGTCGCCTCGTCGAGGAGCAGGACGTCCGGGTCGACGAGCTCGGCGCGGGCCAGCGCGATCAACTGCCGTTGCCCGGCGGAGAGGTTGCGTCCGCGTTCGGCGACCTCGTGCAGGTAGCCGTTCTCCAGGGTCGCGATCATCTCGTGCGCGCCGACGGCCCGCGCCGCCGCCTCGACCTCGGCGTCGGTCGCGTCGGGCCGGCCGTACGCGATGGCGTCGCGGATCGTCCCCTGGAAGAGGTAAGCCTCCTGGGGTACGACTCCGAGGTGGTGGCGGTACGACGTGAGGTCGAGGTCGCGCAGGTCGGTGCCGTCGGCGAGGACCCGCCCGGAGGTGGGGTCGTAGAACCGGGCGACGAGCTTGACGAGGGTCGACTTCCCGGCGCCGGTCTCGCCGACGAACGCGACGGTCTGGCCGGCCGGGATCGTCAACGAGACGCCGCCCAGGGCTTCTTCGTCGTCGGTGTAGGCGAAGTGGACGTCCTCGAAGGTGATGTCGCCGCGCAGGGAGAGCACGTCGAGGGGTTCGTCGGCGGACTTCGTGGACGTGGGTTCCTGGAGCAGTTCCTGGATGCGGCCCAGCGATACGGACGCCTGCTGGTAGCCGTCGAAGACCTGCGAGAGCTGCTGCACGGGGGCGAAGAACAGGTCGATGTAGAGCAGGTAGGCGACGAGCGCGCCGGTCGTCAGGGTGGCGGCCTCGACCCGGCCCGCGCCCGCGATGAGGACGGCAGCGGCGGCGACGGACGACAGGAACTGCACGAACGGGAAGTAGACCGAGATGAGCCACTGCCCGTGCACCCGGGCCTCGCGGTACGAGGAGGAGCCCGCCGCGAACCGTACGCCGCCGTCGCGTTCACGCCCGAAGGCCTGGACGATCCTGAGGCCGGCCACGGCTTCCTGGAGGTCGGCGTTGACGGTGGAGATCCGCTCGCGGGCCAGCTCGTAGGCGCGCACGCTCGCACGCCGGAAGTAGTACGTCGCCAGTACCAGAGGGGGAAGGGTGGCGAAGACGACCAGCGCGAGTTCCACGTCGATGACGACGAGGGCGACCATGATCCCGAAGAAGGTGACGACGGAGACGAACGCGGTGACGAGCCCGGTCTGGAGGAACGTCGACAGCGCGTCGACGTCCGTGGTCATCCGGGTCATGATCCGGCCGGTCAACTCCCGTTCGTAGTAGTCGAGTCCGAGCCGCTGGAGCTGGGCGAAGATCTTCAGCCGCAGCGTGTAGAGGACGCGTTCACCGGTCCGGCCGGTCATCCGGGTCTCGCCGATCTGCGCGGCCCACTGCACGAGGACGGCGAGCAGGGCGAGGAGCGAGGCCGCCCACACCGCGCCGAGGGCGGCCTCGGTGACGCCGCTGTCGATGCCGTGCCGGATGAGGACGGGCAGCAGGAGCCCGACGCCCGCGTCGACGGCGACGAGGCCGAGGCTGATCAGCAGCGGCGTACGGAATCCGCGCAGCAGCCGCCGCAGCCCGTACGACTCCTCGGGGGTGACCGCGCGCGCCTCGTCGATGCCGGGGGTGTCGGTCGCCGGGGGCAACGCCTCGACCTGGGCGAGGAGTTCGGGGGTCGAGGGGGTGCCGGTCAGGGCCGTGTCGCGGGCCGGGCGCTCCCCCGCCCAGAGCCTCGGGGTGATGCCGCGCTCGGCGTCGAACTCGGCGTCCAGCTCGTCGCGTACGGTCGTGTCCTCGGCGGGCTGGACGGGCGTGGCGTGGCCGGGGCTGACGCCGCCGAGGCCGTCGGGGTCGGTCAACAGGCGCCGGTAGAGCGGGGATCGGCGTTCCAGCTCGGCGTGGGTGCCGATGTCGGCGAGGCGTCCGGCGTCCAGGACGGCGATGCGGTCGGCGAGGTTGAGGGTCGAGCGGCGGTGCGCGATCAGCAGGGTCGTACGGCCCTGCATGACCTCCTTGAGGGCCTCGTGGATCTCGTGCTCGACGCGGGCGTCGATGGCGGAGGTGGCGTCGTCGAGGATGAGGAGGCGGGGGTCGGTGAGGATGGCGCGGGCGAGGGCGACGCGCTGGCGCTGGCCGCCGGAGAGGGTGAGGCCGTGTTCGCCGACCTTCGTGTCGTACCCGAGAGGTAGCTCGGTGATGAAGTCGTGGGCCTGGGCGGCGCGGGCGGCGGCCTCGATCTCGGCGTCGGTGGCGTCGGGGCGGCCGTAGGCGATGTTGTAGCGGACGGTCTCGGAGAAGAGGAAGGAGTCCTCGGGTACTAGTCCTATGGCGGTACGCAGGGAGTCGTACGTCAGCTCGCGGACGTCGTGGCCGCCGATCAGGACGGCGCCGTGGGTGACGTCGTAGAACCGGGGCATCAGCAGGGACAGGGTGGACTTGCCGGAGCCGGAGGCGCCGACGACGGCGAGGGTCTCACCGGGGTGGATCTCGAAGCTGAGGCCGGACAGGACGGGGCGGTCGTCGTCGTAGCCGAAGGAGACGTCGTCGAACTCGACGGTGGCCGGGGCGTCGGCGGGCAGTTGCTTGGTGCCCTCGGTCATCGTCGGTTCGGTGTCGATGAGTTCGAGGACGCGTTCGGTGCCCGCGCGGGCCTGCTGGCCGACGGTGAGGACCAGCGCCAGCATCTTGACGGGGCCCACGAGCTGGGCGAGGTAGGTGGAGAACGCGACGAACGTGCCGAGGGTGATGCTGCCGCGTACGGCGAGCCAGCCGCCGAGGGCCAGCATCGCGACCTGGCCGAGCGCGGGGACGGACTGGAGGGCGGGCGTGTAGAGGGAGTTGAGGCGGATCGTGCGCAGCCGCCCGGCGAACAGGCGGCGGCCGACCTCGCGGAGCTTCCCGGTCTCCTGGTCCTCCTGCCCGAACCCCTTCACCACGCGTACGCCGCTCACGGCGCCGTCGACGACTCCGGCGACGGCGGCGGCCTGCGCCTGCGCGTACCAGGTCGCCGGGTGTAGCCGGTTACGACTCAGGTTGGCTATCCAGATCAGTGCGGGGCCCACCGCGAGAGCCACCAGGGTGAGCGGGATCGACAGCCAGGCCATGACGACGAGGGAGATCACGAACAGGGCGATGTTGCCGATCGTCATCGGCAGCATGAAGAGGAGACCCTGGATGAGCTGGAGGTCGCTGGTGGCGCGGCCGACGACCTGCCCGGTGGACAGCTCGTCCTGGCGGCGGCCGTCCAGCCTGGTGATCGTCCCGTACATCTCGGTGCGCAGGTCGTGCTGCACGTCGAGGGCGAGGCGGCCCCCGTAGTACCTGCGGATGTACGTCATCACGTACACCACGAGAGCTGCCCCGATGAGGGCGCCCGCCCAGGGGGCCATCGCGCGGGAGCGGTCACCGATGACGTCGTCGATGATCACCTTCGTGATCAGCGGGACGACGGCCATGACCGCCATACCTCCGAGGGAGGAGCCGAGGGCCAGGAGCGTGTCCTTCGGATACCGCCAGGCGTACCCCGCCAGCCGTCGTGCCCATCCCCGTTGCGCTGCCACGCGGTGCCCTCCTGCAAGAAACCGATACTCTCCCGGAAGGCACCAACACGGACGGAAGCGGATTTCATCCCTCCGCAACAAATACGGGCAATATCGCGACTCTGCGTGACCACCCGTGATCGTCAGTGCGTCCGTACCCGCAGGAAGTAGAAGCGGGTCGTCTGTACGGCGTTCTGGTTGTCGTCGCTGACCAGCGTCACCCGCAGCCGGTCGCCGGAGCGGCCGGTGACCGTCATGCCCTCGATGTTGTCGAGCAGGGGGTTGGGCTGGGGCTGCTTCGCGGTGGCGCCGAGGCTCGGGCAGTCGGCGATGTCGGCGAGGAGCGTCTTGCGGATGACCCGCACCTCGGGCCGGCCCGTGAGGTACTCGACGTCCCGCGTGTCGCTCGCGCGGCGCGGGTCGGCGAGGTAGAGGCGGACCGTGTTGCCGACGCCAGCGGTGAACCCCCGCTCCAGGACGAGGAGTTGGCCGCCGGGCAGCGCCTGCACCTCGGGGACGCCGAGCCCGGCGTCCGCACGGTAGGCGTACTGCGCGCCGAGCGCGAACCCCTTCCCGTGCCGCTTCCAGGTCTGGAACCGGACGGTCCCGGCGGCGTCCCCGGCCAGCGCGTACTCCATGGACGCCAGCAGCGTACGGCCGCCGTCCGCCCAACTCAGGCCCTCGAACGTGCCGTTGGACACGGCCCGCCCGGCCGGCGCGACCTGGAGCGAGGCGGGGACGGGGAGCCGGCCGAGGATACGGCCGTCCCGGTCGTAGCGGCGTACCGACGGCTCGGTCTCGGAGGTGATCAGCCGGGTGCCGTCCCGGTCGATGACAAGACCCTCCGAGTCGAGAGCGGCGCCCTTCTCGTCCGCGAGCTGAACGACCTTGCGGGGCTGGAGAGTTCGCCGGTCTAGCGAGAAGAGGGCCGACCGGTCGGAGAGCGCGGCGAGCGTGCCGTCCGGGTCGAGGGCGAGGGCGGAGAAGTTGCCGGTGAAGGTCCCGTCGTACGACGTCTTGTCGAGGGAGTCGGAGAAGCCGTCGATGGTCACGGCGGGCGAACAGGCGTGGTTCGCGGGCGAGTTGGCGGTGGCGGGCCCTGCGGCGGTGAGCGTGGTGGCCGCCGCCAGGCCGGCGGTGAGGGTGGCGAGTACGGTTCTCAGGCGCATGGACGGCACGGTAGGACGCGCGGGTGTCCACGAGAAGAACGCCGCGCCACGGACGCCGTGCCGTGAACGCCGCCGCGCCCCGACTGCCGTGCCACGGGCCCCGGGAAGCCCGGCCGCGGGGAGGCCGGGTACCGGTCGCGGGTCAGGACGCCTTGAGATCCGCGTGGACGGCCTTCGCCACGCCCTGGATCGTCGCGATCCCGTAGTTCATCGTGCTGTTGCCGTGCGTGAGCACGGTGATCGTGTAGTCGTGCCCGCCGCCGGTGAACGTGCCGACGCTGTGCACACGCCAGCCGTTGGTGGCCCGCTGGAGCCAGCCGTTCTTGACGCGGACGGCGACACCGGCCGGAGCGCCGTAGGGAGTTCCCCAGCGCTGGGACGAAACCACCTTGCTCATCAGGCCGTTGGCGTACGAACGCGACGCGTCGGTGAGGACGGCGTTCTTCGCGTGCAGCAGCTTGAGCAGCTTCTGCTCGTCGGTGACCGTGATCTGCGTGAGGCCCCAGTAGCCGTTCGCACCCGGCTTCGTCTGGGTCATCGCGGCGGCCTTGAGGAAGTTCTTCACCTTGGTGACGCCGAGCTGCTTCCACAGGGTGCTCGTGGAGGCGTTGTCCGACTTGGTGATCATCGCGGTCGCGAGGGACTTCTCGCGCGCGGTGAGGGACCGCTTCGCCTTCTGCGCGTCCCACAGGAGCGTCGAGAGGACGGTCACCTTGACGACGCTCGCCGAGTCGTACGCCGACGACGCCCGCAGCGTGCAGTTCGTGTTGGTCGTACGGTCGTAGACGCCGACGGCGACCGTGCCCTTGCGGGAGGCGACCGCCGCGGTGATGTCCTTCTTGAGTTTGGTCGCGAGGGCCGCCTTGGACGACGTACAGCTCACGGCGGGCGCGGCTGCCGAGGCCGGGACGGCGGCGGTTATGAGGAGGCCGGTGCCGAGGGCGGCGACCGCCGCCGCTCTAGCACGTCTCGAAGTAGATGGAGTCATGCCTCAGTTGACTCACAGGTTCGAGCGAATGGTTGTACGACCGTGAGCACGATTGGGCAACGGTTGCACAGCGCGTCACCGCGCCCCGTGCGCATTCACAGGTGACGGCCAGCTCCGGCACAGCGGTCGCCAACACGGGGTTCGCACCATGCTCGGGTGACCTCTGCCACCGATCCCCAGCACCGTACGACCGAGCCGTCCGCGTCCCCCGACCGGCCACCGCCCGAGCCCGCGGCGGGCGACGTACCCCGAGAGGCGCCGCGCTGGTCGCTGCCCGCGCTGCTCGCGATCCTGGTCCTGGCGGCGGTCCTCTACTCCTGGAACCTCTCCGGTTCGAGCCTCAACAGCTTCTACAGCGCTGCGGTGTTGAGCGGTACGGAGAGCTGGAAGGCGTGGTTCTTCGGCTCGTTGGACGCCGGGAACTTCCTGACCGTCGACAAGCCACCGTTCGCGCTGATGGTGATGGGCCTGTCCTGCCGCCTCTTCGGCTTCGGCACCTGGCAGATGATGCTGCCGATGGTGCTGGTCGCGCTCGGCACGATCTGGATCCTGCACGCGTCCGTGAAGCGGGTGTGGGGGCACGGCGCGGCGGCCGTCGCCGCGCTGGTCCTGGCGCTGACCCCGATCACCGTCGCCATCAACCGCGACAACAACCCCGACACGCTGCTGGTGTTCCTGATGGCGGGCGGCGCGGCCCTCGCGCTGCGCGCCGTGCACAGCGGCAGGCTGCTGCCGCTGCTCGGGTCGGCCGCGTGCTTCGGGCTCGCCTTCAACACCAAGATGCTCCAGGGCTACATCGCGCTGCCGGCCGTCTTCGCCGTCTACCTCTACGCGGCCAGGCCGAAGCTGGTGAAGCGGATCGTCAACCTGCTGCTCGCGGGTGTAGTACTCGCGGTTTCCTCCTTCTGGTGGGCGGCTGCCGTGTCCGTAGTACCTGAGGATGAGCGGCCCTACATCGGAGGTTCGACGGACGGTTCCGCCTGGAACCTGATCATGGGCTACAACGGCCTCGGCCGGGTCCTCGGCGGCGACGGCAACATGGGTGGCGGAGGCGGGGGCGGCGGAGGCGGCGGCTTCTCCGGCACCGCCGGTCTCGGCCGGATGTTCAACGACGTCCTCGGCGGGCAGATCTCCTGGCTGCTGCCCTTCGCGGCAATCGCTTTCATCGGCGCCGTCGTCCTCTGCGGCCGTGCCCCGCGCACCGACCTCACCCGCGCCGCCGTCCTGGTCTGGGGCGGCTGGCTGGGCCTGCACTTCCTCACGTTCAGCATGGCCGAGGGCACGATGCACCCGTACTACACCACCGCCATGGCCCCCGGAATCGCGGCGCTGTGCGGGGGCGGCGGCGCGATGCTGCTGCGCGCGTTCCGTACGGACCGGCGGTGGGTGTGGGTCCTGCCCGCCGCCCTCGCGGCAACCGCTCTCTGGTCCGTCGTCCTGCTGCGGCGCGCCTCCGGGTGGAACACCTGGCTGTGGCCGGCGGTCGGTGTGCTGATGGCCGCGGCCGTCGTCGGGCTGATCGTCTTCCGGTCCGGGAACCGGGTACGGCTGCTGGCGGCGTCCGTCGCGGCAGCGGTCGTCGCGGCGGTCGCGGGGCCCGCGGCGTACGCGTGGTCGGTGCCGTCGGGGTCCGGCGGAGGTATGGGGGGTACTAACCCCACGGCCGGTCCGACCACCGGGAGCGGCGGCTTCGGCGGGGGTCCCGGTAGGGGTGGTACGGGGGGTGGGCGGGGTGGCTTCCCCGGTGGCCAGGGGGCTCGGGGCGGCCAGGGTCAGGGGGGTCAGGGGCAGGACGCTCAGGGCGGCGGTCGGATGACGCCCGGCGGCGGGTACGGCGAGCTGCCCGGAGGCACCGGCGAGACGGGTACGCCGCCCGGCGGCACCGGCTCCACCGAGGGCACCGCCGGCTCCGGCACCGAAGGCGGCACCGAGGCCGGCGGCACCCAAGGCGGCCCCGGCGGCATGACCGGCGGCGCCCCCGGCGGTGGCGGCATGGGCGGCGGCCTGGGCATGGGCGGCGCGAACAGCGAGCTGACCGCCTACCTGAAGAAGCACCAGGACAGCGCCAAGTGGCTGCTGGCGGTGTCGAGTTCACAGAGCGCGGCCCAGCTGATCCTCAGCAGCGGCGAGCCGGTGATCTCCATGTGGGGCTGGTCCGGCAGCGACAAGGCGATGACGCTCACCAAGCTGAAAGAACTGGTCGCGAAGGGCGAACTGCACTACATCCAGATCGGCGGCGGCATGGGCGGCGGCCCCGGCGGCGGCTCGAACGTCAGCTCCGAGGTCACGGAGTGGGTCCAGAAGAACGCGACGGCGGTGAAGGAGAGCGCATACAGCAAGAGCACATCCGCATCCACGTCCGCCTCCGCCTCCGCCTCCGCCTCCAACCAGTCGACGATCTACCGACTGGACCCCTCGGACGTGAGCTGACCCTCACCCGCACCACGGACGGCCCCCAACCCACCCGGGTTGAGGGCCGTTTCGCTCCCCCGCGAGGTCAACTCGCGTAGATCACCCCCGATTTGCCGTTTCTTGACACCGAACAGACATGCCGGATTCATTTACATGACCTCATGTCCATGTCACGCTCCCCCTGTTGCCCCCCACTCAACACGCGTAGACAGGACACTCCTTATGCTGGCGACACGCATACGCCGCCGCTGGAAGCCGGTGGCGCTGACGACCGCAGCGGTCCTGGTGGGCCTCGCCGTTCCCGCGGTGACGGCGACCCCGGCCTCCGCCACGACCACGGCGTACGACTCGACGTACTACAAGAACGCGGTCGGCAAGACGGGGGCGAGCCTCAAGTCCTCGCTGCACACGATCATCAGCAGCCAGACGAAGATCTCCTACTCGGCGGTGTGGAACGCGCTGAAGGCGACGGACCAGGACCCGAACAACAGCAACAACGTGATCCTGCTCTACAGCGGCGCCTCGCGCGGCAAGTCGCTCAACGGCGGGGACGTCGGCGACTGGAACCGCGAGCACGTGTGGGCCAAGTCGCACGGCGACTTCGGCGAGGTGACCGGCCCCGGCACGGACCTGCACCACCTGCGCCCGGCGGACGTCCAGATCAACAGCATCCGGGGGAACCTGGACTTCGACAACGGCGGCAGCGCGGTCACGGGCGGCGGTGGCAGCAAGGTCGATTCGGACTCCTTCGAGCCGCGCGCCGCGGACAAGGGCGACGTCGCCCGCATGATCCTCTACATGGCCGTGCGGTACGACGGCGGCGACGGCTTCGCCGACCTGGAGCCGAACGAGAAGGTCAACAACGGCAGCAACCCGTACATCGGCAAGCTCTCCGTCCTGAAGGCGTGGAACGAGCAGGACCCGCCGAGCGCCTTCGAGGAGCGCCGCAACCAGGTCATCTACGACACGTACCAGCACAACCGCAACCCGTTCATCGACCACCCGGAGTGGGTCGAGGCGATCTGGTAGCAACTGCCTTCGGCGGCGCGGGCGTTCCCCTGGACCGGGGAGCGCCCGCGTCGTCGTCCCGCCGGTACGACACCGTTCCCACAGCGCGCGCACAAGATCCACGCACCCCGCCAGAAATCCCCGACTCCCTTTCCAAGCAAGGGAGTTGGCCTTCCACAGCCGCACAACGGATCATGGGGCGAGCGGTCGAGCGGGAGGGGAAGGACGACGGTGAGCTACGCCCTGGAGATGAGTACGGGGGACATGCGGCAGGTGGTGCGGCTGCTGACGGCGGTGGAGCGGACGCCCGCGCAGGAGGAGCACCTCGGCAGGGTGCGGGAGCGCTGCAAGGCGCTGGACGTCAGACTTGAGAGCCAGGGGGTGCACTACGACGTACCGGTGATCCGGGCGCTGGAGGAACTGATCGACGGCACCCCGTCGAGGACCGTGTGCCCCGCGTACGCCCACGCCTTCCACGAGGTCGTGACGTCCTGTTTCTCGTACACCACCGACCTGGGCAGCTGGCGCCGGATGTCCTGGTTCCAGACGGTCTCCAACGACCTCGCCCGCAACGGCATCACGCCGGCGCTCCTCCCCGAGACGTTCCTGTTCTCCGGCCCGCCGCTGCCCCTCCCCCACCCGGGCGGCGTCCACCCCCGCATGGGCACCCTCTCCCTCCAGCGCGCCGCCCGGGCGGCGACGGCGTACACCGCCGTCCTGGACCGCGTCCACCCTGACTGCCAGGACACGGTCCGCCGCTTCACCGAGGCGTTCCGCTTCGAACTGAACGACTGGCGCCCCGACTCACCGGCGGACACCCTCTTCTTCTGGTTCGACCGACCCTAGACTCCCCTCATGATCGCCGACCTCCAGTGCGTGGTCCTGGACTGCCCCGACCCCGCCGAACTGGCCGCCTTCTACCACGAGTTGCTGGGCGGCGAGATCAACCGGCCGGACCCCCGCTGGTCCCTGCACGCGTCCTGGTCCACCCTCCACACCCCATCGGGCCTGGTCCTGTGCTTCCAGCAGGTCCCGGACCACCGCCCGCCGACCTGGCCGGACCCGACCCGCCCCCAACAGTTCCATCTGGACTTCGGCGTACGGGACTTGGACGAGGCCCAGTCCCAACTCCTCGCCCTGGGCGCGAAGCTCCTCGACGCGGGTTCCCCGGACCGGAGTTGGCGCGTCTTCGCGGACCCGGCGGGCCATCCCCTGTGCCTGGTCCGCCAGCACGGCGGCTGAGTCACTCGTCCGCGGCCACCGCCTCCACCACCGACAGCACCGACTCGGTGGGATTCACCCGGCTCAACTTCAGCCCCGCCGCCTCGAACAGGGCCGCGAAGTCGGAGGCCGTACGCTCACGGCCGCCCAGGGACGCCATCATCATGAGGTCGAGGGTCTTGGACTGGTGGGGTGCGTTGCCGGGTGGGACGACGGCGTCGAGGACGAGGACCTTGCCGCCGGGGTTGAGGGAGTTCCGGCAGTGGCGCAGGAGAGTTACGCAGCGGTCGTCGTCCCAGTCGTGGGTGATGCGCTTCATCATGATGACGTCGCCAGGGGGGACGGCGGTGAAGAAGTCGCCGTCCGCCAGGCTCCAGCGGTCGGCGATGGTCTTGTCGCCGGCCAGGCGGTGGCCCGCGAGGACATGGGCGCGGTCGTACAACACGCCCTCCAGGCCGGGGTTCTGACGCAGCGTCTCCTGGAGCAGGCCGCCGTGCCCGCCGCCGACGTCGACGACCGTACCGCTCGCCGGGAAGTCGTACGCGGCGGCGATGACCGCGTTCTCGGGGTCGGACATCGCGGCCATCCCGACGTGGAAGACGGCGGCCGTACGCTCGTCCTGCGCGAAGTAGTCGAAGAACGGCATCCCGAACATCGCGTCGAACGCGGTGACTTGGCCGGTGAGGCAGCGGGCCAGCTCCCCCGCGGGCTGCCACATGCTCTGATCGGTGATCATGAGTACGGCCGCCCGCACGGAACCCGGCACGTCGCTGCGGAGCGCCTGCCCGGCCTCGGTGAGGGTGAACGCCCCGAGCGCGTCCTCCTCGACGACGCCGCGGGTCGCGAGGAGCCTCAGCACGCGGTAGAGCCCGCGCTCGTCCGCGCCCGTGGCGACGGCGAGTTGGGCCGGGGTGCGGGGGCCTTCGGCGAGGTGGTCGGCGACGCCGGTCTCGGCCGCCGCGCGCAGGGCCGCGGGCTGGAGGAAGCCGAGCGCCTCGTCGACGAGGAACGCGCCGGAACGCCGCAGGCGTTCACCTTCCGCCTCCGGGACACCCGCCGCACCGGCCTCGCCCTGCACCATGCCGTTCTCCTCACCACGTAAGCCGAAAGTAACTCTCCGTGCACCCACAGTGACATGCCGCACCGACAGAGCGGAACACCCGAAAGAGCCAACCTCCCTCAGAAATCAGAAACATCAGAGGCACATCGGAAAACCCTGAGAAACCCCTACAGAACCGGCCATCCGGCGTGAACGATCAAGCCGAAGTCGCCCCAGGGGGGCCACAGAAGGCATACGGCGCCCATGGCCCGCTCCTAGCATGATCGTCAATTCCCCCCACGGAAACCGGAGTTCACCCATGCGTACCCGTCTCGCCACCCTCGCCGGTTCGGCGCTCCTCGCCACCGCCACCGTCCTGGCCACCTCGCCCATCGCGTCCGCCGCCGAGACCACGACCTGGCAGCTCACCGGCGTCTCCCGGGTCCAGGCGAAGTCCGCGTACGTCTCCTCGCCGACCGCGCGGGGCGTCTGCGTCCAGGCCAACAACCGCTGGACCGACCCGGTCGGCGGCACGATCACGACGCTCGTCTTCACCAGCGACCCCAACTGCTCCGCCGCCGCCGGGACCCAGTGCCGGACGACGGTCCCGTCGAGCCCGGCCGGCGCGATCCGGATCTTCGACGTCCACTCGTGCCGCTGGGTGGGCTGACCCCCGTGGGGTGAGGGCGACTCCGGGGCCGCCCTCACTCCAGGTGCGTCGGCGCGAACATCCGCAGCACCGCCGGCAGGACGACCACCGAAGGGCCGGGCTCCGCAAGGGACTTGGCGAGGTCCTCCGCCAGCGTCTCCACCGAGCTCAGCACCCCCGGCACCCCGAACGACTCGGCCAGGGCCACGAAGTCGGGCCGGACCAGCTCGGTCCCGGTGGCCTCGCCGAACGCGTCGGTCATGTACTCCCGCAGGATGCCGTACCCTCCGTCGTCGACGACGAGCCAGGTCACGTCGAACCCGTACTGCCGGGCCGTGGCCAGTTCGGCGACGGAGTACAGCGCGCCCCCGTCCCCGGACACGGCGAGGACGGGCCGGGTCGGATCGGCGGCGGCAGCGCCCAGCGCCGCGGGGAACGCGTACCCCAACCCCCCGGCGCCCTGGGCGGAATGCATGAGGTTGGGCGCCCCGGCGTCGAACCCGGCCCACGCCCAGTACCCCAGGATGGTCATGTCCCAGAACGACGCGGCCCCCTTGGGCAGCGCACGCCGCACAGCCGCCAGCACCCCTTGTTCCAGGTCGAGTTGCTGACCGGCGAGCCGCTCCCCCACCTTGTCCAGCAACTCCCGTACCCGCACCGGCGCTTGCTCGTCGGCCCGGTCGGTGACGGTCTCCAGCAGCGCCTGCACCGCGAGCCGGGCGTCCGCGTGGATGCCGAGCGCGGGATGGTTGGACTCCAGCTTGCCGAGATCCGCCTCGACCTGGATCACCCGGCCGCGCGGCCTGAACGTGTGGTAGTTGGAGGAGAGTTCACCGAGCCCGGAGCCGAGGACGAGCAACACGTCGGCGTCTTCGAGGAGTTCGGTGGTGTGCCGGTCCTCCATCCACGACTGGAGCGACAGCGGGTGGGTCCAGGGGAACGCCCCCTTCCCGCCGTACGTCGTCACGACGGGCGCGGAGAGCCGCTCGGCCAGCTTCCGCAGCTTGCCGGAGGCGTCCGCGCGGACCACCCCGCCGCCCGCGACGATCACCGGACGCTCGGCGCGGGAGAGCAAGTCGGCGGCGACGGCGGTGAGTTCGGGCCGGGGCGCCAGCTCCTCCGGGGTCGCGTCGACGCCGGTCACGACGGGGATCGCGGCCGGTGCGAGGAGCACGTCCTGCGGGATCTCCACCCACACCGGCCCGTGCGGCGCGGACAGCGCCGAGCGCCACGCCTCCGCGATCGCGGAGGGGATCTGCGACTGCGTACGGACGGTGTGGACGGACTTCACGACACCCCTGAACGAGGCCGCCTGGTCCGGGAGTTCGTGGAGGTGGCCGTGGCGCCCGCCGCCCAGCCCGGCGGCCGGGACCTGACTACAGATCGCGAGCACCGGCGCCGAGGCGGCAGCCGCCTCCTGGAGCGCGGCGAGCGAGGTCAGCGCGCCGGGCCCGGTGGACAGCAGCAGCGGCGCCGCCTCACCCGTGACCCGGCCGTACGCGTCGGCCGCGAAGCCCGCGTTGTTCTCCACCCTGAGACCGACATACCTGAGAGGGGAGCGGCGCAGCGCGTCGAACATGCCGAGCGCGTGCTGGCCGGGCAGCCCGAAGACGGTCGTAGCTCCCAGGCTGTACAGGGTTTCCACGACCAGGTCCCCGCCGATCCGCCCGGCGGGCGGGTTCAGCGCGGCCTCGGTCTGGGCCGCCGTGGGACGGAGGACGAGGTCATGGTCGTGAGTCACTGTGCGCGGGCCTCGGCAATCTGGCGGGACATGAGGGTGACCAGCTCGTACGCCGTGTGGGAGGCGGCGACGGAGGTGATCTCGGCGTGGTCGTAAGCCGGAGCAACCTCTACCACATCGGCGGAAACGAGGTTGCACCCGGACAGGCCGCGCAGAATCTCCAGCAGCTCGCGGGACGTCATACCTCCGGCCTCGGGGGTCCCCGTACCAGGGGCGTACGCGGGGTCGAGGCAGTCGATGTCGATCGAGATGTACAGGGGCCGGTTGCCCACCCGCTGGCGGAGCTGGTCGGCGACCTCGTCGACGCCGCGCCGCATGACGTCGGCGGAGGTGACGATCCCGAAGCCCATCTTCTCGTCGTCGGTGAGGTCCTGCTTGCCGTAGAGAGGGCCCCGGGTGCCGACGTGCGAGAGCGCCGAGGTGTCGAGGATGCCCTCCTCGACCGCGCGCCGGAACGGGGTGCCGTGCGTGTACTCGGCCCCGAAGTAGGTGTCCCAGGTGTCGAGATGGGCGTCGAAGTGCAGCAGGGCGACCGGCCCGTGCTGCTTGGCGACCGCCCGCAGCAGGGGCAGCGCGATGGTGTGGTCGCCGCCGAGGGTCATCAACCGGGCGCCGCCGTACAGGAGTTGGTCGGCGGCTGCCTCGACCGTCTCGACGGCCTCGTTGATGTCGAACGGGTTCACGGCGATGTCCCCGGCGTCCGCGACCTGCGCGAGCGCGAACGGCGAGGCGTCCTGCGCCGGGTTGTACGGCCGCAGCAGGCGCGACGCCTCCCGGACCGCGTTCCCGCCGAACCGCGCCCCCGGCCGGTACGAGACGCCGGAGTCGAACGGCACGCCCACGACGGCGACGTCGGCCTGCCCGCCGACCTCGTCGATCCTCGGCAGCCGCGCGAACGTCGCGGGTCCGGCGTAGCGGGGGATGCGGGAGGAGTCGACGGGGCCACGGGGCGTCTCGTACTCGGTCATGCTCAACTGCCTTCTTCCTCACGCCGGTTGGCGTGTCCTGCACTGTCTCCTACGACGAGGTCGCCGCCGTACGGAGCTGATGTTCCGTCAGTTCTGGGGTGCGCCCGGCGAGTCGCTCGCGCCAGGCGGCGAGGACGGCCGCGTCGGTCGGCTCGGTCGCCAGCGAGACGGCGACGTACGCGACGAGGGACGCCGAAAGGCCGTAGTACACGGGCTCGTTGGCGAGGATGCCGTACGCCGCCATCAGTCCGACGACCGAGCCGCCGCCGACCACGACCGAGGCGAGCGCGCCGTGCACGGTGCCCCGCTTCCACAGCAGTCCGCCGAGGATGGGCACGAGGAGGCCGCCGACGAGGAGGTTGTAGGCGACGGTGAGCGCCTCGACGACGTTGTTCAACGCGACGGCCGTACCGATCACCGCGATGCCCATGACCAGGATGAACCGCCGGTTGTCGCGGACCTCGTCGCCGCTCCCGTCTCCGCCGGACCTGCCGCGCAGTCGCGCCCAGATGTCGTTGTTGGCGACCGTCGCGCAGGCGATGAGCGCGCCGGACGACGTCGACATGACCGCCGCGAGCGCCGCCGCCAGCACCAAGCCGCGTACCCCGACGGGGAGTTCGTCCTTCACGATCGTCGCGAAGGCGTCGTCCGCCGAACCCAGGTCCGGGTACAGGACTTTGGCCGCCGTACCGATGACGGCGCCCGCGAGGGCGTACGCGAGGCAGTACGAACCCGCCACCGTGCCGCCCCACTTGGCGGTGCGGTCGCTGCGGGCCGTGAACACCCTTTGCCAAATGTCCTGGCCGATGAGCATGCCGAACGTGTAGATCAGGACGTAGGTGAAGATCGTCTCGCCGCCGATGCCCAGCGGGTCGAAGTACGAGGTGGGCAACTCGTCGCGCATGGCGCCGAATCCGCCCGCCTTGACGACCGCGATCGGCAGCAGCAGGAGCAGGACGCCGACGGTCTTGACGACGAACTGCACCATGTCCGTGAGGGTGATCGACCACATCCCGCCGAGGGTGGAGTAGGCGACGACGATCGAACCGCCGAGGACGATCGCGAGGGTGCGGTTCATGTCGAAGAGGACGTCGAAGATGGTGGCGTACGCGATGGTCGAGGTCACCGCCAGCATCAGGGTGTAGGCCCACATGACCACCCCCGAGATGACGCCCGCTCCGCCACCCCCGTACCTCAGGTCGAGCATCTCGGAGACGGTGTACACCTTGAGGCGGGCGATCCGCGCGGAGAAGAGGACGCTCAGGGCGAGCAGACCGAGGCCGATCGTGAAGACCATCCACGCGCCGGACAGGCCGTACTGATACCCCAGACCTACGCCGCCGATGGTGGACGCGCCGCCGAGGACGATCGCCGCCATCGTCCCCGAGTACATCGCGGGCCCCAGCCGGCGGCCCGCCACCAGGAACTCGCTCTTCGAACGGGCCCGGCGCATGCCCCACCAGCCCATGGCCAGCATCCCGGCCAGGTAGACGACGATCACGGTGTAGTCGACGGCCATGGAATCCCTCACTCTGGCTGCGCGCGGAGGCGCTCGTTGTCGCCGTGCGGGTGACGGACTCCGACATTAGGTGGCCGGAAAGAGACTGCGAAGTGTACGTTTCCCACACCCTCGCGGTACGGGATGGAGGAAACGCACATGCATGGCGAACCATCGACCCCACCGCCGCCCCCGCCGGCACTCTCCACCGCTCCCCCGGCCGTCCCTCCCACCCCGCCCGTCCCCCTCGCCGCGCTCCTCACCCGCGAGGACCTCGCCCTGCGGCAGATCGCCGGCCCCTCGGACCCGGGCACCGTCCTGTACGGCGCCCTCACCTCCGAGATGGCCGACCCCTACCCGTACCTCCTGGGAGGGGAGCTGCTCCTCACGGCGGGCGTCCACATCCCGGAGGCCACCGGCTCGGGGACGTACTTCGACGACTACGTCTCCAGAGTGATCGCCGCGGGCGGCGTAGCTCTCGGGTTCGGGGTCGCCCCCGTGCACGACACCGTCCCCCGCGCCCTGGTCGCCGCCTGCGAGTCGTACGGGTTGCCGCTGATCGAGGTACCCGAGCGGACGACGTTCGCGGCGGTCGCCCGCGCGGTGTGGCAGTTGATGGAGCGGGCCCGTACCTCGGAGCTGCGCCGGGTGACGGAGGCCCAGCAGAGCCTCGCGGCGGCGGCGTCCCGGCCGGACCCGGTCCCGGCGGTGCTGCGTCAGCTGGCCCAGCGGACCGGGGGGCGCGCGGTGCTGTTCGGCCCCGAGGGGGCGGAGGTCGCGGCGGCGGGGACGGTGAGCGGGGCCGCCAAGGCGGGCGGGACTTCGGGAACGGGCCCGGCTCCCAGCGCGGGCCCGGCCTCCAGCACAGGCGTGGACGCCTCGCTCGCCGCGCTGGCCCACCTCGTCACGACCCGCGCCTCGGCGACGGCCACCGATACGGATCCCTCCACAGGGGTACACCTCGCGGCGTACGCCCTGGGTACCACGGGGGCTACAGGGCTCACCGGCAAAGGGCTCACCGGCAAAGGCCCCGCAGGTACGACGGCCACCCCCCGCCGCCCCTTCGCCCTCGCCGTCGCCTCCCCGCACCGCACCCCCGCCGACCACACCATCACCTCCGTCGCCGCCGTCCTCCTCACCCTCCTCACGGACGAGCGCCAGAGCACCCCGGAGACGACCCGTACGACGTCCCTCGTACGCCTCCTCCTGGGCGCGAGCCCGACCGAGGTCGCTCCCCTCCTCGGCGCCGACCGCTGGATCGTCGTGCACGCCCGCCCCTCGCACCACCGGGCGACCGGCCCCGGCCGCCACTCCCCCACCCCGGACCACCGCCCGGCCGCCCCCGTCCCCCACGAGAGCCACCCGCACCCGCACCCCGCCTCACCCCTCACCCCCGTGGACCCCCGAGCCGCCCTCGCCCTCGCCTCCTCCCTGGGTACTCCCCTCGTAGACCTCACCCCCGACCTGGTCCGCCTCCTCCTCCCCGCCGACCAGGACCCGTACCCCACCCCTACCCCCCACCCCGGCTGGTCCATGGGTATGAGCGCCCCCGTCACCCCCGCCGACTGGCCCACCGCCGACGCGCAGGCCGCGCGGGCGCTCGCGCGGGCGGTGGCGACCCGCGTCCCCGTCGTCCGCCACACCGCCCGCACCACCCTCACCGCGCTGATCTCCCCGCAGGACGCCGAGGCGCACGCGCGGACGCTGCTCGCGCCGGTCGCCGGGAACCCGGCGCTGACCGAGACGCTGCGCACCTGGCTCTCCCTGCACGGGAGTTGGGACCGTACGGCGGTGGCGCTCGGCGTGCACCGCAACACCGTGCGCCAACGCATCGCGCGCTGCGCGGCGTTGCTGGGCACCGACCTGGACGATCCGGACGTACGGATGGAGTTGTGGTTCGCGCTCAGGCAACCGCCGGGCGGCGAGGCGTGATCGGCGGGGCATGATCGACGACGTGACCCACGTCCCAGCGGCGGGAACCGCGCTGACGCGCACAGGCGTCTGCACCAGAATGGGGGTATGCCGATACCCCGGATCCCCACCCGCACCGAGCTCGTCGACCACCTGGTGAAGACCCGCATCGCGGGCCAGGTGGCCACGCCGCGCGAGAACAACCTCTCTCACTACCGTCAACTCGCCAACGGTGTGCGGAACTTCTGGCTCGGCCTGGAGCTGGGCGACCGGTGGGCGGACGAGCAGGACGTGCTCGCGGTGATGGCGGAGCGGGTCGGGGTGAACGACGATCCGGAGTACCGGTACGGGCAGGACACGATCGACCCGGAGCTGACGGTCGACGCGCTGGACCGGATGGCGGCGCGGCTGCGCAAGGCGGCGGACGGGCACCAGCGGGTGCTGTTCGCGACGGGGCATCCGGGCGGGCTGCTGGACGTGCACCGTACGGTCGCCGCCGCGCTGCGGACGGCGGGCTGCGACATCGTGGTGATCCCGGACGGCCTCCAGACGGAGGAGGGGTACGTCATGCAGTTCGCGGACGTCGCGGTCCTCGAACACGGCGCGACCCTGTGGCACACGCACTCCGGCGAGCCGATGCGGCAGATCCTCACGGCCCTCGAACGCACCGCCCGCGACCTGCCGGACCTCGTCGTCGCCGACCACGGCTGGGCCGGGTACGCCGGGCAGCACGGCATCGACTCCCTGGGGTACGCCGACTGCAACGACCCCGCCCTGTTCCTCGCGGAGTCGGAGGGGACGGTACAGGTGGCGGTGCCGCTGGACGACCACGTGGTCAGCCCCAGGCACTACGACCCGATGGTGGCGTACCTGCTGGCGGAGGCGGGGCTGAGATGACCCGTAGCTCTCAGGTCGTACCCGGCTAACCCTCCCGGGGGACCCGGACCACGCCCTCCTGGATCACCGAGATCGCGAGCTGCCCGTCCTGCGTGTAGATCCGCGCCTGCCCGAGCCCCCGCCCCCCGTGCGCTGACGGCGACTCCTGGTCGTACAGGAGCCATTCGTCGGCCCGGAAAGGCCGGTGGAACCACATCGCGTGGTCCAGGGAGGCCCCGACGACGTCCCCCACGGCCCACCCCCCGCGCCCGTGCGCGAGCAGGACGGAGTCGAGGAGGGTCATGTCGGAGACGTACGTCGCGAGTACTACGTGCAGCAGCGGGTCGTCGGCCAGCTTGCCGTTCGTGCGGAACCAGACCTGGGAGTGCGGTTCACGGGGCTCGCCGAACTGACCGTACGGCGGCTCCTCGACGTACCGCAGGTCGATCGCCTCGCGGGCTTCGAGGAAGCGCTCGACGACCTCGGGCGCCAAGTGGGCGTACCCGCGCAGCCGTTGATGGCTGGTCGGCAGGGTCTCCGGGTCGGGCGCGGGCGGCATCGGGGTCTGGTGGTCGAGGCCGTCCTCGTACGTCTGGAAGGACGCCGACAGGGCGAAGATCGGCCGGCCGTGCTGGACGGCGACCGCGCGGCGGGTCGTGAAGGAGCGGCCGTCGCGCAGGCGCTCGACCGTGTAGACGATCGGCGCGCCGGGGTCGCCGGGGCGCAGGAAGTAGGCGTGCAGGGAGTGCGCGAGCCGGTCCGGCGGGACCGTGCGCCCCGCCGCGACCAGCGCCTGGGCGGCGACCTGCCCGCCGAAGACCCGGGGGACGACGGCGGAGCGGGACTGGCCGCGGAAGATGTTCTCCTCGATCTGTTCGAGGTCGAGCAGATCGAGGAGGTCGTGGAGTGCCTCGGTCATGGCCCCTAGTTTCGTGATGTGTCGTTGCCGGGGGCCGTTCCCGCTGCTCGGACCGAGCGGTCTTACAGGCCCATGTTCTTGGCGATGATCGACTTCATGATCTCGCTGGTGCCGCCGTAGATGCGGTTGACGCGGTTGTCCGCGTACAGGCGGGCGATGGGGTACTCGTTCATGAAGCCGTAGCCGCCGTGCAGCTGGAGGCAGCGGTCGATGACGCGGTGCGCGACCTCGGTGGTGAAGAGCTTCGCCGAGGCGGCCTCGGCGGGGGTCAGCTCGCCCGCGTCGAGCGCCTCGGTGGCGCGGTCGACGACGGCCTCGGCGGCGTCCACCTCGGCCTGGCAGGCGGCGAGTTCGAACTTGGTGTTCTGGAACGCGGCGACCGGCTGGCCGAAGACGACGCGGTCCTTGACGTACTGCGTGGCGAACCGGATCGCGGCCTTCGCCTGCGCGTACGCGCCGTAGGCGATGCCCCAGCGCTCGGAGGCGAGGTTGTGGCCGAGGTAGTAGAAGCCCTTGTTCTCCTCGCCGAGGAGGTCCTCGACGGGGACCTTGACGTCGACGAACGCCAGCTCGGCGGTGTCGGAGGTCTTCAGGCCGAGCTTGTCGAGCTTGCGGCCGACGGAGTAGCCCTCGGCCTTCGTGTCGACGACGAAGAGGGAGATGCCGTGGCGGCGGTCCTCGGCGCTCGGCGCGGAGGTGCGGGCGCAGACGATCATGCGGTCGGCGTGGACGCCGCCGGTGATGAAGGTCTTGGCGCCGTTGAGGACGTAGTGCGTGCCGTCCTCGGAGAGCTTGGCGGTGGTCTTCATGCCGGCGAGGTCGGAGCCGGTGCCCGGCTCGGTCATCGCGATGGCCCACATCTCCTCGCCGGAGACGAACTTCGGGAGGTAGCGCTTCTTCTGCTCGTCGGTGGCGAGCAGCTTCACGTACGGCAGGCCCAGCAGCGTGTGCACGCCGGAGCCGCCGAACGTCACGCCCGCGCGCGCGGTCTCCTCGTAGATGATCGCCTCGAACTTGTACGAGTCGATGCCGGCGCCGCCGTACTCCTCGGCGACCTGGATCCCGAAAACGCCCAGCTCGGCAAGCTTGTAGTAGAACTCGCGCGGCGCCTGCCCCGCGGCGAACCACTCGTCGTACACCGGCACGACCTCGGCCTCGATGAACGCCCGAAGGGTCTCCCGGAACGCCTCGTGATCCTCGTTGAACACCGTACGGCGCACGCCGCCACCTCCCGCTACCTGTCTAAGCGCTTGCTCATACCCCAAGATACCGGCGAGTACGACACACCGTCCAGGGTGACCTTGCCCACCCGCGCGCGCCAGTCGCCGCTAGTTCCCGGCCTTGCCGTACCGACGGAAGCCAGAGCTGTCCACCGCCCAAGAGCCGAACGGCACGGGGTCACCGAAGGTGTACTGCTCCTTGCGGGTGTAGCGGCCTATTGCAGGGCTCGGAATGGACCTCGTCGAGCACACGCTCCGGGATGACGACCGCGTCAGGTCGGCGCAGGCGGCCGAGTGCCAGATCCTCGATATGAGGACCGTTCGCGCAGACATGACCCGGATGGGTGAAAGTCAGCTGCCTGTCGAGCTGCTCGCGGATGCTGCGGACAGTCCCCCCGTGACGCTTCGGACGGCACGTCATGGCCAGTACCGGACCCGCCACCCCGACCTCGACACGCCAGCCCCCCTCGAAGCGCTCGGCGCGGGACTCCAGCTCTTCGGCGATCGCACGCATCCTCACGTAGTCCACGGCCGCCACCCTAGTGACCCGCTACCCCTCCTCCGCCGCCGCCCCGAACGCCCCCCGAGCCATCCGGTGCAGCAGCCGCGCCGTCTCCCCCCGCCCCGGCAGCGACCCCGCGCGCCCGAGGTGCGGGGTCGAGTTCAGGAGCCCGAAGACGGAGTGGACGGCGGACCGCGCGGCGGGCTCGGGCAGGGCCGGGTACACCTCGCGCACGACCCCCACCCACAGCTCGACGTACTGTCGCTGGAGCTGGCGGACGAGTTTGCGGTCGCTGTCGCGCAGGCGGTCGAGTTCGCGGTCGTGGAGGGTGATGAGGGGCCGGTCGTCGAGGGCGAAGTCGATGTGGCCCTCGATGAGGGAGTCCAGCACGCGCGCGGGAGGCTCGTCGGTGGATTCCTGGAGGCGGCGGCGCGCGCCCGTGAGGAGCTGCCCGCTGATGCCGACGAGGAGCTCCGCGAGCATCGCGTCCTTGCCCGCGAAGTGCCGGTAGAGCCCGGGTCCGCTGATGCCGACGGCCGCGCCTATCTCGTCGACGCCGACGCCGTGGAACCCGCGCTCGGCGAAGAGCCGCGCGGCCTCTCTCAGGATCTGGTCGCGCCGGGTGGGAGCGTCGGTTCTGGTGCCCATGAAATCGATTCTAGACAGGCTTGTTAGCGGTCGTTAACATGGAGCCATGAGTTAACGCTCATTAACTCCAGCCCATCACTGCGGAGGGGAGCGCGACATGGCGCAGGAACCCGTGCTGACCAGCACGGCAGACCCGGCGTCGGAAACGTGGCGGGTGAACGAGGCGGCCCACCAGGCCCTCGCCGAGGAGCTGCGCGGCAAGCTCGCGGCGGCCCGCCTGGGCGGCGGCGAGAAGGCCCGCGCCCGGCACACGGCGCGCGGCAAGCTCCTCCCGCGCGACCGCGTGGACACCCTCCTGGACCCCGGTTCCCCGTTCCTGGAGCTGGCCCCGCTCGCGGCCGAGGGGATGTACGACGGCCAGGCCCCGGCGGCCGGCGTCATCGCGGGCATCGGCCGCGTGAGCGGGCGCGAGTGCGTGATCGTCGCGAACGACGCCACGGTCAAGGGCGGGACGTACTACCCGATGACCGTGAAGAAGCACCTGCGCGCGCAGGAGGTCGCCCTCGACAACCGCCTCCCGTGCGTGTACCTGGTGGACTCGGGCGGCGCGTTCCTCCCGATGCAGGACGAGGTCTTCCCGGACCGCGACCACTTCGGCCGCATCTTCTACAACCAGGCCCGCATGTCCGGCGCGGGCATCCCGCAGATCGCCGCGGTGATGGGCTCGTGCACGGCGGGCGGCGCGTACGTCCCCGCGATGAGCGACGAGGCGGTGATCGTCCGCGGTCAGGGGACGATCTTCCTGGGCGGCCCCCCGCTGGTGAAGGCGGCCACGGGCGAGGTCGTCACGGCGGAGGAGCTGGGCGGCGGCGAGGTCCACGCGCGCGTGTCGGGCGTGACGGACCACCTCGCGCAGGACGACGCGCACGCGCTGCGCATCGTCAGGAACATCGTCGCCACCCTCCCCGCGCGCGGGCCGCTCCCCTGGGAGGTGAAGCCGGCCGCCGAGCCGAAGGTCGACCCGTACGGCCTGTACGGCGCGGTCCCGGTGGACCCGCGCACCCCGTACGACGTCCGCGAGGTCATCGCGCGCATCACCGACGGCTCGCGGTTCGCGGAGTTCAAGGCGGAGTTCGGCCAGACCCTGGTCACCGGCTTCGCGCACATCCACGGCCACCCCGTCGGCATCGTCGCCAACAACGGCATCCTGTTCTCCGAGTCGGCCCAGAAGGGCGCCCACTTCATCGAGCTGTGCGACCAGCGCGGCATCCCGCTGCTGTTCCTCCAGAACATCTCGGGCTTCATGGTCGGCAAGGACTACGAGGCGGGCGGCATCGCGAAGCACGGCGCGAAGATGGTCACGGCCGTCGCGTGCACGCGCGTCCCGAAGCTGACGGTCGTGATCGGCGGCTCGTACGGCGCGGGCAACTACTCGATGTGCGGCCGGGCCTACTCCCCCCGCTTCCTGTGGATGTGGCCCGGCGCGAAGATCTCCGTCATGGGCGGCGAACAGGCCGCCTCGGTCCTGGCGACCGTCAAGCGCGACCAGCTGGAGGCGCGCGGCGAGGAATGGCAGGCCGCCGACGAGGACGCCTTCAAGGCGCCGATCCGCGCCCAGTACGAGCAACAGGGCAGCGCGTACTACGCGACGGCCCGCCTCTGGGACGACGGAGTGATCGACCCCCTGGAGACCCGCCAGGTCCTCGGCCTGGCCCTGACCGCCTGCGCCAACGCGCCCCTGGGCAACCCCCAGTTCGGCGTCTTCCGGATGTGAGGCTCATGTTCGACACCGTCCTCGTCTCCAACCGTGGCGAGATCGCCGTCCGCGTCATCCGCACGCTCCGCGCCCTGGGCGTCCGCTCGGTCGCCGTGTACTCCGACGCCGACGCGGACGCGCGGCACGTCCGCGAGGCCGACACGGCCGTACGGATCGGCCCGGCGCCCGCGTCGGAGAGTTACCTGTCGGCGGAGCGCATCCTTGAGGCCGCCGCCCGCACGGGCGCGCAAGCGGTCCACCCCGGATACGGCTTCCTCGCGGAGAACGCCTCCTTCGCGCGCGCCTGCGCCGAGGCGGGGCTCGTGTTCATCGGCCCGCCCGCCGAGGCGATCGCCCTGATGGGCGACAAGATCCGCGCCAAGGAGACCGTCGAGGCGGCCGGCGTGCCCGTCGTCCCGGGCGGGCGCGACCCCGAACTCGCCGAGGCGGCCCGCGCGCTGGGCGCCCCCGTGCTGCTCAAGCCCAGCGCGGGCGGCGGCGGCAAGGGCATGCGCCTGGTGCGCGACATGGCCGCGCTGGACGACGAGATCGCCGCCGCCCGCCGCGAGGCCCGCGCCTCCTTCGGCGACGACACGCTCCTGGTCGAGCGCTGGATCGACCGCCCCCGGCACATCGAGATCCAGGTGCTGGCGGACGGCCACGGCAACGTCGTCCACCTGGGCGAGCGCGAGTGCTCCGTCCAGCGGCGCCACCAGAAGGTCGTCGAGGAGGCCCCCTCGGTCTTCCTCGACGCGTCCGCGCGCGCGGCGATGGGCGAGGCGGCGGTGCAGGCGGCGCGCTCGTGCGGGTACGTCGGCGCGGGGACGGTCGAGTTCATCGTCCCCGGGGGTGACGCCAGCCAGTACTGCTTCATGGAGATGAACACCCGCCTCCAGGTGGAGCACCCGGTCACCGAACTCGTCACCGGCGTCGACCTCGTGGAGTGGCAGCTGAGGGTCGCCGCCGGGGAGAAGCTCCCCTTCACGCAGGACGACATCGCGCTCACGGGCCACGCGGTGGAGGCCCGCCTCTGCGCCGAGGACCCCGCGCGCGGGTTCCTGCCGACCGGCGGTACGGTCCTCAGGCTCCGCGAGCCCGAGGGCGACGGCATCCGCACCGACTCCGGGCTCAGCGAGGGCACCGAGGTCGGCAGCCTGTACGACCCGATGCTCGCGAAGGTCGTCGCGTACGGGCCGGACCGCGCGACCGCCCTGCGCAGGCTCAGGGGCGCCCTCGCGGAGACGGTCACCCTGGGGGTGCAGACCAACGCCGGGTTCCTGCGCGCGCTCCTGGCCCACCCGGCGGTCGTCGCGGGCGACCTGGACACGGGGCTCGTCGAGCGCGTCGCCGGGGACCTCGTCTCCGACGCCGTACCGGAGGAGGTGTACGAGGCGGCGGCGGCCGTACGGCTGGAAGCGCTCCGGCCGGCCGGTCAGGGCTGGGTCGACCCCTTCTCCGTACCGAGCGGGTGGCGGCTGGGCGGCGAGGCGAAGCGCACGGCCTTCCACCTGACGGTGCGCGAGCCTCTGGAGTACACCCCGCGCGGGACGCACACCGTCACCCCCGACCAGGTCTCCGTCACGCTGGACGGCCTGCGTCACACCTTCCACCGCGCGGGCGACTGGCTGGGCCGCGACGGCGACGCCTGGCAGGTCCGCGACCACGACCCGGTCGCCGCGTCCCTCACCGACGCGGCGCACACCGGAGCGAACGCCCTCACCGCGCCGATGCCGGGCACGGTCACGGTCGTCAAGGTCGCGACCGGCGACGAAGTCACCGCGGGGCAGAGCCTGTTGGTTGTCGAGGCGATGAAGATGGAGCACGTCATCGCGGCCCCGTACGCGGGCACGGTCACCGAGTTGGACGTGAAACCGGGGACGACGGTGGCCATGGACCAGGTCCTCGCGGTCGTAACCCCGCACGAGGAGGCCACCCATGCCTGAACTCCCCATGACCGTCCCGGCCGACGGCCTCCCCACCCGCGTACGCATCCACGAAGTGGGCGCCAGGGACGGCCTCCAGAACGAGAAGGCGACCGTCCCCACGGAGATCAAGGCGGAGTTCATCCACCGCCTCGCGGACGCCGGCCTCACCACCATCGAGGCGACGAGCTTCGTCCACCCCAAGTGGGTCCCCCAACTCGCGGACGCGGAGGCCCTGTTCCCGCAGATCCGCCAACTCCCGGTGGATCTCCCGGTGTTGGTCCCCAACGACCGCGGCCTCGACCGGGCCCTCGCTCTCGGCGCGACCCGCGTCGCCGTCTTCGCCAGCGCCACGGAGTCCTTCGCCAGGGCCAACCTGAACCGCACGGTCGACGAGTCCCTGAAGATGTTCGAACCGGTGGTCACCCGCGCGAAGGAACACGGAGCCCACGTCCGCGGCTACCTGTCGATGTGCTTCGGCGACCCCTGGGAGGGCCCGGTCCCGATCCCCCAGGTCGTCAAGGTCACCAAGGCCCTGCACGCCATGGGCTGCGACGAGTTGAGCCTCGGCGACACGATCGGCGTGGCGACTCCGGGCCACGTACAGGCCCTCCTGAAGGCCCTCGATCACGCAGGTGTCCCCACCTCCGCCCTGGCCGTCCACTTCCACGACACCTACGGCCAGGCCCTCGCGAACACCCTCGCCGCCCTCCAGCACGGCGTCACGACGGTCGACGCCTCCGCGGGCGGCCTCGGCGGCTGCCCGTTCGCCAAGTCGGCGACCGGCAACCTGGCCACCGAAGACCTCGTATGGATGCTCCAGGGCCTCGGCATCGAAACCGGCACCGACCTCGGTCAACTCGTCGCCACAAGCGAGTGGTTGGCCGGCCGGCTGGGCCGCCCGAGCCCCTCCCGCACCGTCCGCGCTCTCTCCCACAAGGACCACAAGGCCCACGAGGACGACAAGGAACAGTGATGGACCACCGCCTCTCCCCCGAGCTGGAAGAACTCCGCCGCACGGTCGAGGAGTTCGCGCACGACGTCGTGGCCCCCAAGATCGGCGACTTCTACGAACGGCACGAGTTCCCGTACGAGATCGTCCGCGAGATGGGCCGCATGGGCCTGTTCGGCCTCCCCTTCCCGGAGGAGTACGGCGGAATGGGCGGCGACTACCTGGCACTTGGCGTCGCGCTGGAGGAACTGGCGCGCGTCGACTCGTCGGTGGCGATCACCCTGGAGGCGGGCGTCTCGCTGGGCGCGATGCCGATCCACCTGTTCGGCACGGACGAGCAGAAGCGCGAGTGGCTCCCGCGCCTGTGCGCGGGCGAACTCCTGGGCGCCTTCGGCCTGACGGAGCCGGACGGCGGCAGCGACGCGGGCGCGACGCGCACGACGGCCCGCCTGGACCCCGAGACCGACGAATGGGTCATCAACGGCACGAAGTGCTTCATCACCAACTCGGGTACGGACATCACGGGGTTGGTGACGGTGACGGCGGTCACCGGCCGCAAGCCGGACGGCAAGCCGCTGATCTCCTCGATCATCGTCCCGTCGGGGACACCGGGCTTCACGGTCGCGGCCCCCTACTCGAAGGTCGGCTGGAACGCCTCCGACACCCGCGAGCTCTCCTTCGCGGACGTACGCGTCCCGGCGGCGAACCTCCTCGGTGAACTCGGCCGCGGCTACGCCCAGTTCCTGCGCATCCTGGACGAGGGCCGGATCGCGATCGCCGCACTGGCGACGGGTCTCGCGCAGGGCTGCGTGGACGAGTCGGTGAAGTACGCGAAGGAGCGCGAGGCGTTCGGCCGCCCGATCGGCGCGAACCAGGCGATCCAGTTCAAGATCGCCGACATGGAGCTGAAGGCGTACACCGCGCGCCTGGCGTGGCGGGACGCGGCGGCCCGGCTGGTCGCGGGCGAACCCTTCAAGAAGGAGGCGGCGCTGGCCAAGCTGCACTCCTCGACGATCGCGGTCGACAACGCGCGCGACGCGACGCAGATCCACGGCGGCTACGGCTTCATGAACGAGTACCCGGTGGCCAGAATGTGGCGCGACTCGAAGATCCTGGAGATCGGGGAGGGCACGAGCGAGGTCCAACGGATGTTGATTGCCAGGGAGTTGGGCCTCGCAGGCTGACATCCAGCGCTCCACAGGCCGCGCACAGCTTTCGATCCAAGGCGACCACCCTAGGAACATCGACTGAGGTTAGGCTAACCTACCTTCAATCTGTCCCGGCGGTGATCCCGCACGTCCGAAAGCAGCCTCCCCCATGCCCAACGCCAGAACCACCCACCTCACCCGCCGCGGCGTCCTGGCCGCCGGCGGAGCCCTCGGCCTCGGTGCCGTCCTCGCCGCCTGCGGGGACGACGACGCGAAAAGCGGTGGTTCTGAGTCGGCGGACCCAGGCGCGAACACCGCGAAGTCCGGCCCGTGGACGTTCAAGGACGACCGCGGCACGACCGTGAAGCTCGACAGGATCCCCTCGACGATCGTCGCCTTCACCGGCGTCGGCGCGGCCCTGTACGACTACGGCATCGAGGTCAAGGGCGTCTTCGGCCCGACGAAGACGCCCGCCGGCAAGGCCGACGTCCAGGCCGGCGGCATGGACGTCTCGAAGGTCGAGATCCTCGGCAACGTCTGGGACGAGTTCAACGTCGAGAAGTACGCCGCCCTCGCGCCGGACGTCCTCATCTCCACGATGTTCGACACGGCCGGCACCCTCTGGTACGTCCCCGAGGCGTCCAAGGACAAGATCGCCAAGTTGGCGCCCAGCGTGGGCATTTCGGTGTACGACCGCCAGCTCACCGCGCCGCTGGAGCGCATGTGGGAGCTGGCCGGGTCCCTCGGCGCGGACCTGACGGCCGCGAAGGCGACCGCCGCGAAGAAGCGGTTCGAGGACGCGGCGACCCGGCTGCGCGCCGCCGCGAAGGCGAAGCCCGACATCAGGGTCCTCGCCGGTTCCGCGAGCGCCGAGCTGTTCTACGTTTCCGGTAGCAACCTCTCCATCGACCTGGAGTACTTCAAGGCCCTCGGCGTCAACTTCGTCGAGCCCCCGGCCGCCACCCTCAAGGCGAGCGGCGGCTGGTTCGAGCCGCTGAGCTGGGAGAACGTCGACAAGTACCCGGCGGACCTGATCCTGATGGACGACCGCACCTCGGCGATCCAGCCCGCGGCGATCACCAAGGACACCTGGAAGAAGCTGCCCGCCGTCAAGGCCGGCCAGGTCATCGCGCGTTCGCCCGAGCCGATTCTGTCGTACGACAAGTGCGCGCCGCTCCTGGAGAACCTCGCGGCGGCCATCGAGAAGGCCAAGAAGGTCGCGTGATTTCCGTATGACCGATTCCGCCGGGTCCCCGTTCCGTTTCTTTTCCCTTCACGTGACGCGGACCCGGCGGATTTCACCGTCCCTCGTCCGCGTTTCTTTCACGGGGGACGATCTCCGCTTTTTCTTCTCCGACGGGTACGACCAGTCGCTGTCACTGTTCGTCCCGCATCCCGGGCAGCGCGAGCCGCGGGTCCCGGTCGAACTCGGCGACGGCTGGTGGCAGGGCTGGCGCGACCTCCCTGACGACGTACGGGCCGTGATGCGGTCGTACACACTGCGCGAGCTGCGCCGCGAGCCGGACTCCGGCCCCGCCGAGATCGACATCGACTTCGTGCTCCACACCCCCGCCGGACCCGCCTCGGCCTGGGCCGACAGGGCCGCCCCCGGCGACCGGGTCCTCCTGCTGGGCCCCGCCGTCGCCGACAACCGGGCGATCCGCTTCCGGGCGCCCGACGACGCCGACCTGATCGTCCTGTGGGGTGACGCGACGGCACTTCCCGCCGTCGCGGCGATTCTTGAGGCGCTTCCGGAGCATCGACGGGTCCGGGCGTGGATCGAAATCCATGACGCCTCGGACGTCATTCACCTGAGCGCCCCTCCCGATACCGAGATCAATTGGCTGGTCGGCGAGGATTCGCTCGCCCATCTCCGAGCCGCCCCCTTGCCGCCCGCCGAACTGCCGCACGTCTGGATCGCCGGGGAATCCGGTTCGGTGAAAGCGCTGCGGCGGCATTTCGTCCAGGAGCGCGGAATCGACCGGCGCCGGGTCACCTTTGTCGGTTATTGGCGACAGGGGATGTCCGAGGAGGAATTGCGGGCCTCCGGGGAGTAAACGTGATCACGGTCACCGCACGGTCGCGATTTCGAACAGCAAATTTAGGTTAGGCTAACCTTACTTCACCCTCTCTCGATCGCCCCGACCACCCCCAAGCCGCCGCCGTCCCCTTCTCCTCCGGAGGACCCCGCATGCGCTCGCACCTGCTCAACGACACGACAGCGGAGCAGTACCGCCGCTCCGTGACCGACGGAGTGGCACGGGTCGCCGCCAGACTCGCCGCCACCGACCGCCCGTTCACCGGCGTCACGGTCGACGCCCTCGCCCCCCGCATCGAGCGGATCGACCTCGACAGGCCGCTGTACGACACGACGGCGGTCCTCGACGAACTGGAGGAGGTCTACCTCCGGGACGCGGTCTACTTCCACCACCCCCGCTACCTCGCCCACCTCAACTGCCCGGTCGTCATACCGGCGTTGCTCGGCGAGGCCGTGCTGAGCGCGGTCAACTCCTCGCTGGACACGTGGGACCAGTCGGCGGGCGGCACCCTGATCGAGCGCAGGCTGATCGACTGGACGACCGAGCGCATCGGCCTCGGTCCGTCGGCGGACGGCGTCTTCACCTCCGGCGGCACCCAGTCCAACCTCCAGGCGCTGCTGCTGGCCCGCGAGGAGGCCAAGGCCGAGGACCTCGGCGAGCTGCGGATCTTCGCCTCCGAGGCCGGCCACTTCAGCGTGCAGAAGTCCGCCAGACTCCTGGGCCTGTCCGCCGATGCGGTCGTGTCGATCCCCGTCGACAACGACAAGCGGATGCAGACGGTGGCGCTGGCAAGGGAGTTGGAGCGCTGCCGGGCGGCCGGCCTGACCCCGATGGCCGTCGTCGCCACCGCCGGCACCACCGACTTCGGCTCCATCGACCCGCTCCCCGAGATCGCCGGACTCTGCGCCCAGTACGGGACCTGGCTGCACGTGGACGCGGCGTACGGCTGCGGCCTGCTCGCCAGCCGCAAGTACCGCCACCGCATCGACGGCATCGAGCGCGCCGACTCCGTCACGGTCGACTACCACAAGTCCTTCTTCCAGCCGGTGAGTTCGTCGGCCGTCCTGGTCCGCGACGCGGCGACGCTGCGCCACGCGACCTACCACGCCGAGTACTTGAACCCGCGCCGGATGGTGCGGGAGCGCATCCCCAACCAGGTCGACAAGTCCCTCCAGACGACCCGCCGCTTCGACGCGCTCAAGCTGTGGATGACGCTGCGCACGATGGGCTCGGACGGCATCGGCGAACTCTTCGACGAGGTCTGCGACTTGGCCGTCGAGGGCTGGCAACTCCTAGCCGCCGACCCGCGGTTCGACGTCGTGGTCGAGCCGTCGCTGTCCACGCTGGTGTTCCGCTACATCCCGGCGGCGGTCACCGACCCCGCGGCGATCGACCGCGCCAACCTGTACGCCCGGGGGGCCCTGTTCGCGTCCGGTGCCGCGGTCGTCGCGGGTACGAAGGTCGGTCACCGCCACTACCTGAAGTTCACCCTGCTCAACCCCGAGACCACGGCGGACGACATCGCCGCCGTCCTCGACCTGATCGCCGGCCACGCCGAGCAGTACCTGGGAGAGTCCCTTGACCGCGCGTCCTGACACCGGGCAGAAGACCTACGACTTCGCCGGGATCGGCCTCGGCCCCTTCAACCTCGGCCTCGCCTGCCTGACCGAGCCGATCGCCGAACTCGACGGCGTCTTCCTGGAGTCGAAGCCCGACTTCACCTGGCACGCGGGCATGTTCCTCGACGGCGCCCACCTCCAGACCCCGTTCCTGTCGGACCTGGTCACCCTCGCCGACCCCACCTCGCCCTACTCCTTCCTCAACTACCTGAAGGAGAAAGGCCGGTTGTACCCGTTCTACATCCGCGAGAACTTCTATCCGCTGCGGGTGGAGTACGACGACTACTGCCGCTGGGCCGCGAACAGGCTGAGCAGCGTGCGCTTCTCGACGACGGTCGAGGAGGTCACGTACGACGACGGGGTGTACGTCGTGAGGACCACCGCCGGCGACACCTACCGGGCCCGGAAACTGGTCCTCGGCACCGGCACCCAGCCCTACCACCCGCCCGCCGTGCAGGGCCTCGGCGGTGACTTCCTCCACAACTCCCGCTATGCGCAGAGCCGTTCGGAGCTGGTGAAGAAGGGGTCGATCACCCTGGTCGGCTCGGGCCAGTCCGCCGCCGAGATCTACTACGACCTCCTGAGCGAGATCGACGTCCACGGCTACCGGCTGAACTGGGTGACGCGCTCCCCGCGCTTCTTCCCCCTCGAATACACCAAGCTGACGCTGGAGTTGACCTCCCCGGAGTACGTCGACTACTTCCGCGCGCTGCCCGAGGCCACCCGCTACCGGCTCGCGTCCCAGCAGAAGGGCCTCTTCAAAGGCATCGACGGCGAGCTGATCGACGAGATCTTCGACCTGCTCTACCGCAAGAACCTCGGCGGCCCGGTCCCCACCCGGCTGCTCACCAACTCCTCGCTGAACAGAGCGACATACGACAGCGGCAGCAGCAGCTACACCCTGTCCTTCCGCCAGGAGGAGCAGGGCAAGGACTTCGAGCTGACCACCGAGGGCCTGGTCCTCGCGACCGGATACGCCTACACGGAGCCGGAGTTCCTCGCGCCGGTCCGCGACCGGCTGGTCTACGACTCGCACGGCAACTTCGACATCGCCCGCAACTACGCGATCGACACGACCGGCCGGGGCGTCTTCCTCCAGAACGCGGGCGTGCACACGCACAGCGTCACCTCCCCCGACCTGGGGATGGGGGCGTACCGCAACAGCTGCATCATCGCCGAGCTGCTGGGCCGGGAGTACTACCCGGTGGAGAAGACCATCGCGTTCCAGGAGTTCGCGGTATGAACTTCACCTTCCGTCCGGTCGATCCGCTGACCGACTCCGAACTCCTGCACTCCTGGCTGACCCACCCCAAAGCCGCCTACTGGATGATGCTGGACGCGAGACTGGAAGACGTCGAACGCGCCTACATGGCCGTGGCCGCCGACGAACACCAGGAAGCCTTCCTCGGCCTGGAACACGGCGTCCCCGCCTTCGTGATGGAGCGCTACGACCCCGTCCACCGCGAACTCACCGGCCTGTACGACCCGTTGCCCGGCGACGTCGGCATGCACTTCCTCACCCCCGCGACCGACACCCCCCGCAGCGGCTTCACCCTCGCCGTCCTCACCGCCGTCATGGCCCACCTCTTCGCGGACCCGGCGGTCGAGCGGGTCGTCGTCGAGCCGGACGTGTCCAACACCGCCGTCCACGCCCTGAACGAAGCCGTCGGATTCGTCGCCGAACGCGAGATCCAGAAGCCGGAGAAGACAGCGTTGCTGAGTTTCTGCACCCGCGAACAGTTCCTCGCCAGGCACGCGGCGGCGGTGACCGCATGAGCCTCGCCGACTCCGTCGCCCACCTCTCCCCCGACCGCTGGGAGAAGGCCAACCGCCATCTGATCCGCAAGGCCCTCGCCGAGTTCGCGCACGAGCGCCTCCTCGACCCCGAGGAGCGGGACGGCGGTTACCTCGTCCACAGCGACGACGGCCGGACCACGTACCGCTTCACGGCCGTCCGCCGCGCCCTCGACCACTGGCAGGTCGACGCCGCCTCGATCACCCGCACCCGCGACGGCGCCCAACTCCCCCTGGCCGCCCTGGACTTCTTCATCGAGCTGAAGGACACCCTCGGCCTGAGCGACACGGTCCTGCCGGTCTACCTGGAGGAGATCTCCTCCACCCTCGCCGGCACCTGCTACAAGCTCACCAAACCCCAGCTCACCTCGGGCGAGTTGATCGACGCCGGCTTCCAGGCGATCGAGACCGGCATGACCGAGGGGCACCCCTGCTTCGTCGCCAACAACGGCCGCCTCGGCTTCGGCGTCCACGACTACCTCGCGTACGCCCCGGAGACCGCGAGCCCGGTCCGCCTGGTCTGGCTCGCCGCGCACCGCTCGCGCGCCGCGTTCACGGCGGGCGCCGGCATCGAGTACGAACCGTTCGTACGGCGGGAGTTGGGCGAGAAGACCGTCGACCGGTTCACCGGGCGTCTGCGGGAACTCGGCCACGACCCCGCCGAGTTCCTCCTCATCCCGGTGCACCCCTGGCAGTGGTGGAACAAGCTCGCGGTGACGTTCGCGGCGGAGGTCGCGCGCGGGACGCTCGTACCGCTCGGCGAGGGCGACGACGCGTATCTGGCCCAGCAGTCGATCCGTACCTTCTTCAACAGCTCCCACCCCGAGAAGCACTACGTCAAGACGGCGCTGTCGGTCCTCAACATGGGCTTCATGCGCGGGCTTTCGGCCGCGTACATGGAGGCGACCCCGGCCATCAACGACTGGCTCGCCGGGCTGATCGACAACGACCGGGTGCTGAAGGAGTCCGGCCTGTCGATCATCCGGGAGCGCGCCGCCGTCGGCTACCGCCACCTGGAGTACGAGGCGGCGACGGACCGCTTCTCGCCGTACCGCAAGATGCTCGCCGCGCTCTGGCGGGAGAGCCCTGTCGCCGCTCTCCAGGAGGGCGAACAGCTCGCCACGATGGCCTCGTTGATCCATGTGGACCACGAAGGCCGGTCGCTGGCCGCCGAGTTGATCGAGCGGTCGGGCCTCGCGCCGGTGGAGTGGCTGCGGTGCTACCTGGACGCCTACTACACGCCGCTGCTGCACTGCTTCTACGCCTACGACCTGGTGTTCATGCCGCACGGCGAGAACACGATCCTGGTGCTGAAGGACGGCGTCGTGCGGCGGGCGGTCTACAAGGACATCGCCGAGGAGATCGCCGTCATGGACCCGGACGCGGTGCTGCCGCCCGAGGTCCGGCGGATCGCCGTCGAGGTCCCCGAGGACAAGAAGCTGCTGTCGCTCTTCACGGACGTCTACGACTGCTTCTTCCGCTTCCTCGCCTCCGGCCTCGCCGCCGAAGGCGCCCTCACCGAGGACGAGTTCTGGCGGACGGTCGCGCAGACCACCCGCTCGTACCAGGAGGCGCACCCCGAACTCGCCGACAGATTCCGGCGGTACGACCTCTTCGCTCCCGAGTTCGCGCGCTCCTGCCTCAACCGGCTCCAGCTGCGCGACAACCGGCAGATGGTCGACCTGGCCGATCCGGCGGGCGCCCTCCAGCTGATCGGCACCCTGAACAATCCCGTCGCGGGGTACTGATCGCGGCGACGGGCGCCCCCGAGTACGGTCCTCGGGGGCGCCCGTCGCCTTCTGGTGGACAATCATGGCATGGCGGAAATCATCCAGAAGGACGGCACCTGGGTCTTCGACGGCGACCGGCTGAGGCTGACGCCGGGACACGACAAGAACGTGAGCCCGCTCCGCAAGGAACTGGGTGAACTCACCGTCCCCCTCCAGGCGTTGGCCGGTGTCTCCCTCGAACAGGGCAAGAAGAACGGCCGGTTGAGACTGCGCCTGCGCGACGGCGCCGACCCCCTGCTGCTGGCCGCAGCGGGGCGGCTCGCCGAACCCCACGACCCCTATCAGCTCGTCGTCGAGTCCGACCGGTACGGCGTCGCCGAGTACCTGGTGGACGAGGTCCGGGGCGCGCTGCTCCTGGAGCAGGTGCCGGGCACCCCGGTGGACGCGTTCCTGCTGCCGGGCCCCGCCGTACCGCTCTCGGTGTCCGCCGGGGACGGCAGCGCGAGCTTCGACGGGGACGTCGTGCGGCTGGAGTGGAACTGGAAGACCGAGGACGCCAAGTCGGCCGCCGGGGCACGGCAGTTGGCGATCGGCGACATCCTCGGCGTGGAGTGGGTGCCGGCCGCCGGGCTGGAGAACGGGCATCTGCGCTTCACGGTCCGGGGCGCGGCCACGAAGGCGCCGCCGAAGTACGACCCCAACGCGGTGGAGCTGTGGGGGTTCAAGAAGGACCCGCTGATGGCGCTGGTCGCGGCGGCGGTCCAGGCGCGGCTCCCGCACCCGGCGGCGAGCCCGGTCGCCGCACCCGCCTCTGACGTACCGTCAACTCCGTCTCAGCCCAGTGGTGATGACCACGACGCGCTGCTGCGGCGGCTGCGGGAGCTCGGCGAGCTGCACCGGGACGGGGTGCTGACGGACGACGAGTTCGCGATGGCCAAACAGGCTGTCCTCAAACGCCTTTGAGAACAACGGCGTTTGAGGACAGCCTGCGGTTCCCGCACAAGTAACGCCCCGCCTTCCGGGCCTACTTGCTGAAAGCGGTCACTTCGCGCGGCGCGCCACCGTGAAGTGGTCGACCTGCGCGCCGGTCTCGGCGATGCCGCGCACGGTCAGCGTCGCCGTACGGCCCTTGGCGGCCGGGGTGACGTCGACGCGCAGGAACGAGTAGTCGAGGTAGCGCACGCGCGACCAGGTGACCGTCTCGTCGACCTTGCCGTCCTTGGTGTTGACGAAGGAGGCGACGGACTCGACCTCCTTCTCGTGGCCCTCGTACGACAGCGGCGCGCTGAACGCGTACAGGCTGCGGCCGGCCGCGCCCGCCGTGACGTAGACGACGCCGTCGGTCTCGGGGTACGCCGTACCGCCGATCGGGAGCTTCTTGGTGACCGCGCCCTTCTTGATGACGTCGGTGCGCTCGTACTGGTGGTTGTGGCCGTTGATGACCAGGTCGACCGTGTACTTCTCGAACAGCGGCACCCACTCCTTGCGGACCCCGCCCTCGGAGGCGTGCGCGGTGGAGGTGCAGTAGGCGCAGTGGTGGAAGAAGACGACGACGAAGTCGATGTCCTTGGCGGCGCGGTACTTCTTGAGCTGCCTCTCCAGCCACTTGGTCTGAGTCCCGCCGGAGATACCGAGGTTGGCGGGGATCTCGAACGAGATGTCGTTGGCGTCGAGGGAGATGATCGCCGTGTTGCCGTAGGTGAAGGTGTAGACGCCCGGCAGGTTCTTCTTGTCGGGGCCGTTGTCGGGGAGGTTCCAGCGGGCCTCCTCGCCGCCGTAGCCGTTGGGCGAGTACCAGGCCTCCATGTCGTGGTTGCCGTAAGCCGGCATCCACGGAACGGACTTGGCGACCGACTCGGTCTGCGCGAGGAACTGGTCCCACACGCGCGAGTCGAAGCCGGTGTCGGCGGACTGGCCGGCGCCGGTCGGGTCGGCGTACGCAATGTCGCCCGCGTGCAGGTGGAAGGCCGGGTTCTGGCCCAGGAGAAGGGAGTTGTTGGCGAGGCCGTGGTAGCTGACGCCCTCGTCGCCGAAGGCGGTGAAGGTGAACGGCGCCTTGTGGGCGGGCGCGGTGGTGAACGTGCCCAGGGTGCCCAGGAGATGGGGCGCGGCCGGGTCGAAGCCGGCGTGGCCGACGCCGTAGTAGTACGTCTTGCCGGGGCGCAGGTGGGTCAGCTTGGCGTGCAGGTAGTACTGGGTGTGGTTGCCGCTCGCGCCGACGCCGGCCGGCGTGAAGAGCGTGCGGACCTCGGCCTCGATCTTGCGGGAGAGGTCCCAGGGGTGGGCGCCGATCCGGATGTACGGCTTCTTGACGGCGACCGGGACCTGCCAGGAGACGGTGATCTCGGTGCGGGGGTCGTTGCCGTAGGCGAGGTGGCGGCCGAAGGGGGCGACGAGCGAGCCGTCGACCTTCTCCGTAGCTCCCTGGTACGACGGGGTGCGGGGTGCGGCCTGGGCGGTGGCGCCCGGCACGAAGGCGCCGCCGGCGACGGCGCCGAGGGTCACGGCGCCGCCTCTCATCATCGACCGGCGGGAAAACTTGGCGCGCAGGTACTCGTGCTGCTCGGCCATGGTCATGCGGGCGGCGAGCTGCTCGGGTACGCCCATGCGAGGTGTGTCCATGAGGTCTGAAATTCGCCCCTTCGAACGACGCGCCGCAAGACGCCGGATGGCTGAATTCCGAACAGGGGCCCATGAGACCTTCAACGTTCGCTCATGAATCCCCCAGCGAGGGCTTGCCCGAAATCGGGCAGGTTTCTTGCGAAAGGCGTCCGCTTACCTCAGGATCTACCGGGTGCACGACGAACTCGTTGATCATCTGACGCGGTCCACGCCCCTCCAGCGGGGCGAGGCGCTGCGGGTGATCCAGGACGTGCTCGCCTACTTCGACGAGACGACGGAGCACTATGTCCGTCGCCGCCACCGGGAGCTCCAGGCGCAGGGTCTGGTGAACGCGGAGATCTTCGAGCGGATCGAGGCGGAACTGAAGTACAGGGCGGTCGCCCCGCCGGAGCTCTCGCTCCGGCAGCTGCGCCGCATCGTCTACGGGTAGTCCCTCTCAGGTATGCCCCAGAACATGAGGACCTTGTCTGTATGTGCGGAATTGTCGGATACATCGGCAAGCGTGATGTGGCCCCTCTCCTCCTGGAGGGTCTCCAGCGTCTGGAGTACCGGGGGTACGACTCGGCGGGCATCGTCGTCTCCTCCCCGAAGTCGGCCGGCCTGAAGGTCGTCAAGGCCAAGGGCCGCGTCCGTGACCTGGAGGCGAAGGTCCCGGCGCGCTTCAAGGGCACGACCGGCATCGCGCACACCCGCTGGGCCACCCACGGCGCCCCCTCCGACGTGAACGCGCACCCGCACCTCTCGGCCGACCTGAGCGTCGCCGTCGTCCACAACGGCATCATCGACAACGCCTCCGACCTGCGGCGCAAGCTGGAGGCGGACGGCGTCGAGTTCCTCTCCGAGACCGACACCGAGGTCCTCACCCACCTGATCGCCCGCTCGCAGGCCGAGAAGCTGGAGGACAAGGTCCGCGACGCCCTGCGCCTCGTCGAGGGCACGTACGGCATCGCCGTCATGCACGCCGGGTTCCCCGACCGCATCGTCGTCGCCCGCAACGGCTCCCCGGTCGTCCTCGGCATCGGCGAGAAGGAGATGTTCGTCGCCTCGGACATCGCCGCGCTGGTCGCGCATACCCGTCAGGTAGTAACGCTGGACGACGGCGAGATGGCCACGCTGAAGGCGGACGACTTCCGTACGTACACCACGGAGGGGACCCGTACTACGTCGGAGCCCACGACCGTCGAGTGGGAGGCCGCCTCCTACGACATGGGCGGCCACGACACCTACATGCACAAGGAGATCCACGAGCAGGCGGACGCCGTGGACCGCGTCCTGCGCGGCCGGATCGACGACCGCTTCTCCACCGTCCACCTCGGCGGCCTCAACCTCGACGCGCGCGAGGCCCGGCAGATCCGGCGCGTGAAGATCCTCGGCTGCGGCACCTCGTACCACGCGGGCATGATCGGCGCCCAGATGATCGAGGAGCTGGCCCGCATCCCCGCCGACGCCGAGCCCGCCTCCGAGTTCCGCTACCGCAACGCCGTCGTGGACCCCGACACCCTGTACATCGCCGTCTCCCAGTCCGGCGAGACCTACGACGTCCTCGCGGCCGTCCAGGAGCTGAAGCGCAAGGGCGCGCGCGTCCTCGGCGTCGTCAACGTCGTCGGCTCGGCGATCGCCCGCGAGGCCGACGGCGGCATCTACGTGCACGCAGGACCCGAGGTCTGCGTCGTCTCCACCAAGTGCTTCACCAATACGACGGTGGCGTTCGCGCTGCTGGCCCTGCACCTGGGCCGCACCCGTGACCTGTCGGTGCGCGACGGCAAGCGGATCATCGAGGGGCTGCGCAAACTCCCGGGCCAGATCGCGGAGATCATGGCCAACGAGGCCGAGTACGAGAAGCTGGCGGCCGAGTTGGCCGAGGCCCGCTCGATGCTGTTCATCGGGCGCGTGCGGGGCTACCCCGTCGCGCGTGAGGCGTCCCTGAAGCTGAAGGAGGTCTCGTACATCCACGCCGAGGCATACCCCGCCTCGGAGTTGAAGCACGGGCCCCTCGCGCTCATCGAGCCCGCCCTCCCGACGGTCGCCATCGTCCCCGACGACGACCTGCTGGAGAAGAACCGCGCCGCGCTGGAGGAGATCAAGGCCCGCAGCGGCCGGATCGTCGCCGTCGCCCACCGCGAGCAGGAGAAGGCCGACCGCACGATCGTCGTCCCGAAGAACGAGGACGAGCTGGACCCGATCCTGATGGGCATCCCGCTCCAACTCCTCGCGTACTACACGGCGAAGGCCCTGGGCCGCGACATCGACAAGCCGCGCAACCTCGCGAAGTCGGTGACGGTCGAGTAGAGATTTTTTCACCCCCGACCACCGAAGCGATGATTGAGTAACCCCCGCGGCGAGCAACCACCGCGAGAGCGGCGCCGATTCAGGCGCAAAAGCAGGAACGGACCCTCTGCGATGCCACCTTCGCAGAGGGTCCGTTCATAGGTGCCGGGGACGCCCAACTCCCCGGCTGCGGCTGCCTGTTAGCCGGTGGCCGTCACCCCCCGGCCGGCAGCGCGTCCACGGCGGGGCAGGGCGGTGGGCCAGTGCGCGAGGGCCGCTGTCGCGGCGTACCAGGCGACCGCGCCCGCCGCGACGGCGAACCAACCGCCCACCTTGGCGAGGGAGTCGGGGCCCCACAGCCGCGCGACGGCCAGCAGGACCAGCGCGACGAGGAACAACCCGTAGGTGCCCTGGGTGAGTTGGTCCCCGCCGGAGACGGTGAGGGACAGGGCGATGAGCGCGAACAGCAGCAGGAACAACCCGGCCGCGTTGTCGGAGACTCGATCGCCGGCGGACACGGCCCAGGTGAACCAGAACGCCCCGACGGCCACGAACCCGGTCCCGTTCAGGGTGTCGTGGTCCCGGAAGGCGAAGAGTCCGGCGACGAAGAGAGTGACTCCGCCGACGTAGTGGGCGATGGAGACGGCGTCGGCCGCCGTGACCCCGTCGATGACATCGGCGTACCCGAGGCCGAAGGCCAGCAGGGTGACGGCGAGGGCGAGTCGGCCGGCGATCGTGGAGGTGCCTGTGATTCCCGCAGAGACGTCGTTGGCCACGGCGGGGCTCCCTTCAAGCATGTGCAGTTGTGCGGTGTGCGATATATGCCCTTCACAAAGGCACGAACACCTCTACGCGCCGGTAGATTTATGCCGGCGCGGAAGCCTGACCTCAGCAGTCACCCGTCCCTCAAAAGGCTTACGGGTACTACGGGATGACGACGACAGGGCGCTGCGCGCGCTTCGCGAGCCGCCCCGCGACGGAGCCGAAGATCCGGCCCACGATGCCGTGCGTGGAGCCGACGACGATCGCGTCCGCCTCGTACTCCCGCCCCACCTCTTCGAGTTCGTGGCAGATGTCACCGCCGCGCTCGACGAGGATCCACGGCACCTCCGACAGGTACTCCGCGCAGGCGAGTTCGAGGCCGAGGACCTCCGTGCGGTGGTCCGGGACGTCGACGAAGACCGGGGGCTCGCAGCCCGCCCACACGGTCGTGGGCAGCCGGTTGGCGACGTGGACGATGATCAGACCCGCGCGGGAGCGGTGGGCCATGCCGATGGCGTACGCGAGGGCCCGCTCGCTCGACGTGGAGCCGTCGAAGCCGACGACCACGCCGTGCTTGAAGGCGGGATCGCAGGTGGGGCGTGCGTCTTCCGCCGCCAGGGGCTCGGCCGCCGTTGGGTCGGCGACGGGCCGCTTGCGGTCTGCGGGTTCGAAGAATTCGTGACCGGCCATGGCTGTCTCGGCGTATCGATCCTTGTGATGGGAGGGCGACAGGAGCGGCGGAGCTGTTGTCCGGGAATCATCTTCCCAACCCCATACCCCCAAGGGTACGGCGGCACGCCTCCTCAGCCCATATCCCGACGCCCTTCCGGTGGGGGTTCCAGGGAGCATGCACGAGGTGGCGCCCGTAACGCAATGGTTGCTGCCCCGTACAGGCGGTTTGCACAGGATTCGCTGACGCGGGCCCCGCAGCCGAGTGACCGACCGGTCGAACGGGCGTTGAACCCGGTGCCCGACCGCACCCCCGACCACCCCGCCGACCGCCTCCGGGAGACAGGAAACCCCACCGTGCCCGTACCCCGTAGTACCTCCGAGGGACCCCCCGGGTCCCCCGAGGACCGGACGACCGATCTCATCCGTTGGGCGGTCTTCTCCTGTCTGCTCGTACCCGTAGTACTCCTTTGGTACGGCACCTCGCTCGGCGGCACCGCCGGCACCGCGCTGGGGCTGGCCGCCGTGACCGCCGTGTGCCGGGTGCTGCTGCGGCAGTCGGAGCGCTGCGAGGCGCGCGTGCTCGCCGAGGAACGCGCGCCGCACTCGCACAGGCGCCCCCCGCGTGCGGGCGCGGGCGTACACCGAGGCGGACGTCACACCGGGGGAGGGTCACCGGTCGGCTGACCGGTTTCCGCGCACAGCCACATCGGTTTTCAGCCAACTTCCCGTACCTGTGCATCAAGTGGTCCGAACACCCCCCACGCCCCGTTTGACCTGCACGGAAAGGGTCTCAGGGCCCCCCTGCACCCTACGCAGATTGGCCACTGCCACGAGGCGCACTTCCCTGCACGTCCTCGTAGTGCAACGCTTCGTGATCGAATGCTTCACGCCAAGTTGCCATGTCGACAATGCGCCGGGTGGAGAACTGGCCACCGCGGCACGACGCGACACAGTAGATTCGATCTTGACTGTCTACGGCGGGGGACTCGTGCAGGACCGAGGGGAAACGTGCAGGAGCGACACAACCGAGGAGCCGCGACCACCGAGGGGGGCTTAGCAGGATGAGCCACGACTCCACCGCCGCACCGGAAGCCGCTGCCCGGAAGCTTTCCGGGCGCCGCCGCAAGGAGATCGTCGCGGTGCTGCTGTTCAGCGGCGGCCCCATATTCGAGAGTTCCATACCGCTGTCGGTGTTCGGCATCGACCGCCAGGACGCCGGCGTACCGCGCTACCGCTTGCTGGTGTGCGCCGGCGAGGACGGCCCGCTGCGGACCACAGGGGGCCTGGAACTCACCGCGCCACACGGCCTGGAGGCGATCTCCCGCGCGGGGACGGTCGTCGTACCGGCCTGGCGCTCGATCACCGCGCCACCGCCCGAGGAAGCGCTCGACGCACTGCGCCGGGCGCACGAGGAGGGAGCCCGCATCGTCGGGCTCTGCACGGGCGCCTTCGTCCTGGCAGCCGCCGGGCTGCTGGACGGACGTCCGGCGACCACCCACTGGATGTACGCGCCGACCCTGGCGAAACGCTATCCGTCGGTGCACGTCGATCCGAGAGAGCTGTTCGTCGACGACGGCGACGTCCTCACGTCCGCCGGCACGGCGGCCGGGATCGACCTGTGCCTGCACATCGTGCGCACGGACCACGGCAACGAGGCGGCCGGCGCGCTCGCCCGCCGGCTCGTCGTCCCGCCGCGCCGCTCGGGCGGTCAGGAGCGCTACCTCGACCGTTCTTTACCAGAGGAGATCGGGGCCGACCCGCTCGCCGAGGTCGTCTCCTGGGCGCTGGAGCACCTCCACGAACAGTTCGACGTGGAGACGCTCGCCGCGCGCGCGTACATGAGCCGGCGCACGTTCGACCGCCGGTTCCGCTCGCTCACCGGCAGCGCGCCGCTCCAGTGGCTGATCACCCAGCGGGTGCTCCAGGCACAGCGGCTGCTGGAGACGTCCGACTACTCGGTGGACGAGGTCGCGGGGCGCTGCGGCTTCCGCTCGCCGGTGGCGCTGCGCGGGCACTTCCGCCGGCAGCTCGGGTCGTCGCCCGCCGCCTACCGGGCCGCGTACCGGGCCCGCCGGCCGCAGAGCGAACGCCCGCTGGACAGTGATCCCGCGCCGGCCCCGCTGGGCCCGCCGTCCCCGGGGCTGCACTCCGAGGCGCCGGTCCCGCTCCAGGCCCGCCGTACGGCGTCCGTCGGCTCCCCCGCGGCTGCTGGGCTCTCCCCGGACCACGCGGTCTCCCGCGACCGGGACCGGGATCCGTACGCCACCGCCCGCGCGGCCCTGCCGGGGCAGCGCAGCGGAGGCTGACCATACCGATCGGTCGACCGGCCCGGAGGGGGTTCCCCTTCCGGGCCGGTCTTCCGTGGCTCCGGGGTACGGGGGTCCCGGGGTACGGGGGTTCCGGGGTACGGGCCGGTCCGTGGCTCCGGGGTCGTACCCGGGTACTACCGGGGAGCTACCCCAGGTCGCGGTACACCCGATCGGTGGATGTCAGCCTTAGGGTGGACGCATGAACGATCGCATGGTGTGGATCGACTGCGAGATGACCGGCCTCTCGCTGTCCGACGACGCGCTCATCGAGGTTGCCGCCCTCGTCACCGACTCCGAGCTGAACGTGCTCGGCGAGGGGGTCGACATCGTCGTCCGCCCGCCGGACGCGGCGCTGGAGACGATGCCGGACGTGGTGCGTCAGATGCACACCTCGTCCGGACTGCTCGCCGAACTCGCGGGCGGTACGACGCTGGCGGACGCCGAGGCGCAGGTCCTCGCGTACGTCCGCGAGCACGTGAAGGAGCCCGGCAAGGCACCCCTGTGCGGCAACTCCGTCGGCACCGACCGCGGTTTCCTCGCCCGGGACATGGCCGCGCTGGAGTCCTACCTCCACTACCGCATCGTCGACGTCTCCTCCGTCAAGGAGCTCGCGCGCCGCTGGTACCCCCGCGCCTACTTCAACAGCCCGGAGAAGAACGGCAACCACCGCGCGCTCGCCGACATCCGCGAGTCCATCGCGGAACTGCGCTACTACCGCGACGCGATCTTCGTCCCCCAGCCCGGCCCCGACTCGGACACGGCGAAGTCCATCGCGGCACGGCACGTCCTACCTGCGAGCTAGCCCTCAGGTCCCCTCTGAAGGGGCGCCGCGAAACCCGTGCGCGAGCACCCCTTCGGACCCTGTACACTTTTTCTCGGCCGGTCGGAGAGAAACACTCCAACGCCGGACATGGTGGGTGTAGCTCAGCTGGTAGAGCACCTGGTTGTGGTCCAGGATGCCGCGGGTTCGAGTCCCGTCACTCACCCTGAAGTATCGAGGGCCGATCCGCTCAGGCGGGTCGGCCCTCGGTCGTACGCCAGGCCGCCGCCAACTCCCGTACGTCCGCGAAGCGCTCCCCCGGCGCCTCCCGTGTCGCCCGCTCCAGCACCGCCGACTGCGCCGGGGTCCCCCGCCATGCGCGCTCGCCGTCCCCCGCGTCCAGCAGCAGCCGCAGCGCCCGCCCGAGGACGTACACCGTCGTCCGGGCGTCGATCCTGGCGCCCCTGCGCCACTCCTCCGGTGCCATGAAGCGGCGGGAGCCGGGAAGGCGGTCGGCGTCGAGGCGGAAGGGGGACGGGCGGTACTCGTCCAGGTCGATGAGATGCAGCGCCTCGCGGCGGAAGTCGTAGAGGAGAGCGCCGTCGTAGAAGTCGACGGCCTGCCAGCCCGCCGCCTCCACGGCGAGGTGGGCGTCCAGGAGGGTGTCCAGGGCCCGGTGGATCTCGGGCAGCGGCAACCGGCGGAAGCTGGCCCGGTGTTCGGGGGCGTAGAGCAGACCGCCGTCCCGCCAGGGCATCACCACCGCCGCCCCCAGCCTGTGGACCTGAGGCACGATCGCAGGGTGCCGCACGGCCCGATGGAAGCGCCAGGCCCGCTCCAGCGTGCCGCACGCCTCGGGAGTGGTCGGGGTCTTCACGAACCAGCGTTCACCCCCCGGAAGGCGTACCCCGTAGGAGGTACACCCCGAGTCCTGCGCCGGCGCGGCGAAGCGCCGGAAGACCTCACCGATACCGGGGAGGTAGCTCTCCAGGGGGACGGGTACGTCGTCGATGTCCAGGAGGGGATGTCGAGGCATGCCGGGGAGTGTCCCAGGGGCCCGACGGGGGCGTCCATCGAGAAACTGCCGGGGTCCAGCGGGGGGCGTACCGTCGGAGTATGAGCCGTTCGCGTGGTTGGGAGGCTCGCCATGTCGTGCCAGGGATGGACCAGTCCTACGCCTCCGCCCGTGGCGCCGCGTACACGTCCCCGTCGTAGACATCGGCCCCGGTGGCGGGCGCTCACGTGGGTGATTCTGGGGTTCAACGCGTTGATGCTGGTGTGGCTGGTGAGCGTGATCAGTACCGGTCCCCGGGACGGTGAGAAGTGCGGGGCGAGCGAGTCGTGTCAGACGGTCAATGAGGTCAGCACGGCCATCGCCTCCAGCCTCGTCATCTTCCTCTGGGTCGCCGGAGCCGTCATCCTCGGCGTCATCTGGCTCGTCACCAACAAGTCCTCGGGCCGCGCCGCCCGGCGCCCGCCGTCCGCGCCGCCCCCGCCCCCGCCCGGCCGCTGGTGAGCCCCGCTGCCGGCACCCCCTCAAGAGGACGCCCGCACCACCAGTTCCGTGGCCACCACGATCTGCCTCCGTTCCAGCCCCCGCGACACCGCCGGGCGGCGGTCCGCGATCTCGGTGAGGAGGAGGTCCAGCATGTGGCGGCCCATCTCCTCGATGGGCTGGCGGACGCTGGTGAGGGGCGGGTCCATGTGGCGGGCGATGGCGGAGTCGTCGTACCCCACGAGAGCTACGTCCTCAGGGGTACGGCGTCCGGCCTCGCGGAGGGCCTGGCGGGCGCCGGCGGCCATGACGTCGGAGCCGGCGAAGACGGCGTCCAGCAGGGGGGTGTGGGACAGGAGGCGCTGGGCGGCCCGGTAGCCGCTCTCCTCCGTGAAGTCACCGGCCTCGACGAGCGGCTCCCGGCCCGCGTCCTCCATCGCGTCCCGGTACCCGTCGAGGCGGCGCTGAGCGCCGTACACGTCCAGCCGGCCGGTGATGTGCGCGACGTGTTCCCGCCCCCGCGACAGCAAATGCTCGACGGCGCTGCGGGCACCGCCGTAGTTGTCGGAGTCGACGGACGGCAGGGTCTCGGCGGCGGAGCGGGGGCCGCTGATGACGGAGGGGATCTCCAGCTGGGCGAGCAGGTCGGGGAGGGGGTCGTCGGCGTGCACGGAGACGAGGAGGACGCCGTCGACGCGGTGCGCGGCGAGGTACTGCGCGAGGCGTTTGCGCTCCCGGTCGTTGCCCGCGAAGATCAGTAGCAACTGCATCTCGGTGTCGGAGAGTTCGGCGCCGACGCCGCGCAGGATGTCGGAGAAGTACGGCTCGGAGAAGAAGCGCGTCTCGGGCTCGGGGACGACGAGCGCTATCGCGTCGGTACGGTTCGCGGCGAGTGCGCGGGCGGCGGTATTAGGGACGTACCCCAGCTCGGCGACGGCGGCCTCGACGGCGGCGCGGGTCGCGTCGGAGACCCGCGGGGAGCCGTTGATCACGCGGGAGACGGTGCCCCGGCCGACCCCCGCGCGCGCGGCGACCTCCTCAAGGGTCGGCCGGCCACCGCTGCGGCCCCGCGCTCCGTGGGTTGCCATGGGCCCCGCCTTCCCTCGATCGCTACGCACTGGCCTGGAATCTAACAGCCCTGTCCTGACATGAAACGGCCCGCACCTCGCCCTCGCCAGCGGGACCCGTCCGGCCGAAAACCGACCTGCCCCGCTTTCAGTTAACGGCCCGATAACTGAACGCATCTCTCCGCGTCGACGCCCTTGACACCCCCGCCGGAACCGACGACTCTTCAACACATCACTTGTGGGAGCGCTCCCACACTACCTGACACATACACATCCCGCACGTTCCCCGCCCGAGCCGCAGCGAGAAAAGAACGGGCCCAACCATGCACGTTGGCCGGGGGGTCGGCACGTCAGGGCAACAGGAGGACGCAATGCGAGCACGTTCCCGAACCTCCCGTCGGGTGGTGGTCCTGGCGGCTGCCGTATCGCTGGGCGCCGGGCTGCTGGCCGGCTGTGCCGACGACGGCGACAGCACATCCAGCGACCCGTCGGCGTCGTCCGGCGGCGGTGGCGGCAAGGGGCAGACGACGATCACCCTCGGCCTCTTCGGCACCATGGGCTTCAAGCAGGCCGGTCTCTACACCGAGTACGAGAAGCTCCACCCCGAGATCAAGATCGCCGAGAACGTCGTCGAGCGGAACGAGAACTACTACCCGGCGCTGCTCAACCACCTGACCACCAACGCCGGTCTGATGGACGTCCAGGCCATCGAGGTCGGCAACATCGCGGAGATCGTCGCGACGCAGGCGGACAAGTTCGAGGACATCGGCAAGGCGGAGGGGGTCGTCAAGAGCAACTGGCTGGACTGGAAGTGGGCGCAGGGCACGACCAAGGACGGCACGACGATCGCGCTCGGCACGGACGTCGGCCCGATGGGCATCTGCTACCGCAAGGACCTCTTCCAGGCGGCGGGGCTGCCCACCGACCGCGACCAGGTGAGCCAGCTGTGGGCCGGGGACTGGAAGAAGGTCGTCAGCGTCGGTGAGCGGTACAAGGCCAAGGCGCCGAGCGGCACTTACTTCATGGACTCGCCGGGCGGGCTGTTCAACGCGATCGTCGGCAGCGGTGAGGAGAAGTACTACGACAAGGCCGGCGAGGTCGTCTACAAGAAGAACCCGGCGGTGCGGGCCGCGTTCGACATCGCCGGTGACGCCGCCCAGAAGGGCCTGGTCCAGCCGGTGACGCAGTTCCAGAAGAACTGGGACCAGACCATCGCGAACAGCAAGTTCGCGGCGGTCTCCTGCCCGCCGTGGATGCTCGGCACCCTCAAGGAGAAGTCGAAGCCCGACTCGGCCGGCAAGTGGGACGTCGCGCAGGCGCCGAAGTCCGCCAACTGGGGCGGCAGCTTCCTCGCCGTCCCCAAGGCCAGCAAGCACGCCAAGGAGGCCCAGGCGCTGGTGACCTGGCTGACCCAGCCCGAGCAGCAGGCCAAGCTCTTCGCCGTCCAGGGCAGCATCCCGAGCACCCCCGGCGCGTACACCTCGCCCCAGGTCCTCAACGGCAAGAACGCGATGACCGGTGACGCGCCGATCGGCAAGATCTTCACCGAGGCCGCCAAGAAGGTGTCGGTGCAGCCGATCGGCCCGAAGGACCAGATCATCCAGCAGGGCATGACGGACAACGGCGTGTTCCTGGTGACGAAGGGCAAGTCGATCCAGGAGGCCTGGGACACCGCCACCAAGACCATCGACAACAACCTGGACAAGTGACCCGAATGGCCAGTCACGACACCGCCGCGCCCCCCGCGAAGGGGGGCGCGGCCCCGGGCCGCCCCGCGCCCGGTGAGCCCTCCGAGGCGGAGCGGAAGCGCCGGGCCCGGCTTTCGCGACGCTGGCAGCGCGACCTCAAGTGGAGCCCGTACGCGTTCGTCTCGCCGTTCTTCCTGCTCTTCCTGGCCTTCGGCCTGTTCCCGCTGATCTACACCGGCTGGGCCTCGCTGCACCAGGTGGAGATGACCGCGCCCACCGACATGAAGTGGGTGGGGCTGCGCAACTACACGCGGATCTTCGACGACGACTTCTTCTGGAACGCGGCGAAGAACACGCTGACGATCGGCATCATCTCGACCGTGCCGCAACTGCTGATGGCGCTGGGCATCGCGCACATCCTCAACTACCGCCTGCGCGCCTCGACTTTCTACCGCGTGGTGATCCTCGCGCCGTACGCGACGTCGATCGCCGCCGCAGCGCTCGTCTTCGTGCTGCTCTTCGGGCACGACTACGGGATGATCAACTGGGGCCTGGACCTGGTGGGGTTGGGTCCTGTCGACTGGCAGAACGACAAGTGGCCTTCCCAGATCGCCGTTTCGACGATCATCATCTGGCGGTGGACGGGCTACAACGCGCTGATCTACCTCGCCGCGATGCAGGCGATCCCCAACGACCTCTACGAATCAGCCGCGTTGGACGGCGCCAGCCGCTGGAAGCAGTTCATCCACGTCACGCTGCCGTCGCTGCGGCCGACGATCCTGTTCACGGTCGTCGTCTCCACGATCGGCGCGAGCCAGGTCTTCGGTGAGCCCCTGCTGTTCGACCCGAACGTGGGCGCGTCCGGCGGCGGGGAGCACCAGTTCCAGACGCTCGGCCTCTATCTGTACGAACAGGGCTGGGTCAACCAGCACTTGGGCCGCGCCTCGGCGATCGCCTGGACGATGTTCCTGATCCTCATCGTGATCGGCATCGTCAACTACGTCATCTCGCGCCGCCTGCGCGCCAGCAGTGGCAGTTAGGAGTACGACGGTGACGACGACGTTGCCCAAGCCCGTCCCGGAGGAGACGGCACCGAAGCCCACGCGCCGCCGGTTCGCCAAGTCGGGCCGAGCGGGAGGGCAGTTGCACGGCGGCCCGATCGCCTACCTGATCCTCGCGGTGTTCACGTTCTTCTCGCTGGCCCCGCTGATCTGGACCGCGATCGCCGCCTCCCGCGACAACAGCCGGCTGGCCCAGACGCCGCCCCCGTTCTGGTTCGGCTCCAACCTCTTCTCGAACCTCGACAAGGCGTGGACCGACGCCAACCTCGGCAAGGCGTTCCTCAACACCACGATCGTGGCCGGGACTTCGTCGGTCACCATCGTGATCCTGTCCACCATCGCCGGGTTCGCGTTCGCCAAACTCCGGTTCCGGGGGCGGGGGGCGCTGATGCTGATCGTCATCGGCACGATGATGGTGCCGCCCCAGCTCAGCATCATCCCGCTGTACATGCTGGTCGCCGAGCTGGAGTGGACCGACCAGCTCCAGTCCGTGATCCTGCCGTCGCTGGTGAGCGCGTTCGGGGTGTTCTTCATGCGGCAGTACCTGATCCAGGCGCTGCCCGACGAGATCATCGAGGCCGCCCGGGTGGACGGGGCGAGCAGCTGGCGGATCATCTGGCACGTCGTGTTCCCCGCCGCGCGGCCGGCGATGGCCGTGCTGGGCATGCTGACGTTCGTCCAGTCCTGGAACGACTTCCTGTGGCCGTTCCTCGTCCTGAGCCAGACCGGCAACCCGACGGTCCAGGTCGCGCTGGCCGGCCTCGGGCGCGGCTACACCCCCGACCAGTCCCTCATCATGGCGGGCGCCTTCCTCGGCACCCTGCCCCTGCTCATCGTCTTCGCCGTCTTCGGCAAGCAGATCGTGGGCGGGATCATGCAGGGAGCGGTCAAGGGCTGAGCGGAGAACGGGAGTCGAGGGGGTTGGCCCGGGTATCCGAGCCGGCGGCAGCCACCGCGCGCCGGTCCGGGTACGGCCAACTCCCCGCGCCCCTCGGCCTCTTGACCCTCCTCGACCCAACTCGCCTTTCCTGCCCCCCACTTCAGTACCCCGCAGGCTCACCCCCACCATCCCCCCACCATCCCCCCGCCACTCTCCGTCGGTCTCGACGACCACCTATGGGAGCGCTTCCATGTCTGAGCCCATTACCCCCGTCTCCTTCCCCTCCACCTTCCTCTGGGGCGCCGCCACCTCCGCGTACCAGATCGAGGGGGCGGTACGGGAAGGCGGCCGAACCCCGTCGATCTGGGACACCTTCAGCCGTACGCCGGGCAAGACCGCCGCCGGTGAGACCGGTGACATCGCTGTCGACCACTACCACCGCTACCGCGACGACGTGGCGCTGATGGCGGACATGGGCCTCAACTCGTACCGCTTCTCCGTCTCCTGGTCGCGGGTCCAGCCGACCGGGCGCGGGCCCGCCGTCCAGGTCGGCCTCGACTTCTACCGGCGGCTCGTGGACGAGCTGCTCGCGGCCGGGATCAAACCGGCGCTCACCCTCTACCACTGGGACCTGCCGCAGGAGCTGGAGGACGCGGGGGGCTGGCCGGCGCGGGACACGGCGCTGCGGTTCGCGGAGTACGCGCAGATCGTCGGCGAGGCGCTCGGCGACCGGGTGGAGCACTGGATCACTCTCAACGAGCCCTGGTGCAGCGCCTTTCTGGGGTACGGGTCCGGGGTCCACGCGCCCGGGCGGACCGACTCGGCCGCCGCGCTGAAGGCGGCCCACCATCTCAACCTCGGCCATGGGCTTGCCACTTCGGCGCTGCGGTCCGTGATGCCGGCCCGCAACTCGGTGGCGCTGAGCCTCAACTCCCATGTCGTACGGCCGCTTTCGCAGGACCCGGCCGACCTCGCGGCGGTCCGCAAGATCGACGACCTGGCGAACGGGACCTTCCACGGGCCGATCCTGCACGGCGCGTACCCGGACAGTCTGCTGGCGGCGACCTCGTCCGTCACCGACTGGTCCTTCGTCCAGCACGGTGATCTGCGCGCCGCGAACCAGCCCCTGGACGCGCTCGGGCTCAACTACTACTCCCCGACGCTGGTCTCGGCGGGCGGGACCCCGGCGAAGGCGCGGCGGGCCGACGGGCACGGGGCCAGCGAGCACACGCCCTGGCCCGGCGCCGACGACGTCGCCTTCCACCAGACCCCGGGCGAGCGTACGGAGATGGGGTGGACCATCGACGCGACCGGGCTCCACGAGCTGATCATGCGCTACACCCGGGAAGCGCCCGGACTCCCCCTCTACATCACCGAGAACGGCGCCGCCTACGACGACAAGCCCGACCCCGACGGGCGCGTCCACGACCCCGAGCGGATCTCCTACCTCCACGCCCACCTCGCCGCCGTCCGCCACGCCCTCGCGGACGGGGCGGACGTACGCGGGTACTACCTGTGGTCCCTGCTCGACAACTTCGAGTGGTCCTACGGGTACGGGAAGCGGTTCGGGGCGGTGTACGTGGACTACGCGACGCTGGCCAGGACGCCGAAGTCGAGTGCGCAGTGGTACGGGCAGGTGGCCCGGACCGGTGTGCTGCCGGGGGCCGACGGGGCGCCGGGGGAGATCGGGGGCGGGGTCTAGTACCTCGGGGGTGGCCCGGAGGTACTACGGGTACGCGGGGTGCGGCACGGGGAGGGGGCGTGCCGCACCCCGTCCGTGTGCGTCGCGATCTCCGGGGGCGGGCGGCTCGTACCGGGGTGTCAGCGGAACACCGACTCCGGTGGGGCCGGGGAGGCGGTCGCCGAGGCGTCCGTGACCGGGGTGGCTCCGCCGGTGAAGTCGGTGAGGGGGCGGCCGTGTTCGATGCGGACGGGGTGGGGGTCCGTGGCGGAGCGGCGGGTCAGTTCGGGGATCGGGAGGGGTGTGTCGCAGGCCGCGAGGATCGCGTTGCCGAAGCGCTTGCCCCGCAGGATCGTGGGGTCGGCCAGGAGGGCGAGGTGGGCGAAGCGGGAGGCCGCCGTGGCTATCTGGGCGCGGAGGTGCGTCAGGGGCGGGCCGTCCGCCACGTTCGCGGCGTAGACCGCGCCCGGGCGCGAGGCGCGGCGGACCTCGTCCAGGAACTCCGCCGAGGTCAGGTGGGCCGGGGTCCGCGCGCCGCTGAAGACGTCGGCGATCACGAGGTCCGCCCAGCCGTCGGGGACCTTCGCGAGGCCCTCGCGCGCGTCGGTCGAGCGGATCCGGATCCGGGCCGCCGGGTCCAGCGGGAGTTCGCGGCGCACGAACTGGACGAGGCGCGCGTCCCGCTCGACGACCTGCTGGGTGGACCGGGGGCGCGTCGCGGCGACGTACCGCGCGAGCGTGAGCCCGCCGCCGCCGAGGTGCACGGCGTGGATCGGCTTGCCCGGCGGCGCGACGAGGTCGATGACGTGCCCGAGCCTGCGCTGGTACTCGAACGACAGGAACCGCGGGTCGTCGAGGTCCACGTGCGACTGCGGGGCCCCGTCGATCAGCAGCGTCCACGCCCGCGTACGGTCCCGGTCGGGCACGAGCCGCGCGACCCCGCCGTCGACCTCCTCGACCACACCCTCGTCGGCGCCCCGCCGGCCGCCCTTGCCCTTCGCCATGCCCCCATCCTCGCAGCCCGGGCCGACACGTGCCGCCGCCACCGCCCGGCCTGTGGATAACTCGGCTCCGGGAGGAGCCAGGCGCTCCCTGAAGGACCGTTTCCCCTCCCCCAGTGGCCGTTCACCGGCAACTGTCCGCCGCCTCGATGAGTCGCGCCGCCTCCCCCAGTGCCCGGCGCAGCTGCGCGGGGTCCGTCGCGAGGTCCCTGCCGCCGGGCGGCAGGAGCCAGTCGGAACCCTCGACGGGGGGTTCGGGGGTGAGGCGCAGGCCCCGGCCGTTCGTCTCCGTGCAGGTGCTGCCCGGGACGTCCCAGGCAGCCGCCGTGCCGGGCGGGACGAGGAAGCCGAGGGTGCGGCCGTCGTCGTCGTGCAGGACGGGGCCGACCGCGTCGCAGGCGCCGCGGCGGAGGATGTCGACCGCCTCCAGGCCCTGGCGCGTCGGCACCGTCACGAGATCGCACGGCGCCGCCGACGGCGTCGTACAGGGGTCGTTGCTCTGGCTGGTCTCCATGCCGGCCTCCACCGCGCAGCCCGATTGCAGTCCACAGCGTTCAACGCGCCACCGCGTCAACGGCTACGGCGGAAGTCAGCCGCAAAGGATGGCACTTCATGGCAGATCGCGCATGAGATATCCGGTTTGTAGCCAAATCCTGTGTGGCGACCCCGGAACAGCAGGTACGTTCTTGCCCGCCGGAAACAGTTGGATACGGCCGTTACAGCCCGATACAGGGCTTTACTCGGCCAATCCTCCCTGAAACCGGCATGGTTCGACGGTTCGCACGAGAGGACCCGGCCATGGCGTCGTCAACGGTGACCTCACCCCGTCCCGACCGGCCCGCACGCCCCAACCACGCCTTCCGGCGCCTGCGCGGACAGCGCTCGCCCGCCGAGTTCGCCGCTCTGGTGCGGCGCGCCGCGCGGGAGATCGGGGAGCGGGTCAGTTGTGACGCGCGCTACATCGGGCGGGTCGAAGCGGGCGAGATCCGCTGCCCCAACTACGCGTACGAACGGGTGTTCCTGCACATGTTCCCCGGCCGCACGCTCACCGACCTGGGTTTCGCCCCCCGCGCGTCCGTACGCGGACGCGGGGCGCGCGACCCGGGCAACGCGCCCCGCGCGCACATCCCGAGCCCCGTACACACCACCGCGTCCGCGCGGGGGGCGGATGAACCGCGCGCGGCGGGTCATTCGTATGACACGCAGGACCCGTACGACACGCACCACGACCACGAGGAGAGCGACGTGCTGCGTCGCGCATTCATGACCGGCGGGGGCGCCACCGTGGCGGCCGTCTCGCTGGGCTCCCTGGGCCTCGCCACCGAAGCGCACGCCTCCGGACGGCCCCCGCGCCGCGCCGGGGCGGGCGAGGCGAGCGCCCTGGAGGAAGCGGTCCGCAGAATCCGCCTGCTGGACGACCGGCACGGCGCGGACAGCCTGTACCGGCGCGCCGCCGAGCCGCTGCGCGCCGCGTACGCGCTGCTGGACGCCGGCACGACCCGCCGCGCCACGGCGGACCGGCTGTACTCCGGCGCCGGGGAACTGGCGATCTCGGTGGGCTGGCTGGCCCACGACTCCGGGCGGTACGAGGAGGCCCGCTCGCACTACGCGGAGGCGCTGGCGACCGCCCGGATGACCGGCGACCGCGCGCTGGAGGCGCACGCCTTCTGCAACACGGCGTTCCTGTCCCGCGACGCGGGGCGCCCGCGCGAGGCGGTGCGCGCGGCGCAGGCCGCCCAGCGTGTCGCGCGCCCGCTGGGCTCCGACCGGCTGCTGTCGCTGCTGTCCCTCAGGGAGGCCGGCGGCTGGGCCGGGCTCGGCGACCCGACCGGCTGTACCCAGGCGCTCACGCGCGCGCACGCCCTGTACGAGCGAGGCCCCTCGGACGCCGACCCCGAGTGGATGAGCTTCTACGGGGAGGCCGAGCTCGCGAGCCTGGAGGCGCAGTGCTGGTCCGCCCTGGGCGACTGGTCGCGGGCCGCGCGCCGCGCGAGCGACGCCGCCGACCTCCAGGACCCCGCCTTCAGCCGCAACATGGCGCTCTACACCGCCGAGCTGGCCGACGACCTCGCGCGCGACGGCCGCCCCGACGAGGCCGCCCGCGCGGGCCTGCGCGTCCTGGAGCTGCTGGACCAGGTCCAGTCGTCCCGGATCCGGGCGATGCTGGGCGACACCGCGCGCGTCCTGCTGCCGCACCGCAGGGCGGCGGACGTCTCGGAGTTCCTGGAGCGCCGGGTGCCGCGCCAGAGGGGGCGGTGAGGCACGGGGGTGCGTTTCCGCAGGGTCTCGCGCGCGGGAGGGCCGTTGCCGGCCGTGGAGTCGTGGCCGGGGATGGCGGTGTCGCGCGCGCGGGGGCCGCTCGGGACCTGAAACCGGACTGCCGTCCCCGAGGCAGGCGGTGTCGCGCGCGGGGGCCGTTCCGCGTCGGTCACCAGGTCGTGCGGGCCCGCCTTGGCGGTGTCGCGCGCGCGGGGGCCTCTCTTGGGGGGCCGCTCTCGGGGGCGAAACTCGGGCAGGCGGGATCGGGGCGGCGTCGCGCGCGGGGGCCCGCTGGCTGGGACGGCGGCCTTGGCGGGGGTTCGGTGGCGGTGTCGCGCGCGGGGGCCCGTTTTCCAGCGGCGGCCTCGCGCGCGGGCGCTGCCGCCGTCATCGGCCCCGGGCTCACCCTGGCCACCCTGCGCGCGGGTGCTGTTCGGCGCGGCGGACCTCCGGGGCCGGGCGGCGTCCTGCGCGCGGGTGCTGTCATCAGCGTCAGGGCGGTCCCGGCCCGGCCGGCTCGCGCGCGGGTGCCGTGGATGACCGGCGGACCCCGGGGTACCTACGAAAGGTGTCCCAGGTCGTTCCAGCTCTCGATCGCCGGTTCGCCGTAGGCCCAGCCCAGCACCGACAGCGACGTCGGGTTGAGGCGTATCCGGGCTGCGAAGTCCAGCGGCAGGCCGAGCCAGCGGGCTCCTATGGAGCGGAGGATGTGCCCGTGGGCGAAGACCAGGACGTCCCGGTCGGCGTCGCGCGCCCAGGCGACGACGTCGTCCGCGCGCGCGGTCACCTCCGCGATGCTCTCCCCGTCGGGCACGCCGTCGCGCCAGATGAGCCACCCGGGGCGGACGGCCTGGATCTCGGCGGGCGTGAGCCCCTCGTACGCGCCGTAGTGCCACTCCATGAGCGTGTCCCACTCGGTGGCGCGCTCCCCGAACCCGGCGATCTCGCACGTCTCGCGCGCGCGGGCCAGCGGACTCGTGCGGACCTCGACTCCCGTGAGACCGTCGTAGGGCATCCTGCGCAGCCGTTCGCCGAGCAGCTTGGCGCCCCGGCGGCCCTCCTCCAGGAGGGGGACGTCGGTCCTGCCGGTGTGCTTCCCGGACAGCGACCAGGCGGTCTGTCCATGCCGGGCCAGCAGGATGCGCGGTGCCATGAGGGACCTTTCCGGGAGAAAAACAGGAGCGGAACTTCTCCATCATCGCGCACCGTGGATCAGGGCAACCCGGTGGGCGATCCCGACGTCTTCACAGGCCGAGGGCGCCGGGGCCGGGCGCGCACATACGCCGTAAAGTGACACGTCCGTACGGCGTGTCCACCACGAATCGGAAGGGGAGGCGATCGGATGCCGAAGACCGAGACACCGGGCACCCAGGAGGCTCCCCCGGGGCGGCTGCGCTGGTGGACGGAGCTGCCGCTGATCGTGCTGGTGTACGCGTGCTACTCGGCGGGCCGCCTCCTCGCGCGCGGGGACGTGTCGCAGGCCGTGGACCACGGCCTGGCGATCCTGAGAGTCGAGAAGGCGCTGCACATCAACGCGGAGCACCCGCTGAACCGGCTGTTCACGCGCGAGGCGTGGCTCGGCGTCCCGGCGGACTTCTGGTACGCGTCGCTGCACTACGTGGTGACCCCGGTGATCCTGGTCTGGCTGTTCCGCTCGCGCACGGTGCGCTACCGCGCGGCGCGCACGTGGCTGATGACGTCCACGTTCATGGGCCTGATCGGCTTCACGCTGCTGCCGACCTGCCCGCCCCGGCTGCTGGAGGCGGGGCACGGCTTCGTGGACACGATGGCGCAGTACAGCTCGTACGGCTGGTGGGGCGGCGAGGCGAGCGCCCCGCGCGGGCTGGGCGGCATGACGAACCAGTACGCGGCGATGCCGAGCCTGCACGTGGGCTGGGCGCTGTGGTGCGGGGTGATGCTGTGGCGGTTCGGCGGGTCGCGCTGGACGAAGGCGGCCGGCGTCGCCTATCCGCTGATCACGACGATCGTGGTCATGGGCACGGCGAACCACTACTTCCTGGACGCGGTCGCCGGGGCCGCCGTGATGGGCGCCGGGCTGCTGCTGACGCCGTTCGTGCTGCGCGGCGCCGACCGGCTCAAGTCCCGTTTCCTGCCGGTCACGACGCGTGTCGCAGCCGCCTCGGGGGCACCACGGACCCCGATTGTCAGTGGCGGATGCCAGACTTCGACGGGTGAGCACTTCTCCCGGCCCCGCGACTCCCGAGCCGAGCCGAGTGCCTCCTCCGCGGACGCGGGGGACGGCGCTCCGGCACCAGCTCGCTGAGCTGCGCGGACCCGACGTCCCGGCCAAGGCGCTGGACGCCCGCACCCTCGCGGCGCTCGCCGCGAACCCGGGGTGCGGGCGGCGCGCGCTCCTCGACGGCGCGGGGGTGGACAAGACGGCGCTGGCGAGCGCGCTGGGTTCGCCCGCGGTCTTCGGCCAGTCCCAGTTCGCGCTGACGCGCGGGAACGCGTTCGAGGCGAAGGTCAAGGCCGACGGCGGCGCGGAACTGTTGCGCCTGGCGCACGCGGCGCTGGACGCGTCCGCCGAGCCGCCGACCTCGGCCGCCGTCCCGGACCTGACCGCCGCGGGCCCCGAGGGGCGTACGGCGCGTACGGCGCTCGCCCTGCGCGAGGCGGCCTCGGCGCCGGGGACGTGGACGCTGCTGGACCATCCGATGCTCGCGCTGGACGTCGCCGGGTCGCCCGCCTTCCTGGAGCCCGACGCGGTCGTGGTGCACCCGGACGGGGCGTGGACGGTCGTCGAGATCAAGTCGTTCCCGATGCTGGACGGCTCGGCGGACCCGGCGAAGGTGGGCGCGGCGGCCCGGCAGGCCGCGGTGTACGTGCTGGCGCTGGAGCAGGTCGCCGCGCAACTGCCGGTGCCCCCGCGCGTGCGCCACAGCGTCCTGCTGGTCTGCCCGAGGAACTTCTCCAACCTCCCCACGGCGTCCGCGGTCGACGTCCGCAAGCAGCGCGCGGTGACGGCCCGCCAACTGGCCCGCCTCACCCGTATCGAGGACATCGCCGCCGGCCTCCCCGAGGGCACCTGCTTCGCCCCGTCCCTGCCCGCCGAGGAGCTCACGGCGGCCGTCGAGTCGGTGCCCGCGACGTACTCGCCGGAGTGCCTCGCCACCTGCGAACTCGCCTTCCACTGCCGCACCCGCTCCCGCGCGGCGGGCGCCGTCACGACGCTGGGCCGCTCGATCCGGGCGGAGCTGGGCGGCCTGAGCAGGGTCGAGGACGTCCTGGCCGCCGCGCGCGGCGAGGAGGGCGACCCGGACGACCCGGCCGTGGCGGCGCTGCGCAGGGCGGCGGAGCTGCGCGCGGAGGCGCTGGCGGGGGCGGTACCCGGCGGCCCGGCGAGCCTCTCCCGCGAGGTGACCCCATGTCGCTGATCTTCACCCTCGCGCGCCTGGAGGCCGACTCCACCGGCCGCGCCCAGCCGACGGCGACCGTCCTGCACCGGCACCTGTCCGAACGCCCCATGGTGCTGGTCCCGTTGATCACGGGCGGTGAGGCGGGGGCGCCGCTCGGCGCGCTCGTGGGGACGGACCGTGACGCCCCGCGCCTGCTAGTCGTACCGCAGCCGCGCAACCCGGAGCTGCGGTTCGCGTTCCTGTCGCGGCTCGCCGACGTCGTCCTGCCGTACATCGACGAGTACGGCGACCTGGTGGAGGCGGCCGAGCGGGGCGAGACCGACCCGGAGACCGGCAAGCGCGTCAAGGTCGAGGTCGAGCTGTGCGCGGACGCGCCGCAGCTGATCGTGCCGAGCCGGGGCGGCGTGGACCTGCTGCGCCTGCTGGGGCGGTCGATGCGGTTCAGGCGTACGGCGGAGCAGGACCCTCAGGCGCCCTATCCGGCGCCCCCGCGCGTGCCGTTGCTGGGGCGCTGGCTGACCCACTACGCGGAGCGCGCGCGGGTGCCGGGCTCCTCGCTGCTGCTGGCGCTGACGGACGTCCTGGCGCTGCACTGGGCGACGGGACAGTCCAGCCTGGAGGACCAGCACCTGGGGTCGCTGCTGGCGTGGATCGACCCGCCCGAGGGCGCGTCCGGCGCGCGGGAGGCGCTGCGGATCGAGCTGGCGCGGGACGACGACGGCCAGTTGACGCACCCCCCGGCGGGACCCGCGACGGACCCGGCGTTCGACAACAAGCTGCTCGCCCCGGCGATCGAGCGCTACGACCGCGCGCGGACGGCGTTCATCGTCGCCGAGGACGGCGTGGAGGCCGACGACCGGCTCGGGGCGCTGGCCGTCGCCGAGGAGCGGGTCCGGGAGCTGGTGCTGAGCCGGACCCTGCCGACCTGGGAGCGCGTGTGGCGGGGCCTGGACCTGCTGCGGGAGCTGCCGCCGGGGGCGCACGTCGAGGAGCGGTGGACGCGCGACCGCTGGTCGTTCACCGGTCACCGCGACCGCGTGCGCGCGGGCGAGCCGCCGCAGCCGCGCCGGGACGACGCCGTGACGGCCGCGAACAAGCTGGCCACGCGCGAGCGCGAGCAGGCCCGCCTGGACGCGCAACAGGCCCTGGACGACCCGCTGGTGATGGCCGGCCGGCGGCTGGCCGGCGAGGCGTTCGCGGGCGAGGTCGTCGACGTCGAGATGGCCTACAGCGAGGGCCGTTCCCCGCGCCCGCGCCCGCTGGTGACCGTCCGCACCGACGACCGTCCGCACCTGGGCGAGCGCGCGAAGGTGTACCGCTCCCTCGCGGGCAAGCCCCAGTCCGCCGAGTTCGTCGCCGCCGAGGCGGACGGCGTCCTGACCCTGCGCCTGCTGGACAGGATGGGCCGGGGCAAGGAGCCCGACCAGGGCTCGGTGCCCGAGAAGGGCGACCGCCTCTGCTGGACCACGTTCGAGCACGAGCAGCGCGGGGGCGCGAAGCTCCCCGATCCGGAGGACACGCCGTGGACGCACGGCGGCCCGCCGGGCGAGCCGGTGCTCGAAGCGGCCGACCCGGTGACCGAGGAGGACGTCCTGTGACCACCGCCTTCGACCCCGGTACGGCCGCCGCCCAGGCCACCGACGCGATCCTGCGCGACACGCTGCACGGCACCGCGCGCGGGGTCGTCGTCGACTCGCCCCCGGGCGCGGGGAAGTCGACCCTCGTCGTGCGGGCGGCCCTCGAACTCGCGGACGCGGGGCGCGCCTTGATGGTCGTGGCGCAGACGAACGCGCAGGTGGACGACCTGGTCCTGCGGCTCGCGAAGAAGGCGCCCGAGCTGCCGGTGGGGCGGCTGCACAGCAGTGACCCGGACGCGTACGACAAGGCGCTGGACGAGCTGCCGGCCGTACGGACGTCGGCGAAGGCGGCGGATCTCGCGGGGCTGCCGGTGGTGATCTCGACGGCGGCGAAGTGGGCGCACGTGAAGGTCGACGAGCCGTGGCGGCACGCGATCGTGGACGAGGCGTACCAGATGCGCTCGGACGGGCTGCTGGCCGTCGCCGGGCTGTTCGAGCGGGCGCTGTTCGTGGGCGACCCGGGCCAGCTGGACCCCTTCGCGATCGTCGGCAGCGAGCAGTGGGCGGGGCTGTCGTACGACCCGTCCGCGTCGGCGGTGACGACGCTGCTGGCGCACAACCCGGGGCTGCCCCAGCACCGCCTGCCGGTGTCCTGGCGGCTCCCGGCGTCGGCCGCGCCGCTGGTGTCGGACGCGTTCTACCCGTACACGCCGTTCCGCAGCGGCACCGCGCACGGGGACCGGCGCCTGACGTTCGCCGTGCCCTCCGACGGCTCCGGGCCCGACCGGGTCGTCGACGAGGCCGCGGAGTCCGGCTGGGGCCTGCTGGAGCTGCCCGCGCGCCACACCCCGCGCACCGACCCGGAGGCCGTCCGCGCGGTCGCCATGGTCGTACGGCGCGTGCTGGACCGGGGCGGTGCGGCGACGTCCGAGTCCTCGCCCGTCCCGGCGCCCGTGACGGCCGCGCGGATCGCCGTCGGTACGGCCCACCGCGACCAGGCGGCGGCCGTCCGCGCGGCGCTCGCGGACCTGGGCGTGAGCGGCGTCACGGTGGACACCGCGAACCGCCTCCAGGGCATGGAGTTCGACGTCACCGTCGTCCTGCACCCCCTCTCGGGCCGCCCCGACGCGACGGCCTTCCACCTGGAGACGGGCCGTCTGTGCGTGCTGACGTCCCGCCACCGGCACGCGTGCGTGGTGGTGTGCCGGGAGGGCGTGAGCGACCTGCTGGACGACTACCCGTCCACGGAGCCGGTGCAGTTGGGGACTCTGGTGAAGTTTCCGGACGGCTGGGAGGCGAACCATGCCGTACTGGGGCATCTCGCGGAGCACCGGGTGCGGTGGAAGCCCTGACGCGCTCGCGCGCGGGAACACCCGTCACTCCTCGCGCGTTGGTTCTCGGGGTCGCCGTCCGAGTGCCTCTTGCGTATGCGGGGGACAATGGTGGGTGGTCCGGAATCGCACCGTACGAGGAGGAGAAGACATGGCGGAGCCCACGCCGCGTCGGAACGAACCGCGGCCACGCCCCGCGCCCCTGCTCTTCGAGCCCGCCCAGGCGGCGGCCGACCCGGAGCACTTCTTCGACCTGGAGTCGATCGACGACCCCGCTGAGCTGTTCGCGCGCGCGAGCGAGCTCGCCCAGGCCTTCCAGGCCGCCGCGGACCGGGCGTCGGAGTTCCAGGCCATGGCCGCGGCCCAGCTCGCCGATCCCCGGCGGTTCGACCGGCTGACGCCCGCGGACATCGCGGAGCGCGCGGAGTGGACCGAGGACTACGCGCGCAAGGTCGTGGAGTTCGGGCGCGACCTGCTGCGCGGCGAGGGCGAGAACGCCGGGGAGAGCCACAGCCGGGTGGAGCCCATCTAGAGCGCGGCTCACCGGGGGATCGCGATCGGCCGTACGCGCGCGCGAGGGGGCCGTACACCGGTACGACCCTTCACTCCGCGGGGCCCTCATCCGTCCGGCATATGCCAGCGGGGCAAGATACCGCCCCGGTCGTTCTCCTGTCCCCGTTTCCCGCAACTCTCCGGGATCTTGCGCTCACCCCCGGTAGACCTTTAGCCCATGAGCGGCTCTTGGGACGAATGTGACGAGATCGGCGGGGTGACCCCGGACGGCGCGGCGTGGCTGGCCTCGGCGGGGGCGCACCCGCGCAGCCTGCTGTCCTTCTGGGAGGAGCGGCCGGACGCGCCGGTCGTGCTGTCGTGCGGCGCGGTCTTCGACGTCGTGAGCACGGCGGCGGTCTTCGGCCGGCGGATGCTGGACCGCCTGTGGGGCGAGGGGGAGGGCACGGGCCCGGTGGCGGTCTTCCGGGGCCGGATGCTGCTGTTCGCCGCCCCGGGGACCGCACAGCGCCTGCCCTCGCTGCTGTCCTGGGAGGAGTGGGGCAGCCGCCGTACGGCGTGTCTCCCGCCGCTGCTGTGCCACGGTCCCGGCGACGCGATCACCGTCCCGCCGGTCGCCGGCGAGGCCACCTCGGCGGCGCGCTGGCTGGTCGCGCCGGACACGCGTCACCCCTGGCTGCCGGGGGCGGAGGTGCTGATGTGGGCGGCGGTGCGGGCCGCGCGGGCGGCCGTACGGTTATCGATTTCGCCGGTTCCCGATCAGGGTGCTAAGGTCTACGACGTCAGCAGGCGCCGCTAGCTCAGTTGGTTAGAGCAGCTGACTCTTAATCAGCGGGTCCGGGGTTCGAGTCCCTGGCGGCGCACTTGACGGCAAGGCCCCTCGTGGAAGCGGGGGGCCTTATCCATGCCCTCCCGTTCGTGGCGCGCACCCCCTACCTGAGAGGTAGTGCGGGACTACCGTGGCGTGATCCGCACCGTCCATGCCCCGGACGCCGTACGCCCCTCCACCTCAAGGCGTACGGCCCGCTCCCCCGGTACGGCCGGCATGGTGAAGCTCTCGCCCGTGCCGACCGGCGCGTCGGCGAGCGGCGGGTACACGGAGCGCTCCCAGCAGGCCTCGCTGTGCGGGTGCGCGTCGACGACCTCGACGGGGCCGCGCCCGGAGTCCGCCGTACTGCGGACCCGGTAGACGAGGACCCCGGCGCGGCAGGCGGCCGTGTCGTCGCCGACCGGGCCGCGCGCCTCGAAGGCGAGCGCGCTGCCCGCGCCGGTGCGCACCACCGCGAGCTTCGTCCCGTTGCCGAGCCCGAAGGCCGGCGAGCCGGAGGCGCGGGTGACGGGTACGCCGGGCCCGGCGCCCAGCGGTTCCAGGGTGAGACGGGTCGTACCGGCCTCCCGTACGCAGATCACCTGGCGCGGCTGGAGCCAGCCCAGCTTCCACTTGTGCCAGCCGAAGAGGTCCGGCGCGAGCCCGAACTGGCTGCCCATCAGGTCCCAGTCGCCGACGTAGGTGTCCCAGTCGCCCTTGCCGTCGGCGGGCCGGTGGTACAGGTCGGGGAGGTCGAAGACGTGGCCGGTCTCGTGCGCGAGGACCAGCCGGTCCGGGGGGTGCTGCTCGAAGACGGTGACGACGCGCCGGATGTCGACCCCGTCAGCCCTGAGAGGGACATCCAGGTTGACCACCTTCGTCGCGTCGGAGTCGACGCCGGGCGCGTCGGGATCGGCGACGAAGTAGACGACGTCGTACCGGGCGAAGTCGATCCCGGGGTCGGCGGCGGCGAGCGCGTCGCGCAGGTAGGCGGCGCGGTGCTCGGCGTTCCAGTCGCGCTGTATGGCGTACGCCGTGGACGGCTTCGGCATGCGGATCCACCGCTCGCCGGGGTGGGCGCGCAGCGTGAAGCGGCCGTAGGAGGCGCGGCGGAAGAAGTCGGAGGTGGCCGGGAAGTGGTCGGCGGCGAGTTCGGCGGGGGTGGTGAGGGGGCGGCTGTCGGGGAAGGACAGGAAGACCATCACCGCGTCGAGGGAGCGTGCCGGTCGTGGATAGGCGGCGTTCCAGGTGTCGAGGCCCTCGGAGTGGTGGGCGGTGGTGCGGGTGAGGGCGCAGGGCGCGGTGGAGAAGGGTTCGGCCACCGAGGGGGCGCCTGCGAGGGAGGTCGCGGCGAGCGCGCAGAGCGTGGTGCACACGGCCGCCGACTTGCGCAGTCGAGGGCGCGGGAGCGGACGCGGCACGGGGACCTCCGGAGGCGGGCGGTTCTGGGAACACCTCCACCCACCCTGTACGGGTTTGTCATACCGCGCCTTGTTTGCCTGCCCCGGAAGAGTGAGCGGTATGACATACCGGGGGACCCGCGACACCCCGGAACACTCACGGAACGTCACATGTGGTCCTAGGTCCGCAGAACCGGTCCCGCTGCGGGCAGAAACGATCTGTCAGAAGAGTGGGTAGGTCATGGACACTTGGCAGTGGCTGCGGTGGTCCGGGCCCAGCCTCTATGATCGGCACACTTTCCTGACACTTTCCTGCGCGGACAGAGATCGAGTGCACTGCGGGAGCGAGCGGTGAGCGGAACGTCCGAAGGGCCGACGCCCGCGGCAGACCTCGACCGGTCCGCCGTTACAGAGAGTGACACTTTGGCATCGGATGGTGCCCGAGGGCTGAACGGCGCCCTCGGCCCGTCCGCGTATCAGGCGGTCTTCGCCGCGTCCCCCTCGGCCATGGCCGTCGTGGGGCGCGAGGGGCTGATCGTCTCCGTCAACGCGGCCTTCGGGGAGATCCTCGGGGCCGACCCGGCGGGCCTGGTCGGGCGGGTCGCCGCCGACCTCCTCGACCTCGCGTCCGACGCGCGCACCTGGCACGCGTACCGCGAGGTGCTGTGCGGCCGGCAGGCCGAACTCCGGTGCGCCAGGCGGCTGAAGCAGCCCGACGGGCGGGCCGTGTGGGCGCGGGTCACCGTGTCGCCCCTCGGCGGCGACACGCCCGGGGTGCTGCTGTCGGTCTCCGACATCAGCGCGCGGCGCGAACTCCAGGCGCGGCTGCGCCATCTCCAGATGCACGACCCGGTGACCCGGCTCCCCAACAGGGCGTTGTTCTTCGAGCGGTTGTCGGCCGCGCTGGAGCCCGACGCGTACGAACGGGGCGGCACCGGGCGGATCGGGCTGTGCTACCTCGACCTCGACGGGTTCAAGGCCGTCAACGACACGCTCGGGCACCGGGTCGGCGACCGGCTGCTCGCCGCCGTCGCCGACCGGCTCAACTCCTGTGCGGAGGAGGCTGGTCGGGCCAGAGCGGCGGCGCCGCTCGTCGCGCGGCTCGGCGGGGACGAGTTCGCGCTCCTCGTCGCGGACTCCACCGGCACCGACCAGCTCGCGGAGTTGGCGGAGGCCGTCCTCAAGTCCCTTCAGGCGCCGTTCGACCTGGACGGCCAGCGGCTCAACGTCACCGCTTCCATCGGGGTCGTGGAGCGGCACGCGGCAGGCACGACGGCAACCGGCCTCGTCCAGGCGGCGGATACGACGCTGTACTGGGCCAAGGTCGACGGGAAGTCCCGGTGGACGCTGTTCGATCCCGAGCGCAACGCCCACCTGATGACCCGTCAAGCGCTCGCCTCCACATTGCGACCCGCCATCGAGCGGGGCGAATTCGTGCTGGAGTACCAGCCGTTGGTCGGGATGTCCGACGGACGGCTGCGCGGCGTCGAGGCGTTGGTGCGCTGGGACCATCCCCGGTTCGGGCTGCTGCCGCCGAATCGGTTCGTCGGGCTCGCCGAGGAGGACGGCTCCATCGTGCCGCTCGGGCGCTGGGTGCTGGCGACCGCCTGCCGGCAGGCCCGGCGCTGGCAGCTCGACCACCCCGACGAGACGCCCCTCTTCGTCAGCGTCAACGTCGCCGTCCGGCAGGTGTGGGACTCCGACCTCGTCGCGGACGTCGCGGAGATCCTCGCGGAGACCGAACTCGCGCCGGGGCTCCTCCAGTTGGAGCTCACCGAGTCCGCCGTCATGGGGTCCGCCGGGCGTCCCCTCCAGGCCCTCCAGGCCCTCAGCGACATGGGCGTCCGCATCGCCATCGACGACTTCGGGACGGGGTACTCCAACCTCGCCTACCTCAGCCGTCTGCCGGTCTCGGTGCTGAAGCTGGACGGCTCCTTCGTCCGCGGCTTCCAGTACGACGGCTCCGGCGCACCGCCCAATCCCGCCGACGAGGTCGTCGTCGAGGCCATGATCGACCTCGCCCACCGGCTGGGCCTCACGGTCACCGCCGAATGCGTCGAAACGGCTTCCCAGGCAGCGCGGTTGAGGCGGATCGGGTGCGATACGGGGCAGGGGTGGCTGTACTCCCGTCCGGTGTCGGCGGAGCGGATCGCGGAGTTGCACGGGGGTGGGGCGGAGGGGCCCGGGAAGAACGGGGAGGTTCGGGGGCGGGCTGTTCGGCCTTAGGGGCGGGGGCGTCGGGATGGGCTACTGCCGGGGGTGCGGAAGTCGAGGGTGAGGGTGCGTCGGCAGGTCAGGGCGGCGGTTGTGCCGGGTGGTCGGTGAAGGGGGTGTGCCGGAGCGGGAGTTGAGGGTGAGGATCGGGGCCCGCCGGGCGGTGCGGGAGGGTGGTCGGCGCGGGAGTCGTGTCCGGCTGCTCTGCCGAGGGGGCTGGCTGGTGCGGGAGCTGGGCTCGGGTGCGGCCGATGTGCCGGTCGGGGTCGGGGAGTTGGCGGCGTACGGGTGAGGCCTCTGCGTGCAGGTGAGGCGTCGGCGTTCCCGGCCTGTCGGCGGGCGTCGGGAGCTATTCGGCCAACCATCCGTGTACGCCCCGCCTCACGCCGCCCGCCTCTCACAACTCACGCTGCTCATCGAGGGATTGCCGGGACGGCGCCGCATCACGCTCCGCGATCGGTGCCGGGAACGCGGGGCTCCCGGGGTTGGCCGTCGGCCACGCTCGACCCGTACGGCACGGACTTCCCGCAGGAATCGCCCGTCAACTCGCTCCGGACACGCTGTGGGTGGCGCTTCGCCAGATATGTTCGCCCCATGACGGCAGCGGCGCCCTGGCAATGGTCTCGCGTCAACTCGCCCGGTATGCACTGCTGGTGGCGCCCCGTCGACCACGTTCACCCCGAGACGGCACCGGCTTCCCGGCAGGTGTCTCGCATCAACTCGCGCCGGGCAGCGTTCCTTTGGCGGGCCACCGGACGACGTCCCACGCACGGCGAGAGCGGCTTGGGGCGCGGAGGCAGATGCCCTGCGCACCCGACGTCGCGCCTCGGCGGCGACTTTGCCGGGCAGGCGGGGCCGACCTCGCGGGGCGACACGCCGCGCCCGGCGCCACCTCCGCCCCTCGGCCTCAACGTCTCCTCAGATTCAGCGCAGTTCGGCGCGACACCGGCCCCGCGCCGCCGGGACCTCACCCGGTGGGGTGTGGGGAGAGTGCCACGTGCCCCTCCCCGGTCGGGCACCAACGGTGCGGCACCGGGCGCCACTTCGCCCACCGCCGCACCGCCGACACGACTCCACGCCCCGGACGTCACCGCGTCAGCGGCGCGACGCCGATCCGTGTCACCGCTGAGGCGACGCCGAGCACCGCCCCGTCCCCCCTCACTCCGTGGGCAACCCGTACGCATCCGCGATCAACTCGTACGACCGCACCCGCAGTTCCCCCCGATGCGCGTGGCTGGTCAGCATCAGCTCGTCCGCTCCCGTCCGCTTCTGGAGGTCGTCGAGGCCGGCGCGGACCTCGTCCGCGTGGCCGTGGATGACGTTGGAGTTCCAGGAGTTGATGAAGTCGGCTTCCATGTCGGTGAGTTGGTGGGCCTCGGCCTCCTCGGGGGAGGGGAAGAGGCCGGGGCGGCCGGTGCGCAGGCGGACCATGTTGAGCCCGGCGGCGAGGAGTTGGCGGCGGGCCTCGGCCGGGTCGTCGGTGGCGAGGACCGAGACGCCGATGAGGGCGTAGGGCGCGTCGAGGACCGCGGAGGGCGTGAAGGACTCGCGGTAGAGGTCGAGCGCGGGGACGGTGTTCTGCGCGGAGAAGTGGTGCGCGAAGGCGAAGGGCAGCCCGAGGACCCCGGCGAGGCGCGCGCTGAACCCGGAGGAGCCCAGGAGCCAGACGGGCGGCCGGTGCGGGGACTGGACCCCGCCGGGCGCGCTGCCCTGGACCGGCCCGGGGATGGCGTGGATACGGGAGTAGGGGTGCCCGTCGGGAAAGTCGTCGTCGAGGAAGCGCGTCAACTCGGCGAGCTGCTCGGGGAAGTCGTCGGCGCCCTCGTGGAGCCGGTCGGTGCGGCGCAGCGCGGCGGCAGTCGCCCCGTCCGTACCGGGCGCCCGCCCGAGCCCGAGGTCGACCCGGTTCGGCGCGAGCGCCTCCAGGGTCCCGAACTGCTCGGCGATGACGAGCGGCGCGTGGTTGGGGAGCATGACGCCGCCGGAGCCGAGGCGGATGCGCCCGGTGTGGGCGGCGAGGTGGGCGAGGATGACGGCCGGCGAGGAGGAGGCGACGCCCGGCATGGAGTGGTGCTCGGCGACCCAGTACCGGTGGAACCCGCGCCGCTCGGTGTACTTCGCCAGTTCCACGCTCGTCCGCAGCGCGTCGCCCGCCGTCCGCCCGCTGCCGACGGTCACCAGGTCCAGTACGGAGAGGGGTACGGGCGCCTCGCCCTGAACCGTGCCGCGGATCTCGTCCACCGATTGCCTCCTGCGTCGCGTCGTCGACTGCCTTCCCCGCGATAACAGGAGACTGTCTCCGCTTATTCCCGCCGGCTCTGCTCTCCGTCCCGCCGCTACCCCTCCGGTACTACCCGGTCAGTACTCCGGTCCGATCCCGCTGTCAGACCTGCACCACCGGCTCACGCGTGAACAGGACACCCAGCTCGGGCGCGTTGACGCGCCGGTCCGTCAGGCGCAGCGCCTCCCAGACGGCGACCTGGTGGGCCGAGAGGACGGGCTTGCCCAACCGGCGTTCCAGCGCGGTCAATCGGGCCACCGCCCGCAGGTCCGTGTCCGGCAGGAGCAGCGCCTGCGCGTCCTCGTGCGCGGCGGGGTGGACCGACGCGGCCAGGTTCTCGCCGAGCGGCGCCGTGCAGACCACGCTCACCCCGCCCGCCCGCAGGAACTCCGTGAAGGCGGTGTCCCCGTGCGCGGTCACCACGGCGACCCGGCTCACCGACAGCTCCCGGGCGGCGTGCACGAACCCGAACGCGGTGGACGACGCCGGCAGCCCGGCGGCCCGCGCGAGCACCCTGACCTGCCCGTGCGCCCCCTCCCACCCGGCGGCCACGGCGGCGGTCGTACTCGCCCACACGACGGAGTCGGCCCCGGCGAGCCGCAGTTCCTCGGTGCGCGCGGCGAGCCGCTCGGGCGGGTCGCCGGCCGGGTCGGCGCGGATCAGGTCGATCCGTACGTCGCTGCCGAGGAGCTGTTCGAGGCGCGGGTAGTCGTCCTCGGCGTCCTCACCCGGGACGAGCAGTCCGAGTGCGGTCATGGTGGGGGTCCTTCCTCGTGGCGTCGGCTTCCGCTGCTGTCCTGTGCTGTCCTGCGCTTCCTGCGGCACGAGGCGCCGGTACGGCCCGGGTCGTACCCGGGTAGTACCCGGGTACGAGCCCTGCGGGTCACCCGTCCCGTTCCGGCCGCCTCCCTCCGCCGGGTACCCCGTACGGCGCCGACCCCCGCACCGCATCCCCCGCAGCCATCCGTACGGCCCTGTTGACGCCACCCGGCGGCGGTGCCAGCGTGTTCCCACCCACCGGCACGAGCCAGGTCACGAGGTGCCATGCCCGCCCCCACCCTCCTGGTCCTCGACGCCGACCCGCTCCCCCGGCTGGGCCGCCTGACCGGCCGGGCCAGGATCGTGCACACCGGCGCCGACTCCCTCGCCGCACGCCTGCCGGAGGCGGACGTCCTCCTGGTGTGGGACACCCGTACCGGAGTACTACGGGACGCCTGGCCCGGGGACGGCGCGCGACCGGCGTGGGTGCATGTCGCCGGGGTCCCCGTGGACCGGGTCCTGGGACCGGCGCTGACCTCGTCGGACACGGTCGTGACGAACGCGCGCGGCGTCTTCGAGGACGCGGTCGCGGAGTACGTCGTGGCGCTGGTGCTGGCGATGGCGAAGGGGCTGCCGGGGGCGTGGGAGGCGCAGCGGGCGCGGGAGTGGCGTCCCCGGGAAGTACTACGGGTAGGGGGTACCAGGGCGGTAGTCGTGGGGGCGGGTCCGGTGGGGCGTACCGTCGCGCGGGCGTTGAAGGCCGTCGGGGTGGGGGTGGCGCTGGTGGGGCGGGTGCCGAGGACCGGGATACACGGCCCCGGCGACCTGGACCGGCTGCTGGCGCGGGCCGAGTGGGTCGTCGCGGCGGCGCCGCTCACTCAGGCGACGCGGGGGATGTTCGACGCGCGCCGGTTCGGGGTGATGCTGCCGTCGGCGCGGTTCGTGAACGTGGCCCGGGGCGAGCTGGTCGACGAGGCGGCGCTGGCCGAGGCGCTGCGCCGGCGGTGGATCGCGGGGGCGGCGCTCGACGTGTTCGCGCGCGAGCCGCTCGGCCGGGACAGCCCGCTGTGGGACGTACCGGATCTGCTCGTGACGCCCCGGGCGGGCGGTGCCTTCGTGGGGCAGCACGACCGGCTGGCCGCGCAGTTCGTGGAGTTGTGGGAACGCAGGGAGGCGGGAAGACGGCTGGTGAACGTGGTGGACAAGGCCCGCGGGTACGTCCCCGGCCACTGACACCCGCCGCCGCTGCCGTAGATATTTCCGCTCGGAGCACGCGGTGCGACCGCGCGACCGCCAGGCGTGCCCACGTCAAGTATGCAGGTCCGGGCTCCGGTTCATGTCAAAGGCATATGCCGATCGAACGTTGCCGCACGTGGGAGGCCCTACGGTCACCCCACGTTCTCGTCAACACCCCCTCCGTATCCGGCGGTTGGCGGTTATCGTGGAGGAGATCCGCTACCCGGATCACGGCCTGAAAGCGACCGCAGGGGGAAAACCGTGGCGCTGAAGCACGAGCCGACCACGCCGTACCACTCCGCGCGGGAGGCGCTCTGGGTCCTGGAGACCATCGCCAGGCACTCCGACGGCGTCACCGACACCGCGCTCGCCCGCCGCACCGGCCTCGGCGACCGCAGACTGACCCCGCTGCTGCGGATGCTCCGCCGCGAGGGGTACGTCGAAAGGACTACGGACGGGGCGTACGTGACGGGCGCCGTCCTCACCCACCTCGGTTCCGCGCAGGACCGGGAGAGCGCCCTGCGCGAGAAGCTCCAGCACACCCTGGACCGACTGCGGGACTCGGTCGGCGCGGCGGTCTACATCAGCCGGTACGTCGACGGCGAGATACGGGTCGACCAGTACGCCGCCGGACCTACCACTCCCGTGGTGCACGAGTGGGTGGACTTCCGGTACTCCGCGCACGCGACCGCGATCGGCAAGAGCCTGCTGGGGCAGCTGGACCGCGAGGGGCGCCGGGACCATCTCTCCCGCCACAAGATGGCCCGCCTCACCTCGCGCACGATCACCAGCGACAAGCTGCTGCTGTCCCGGCTGGAGGCCCAGCCCCCGAGTAGTCCCGTACTAGACCTCCAGGAGTACGCCGTGGGGACGGTCTGCGCGGCCGTGCCGATCACCGACGGCTCGTCCGTGGGGTGCCTCGCGCTGTCCCTGCCGGTCTCGGACGCGCACCGGCTGAGGCAGGCGGCGGACCGGCTGCACCGGCACGCGACGCCGCTGCTGCTGTCGCTGGCGATCTGAGGGTGTTCCCGCGGGGTTCCCGAAGGGGCCCCGCCCGTGGTCAGGAGCACCCCTCGGGACCAGGTAGTATTTTCTCTGTCGCCGGGAAAAGCAGGACAAACCGGCGAGAGTCACGCGCCGCTAGCTCAGTTGGTTAGAGCAGCTGACTCTTAATCAGCGGGTCCGGGGTTCGAGTCCCTGGCGGCGCACATCGGAAGGGCCTTTCGCTCCGGCGAAGGGCCCTTCGGCATGCCCGGCCGTACTCGTCGTACCACCCGTAGTACCCGTAGCTCTCCGGTACGCCCCCTCCCCCGGCACCCGCTCCCACACCGGGTCCCCGCACTCCACGCCCTCCCGCCGCAGCCGCGCCCGCTGGATCTTGTTCGTCGCCGTCACCGGCATCCGCTCCAGCACCCGCACGAACCGGGGCGCCATCTTCGTCCCCAGGTCGGGCTGGGCGCTCAGGAACGCGGCGAACGACTCCGGCTCGAACCTCCCGGCGATCGCCGCCATCACCTGGTCCCCGGTCACCGGGTCGGGCACCGCGTACACGGCGACGGCGTCGGCGCCGTCGTACCGCGCGAGGATCGACTCGATCAGCGCCGCCGCGAGGTTCTCCCCGTCCACCCGGATGCGGTCGTCGCCGCGTCCGGCGAAGTAGAGGTAGCCGTTCCCGTCGCGGTAGAAGAGGTCGCCGGTCCAGTACGCCCCGTCGCGCCGGCGTTCCGCCTCGGCGGCGGGGTTGCGCCAGTACCCCTCGAAGGGGTTGGGGCCATGGTTGACCAACTCCCCTATCGCCTCGGTGCCGTTGAGGAGTTCGCCGGTCGGCCCGAAGACGGCGGGCGGGCATTCGGCATGCGTCTGCGGATCCCGTACGACGAGACCGGGCACGGCCGGACCGACCGCGCCGGCGGGCGTCCCGGGCGCCCACTGGATCGCCGCCCCGCCCTCGCTGGACCCGTACCCCTCCACCAGCCGTGTGCCGAACCGGAGTTGGAACGCCGCCGCGTCGACGGCGCCCGCCTCGGTGCCGAAGCCGAGCCGCAGCCGGTGGTCGCGGTCCTCGTCCGGGCGGGGCGGCGTGGCCAGGACGTACTGGATCGCCCGGCCGACGTAGGTGAAGTACGTGGCCCGGTAGCGGCGTACGTCGTCGAGGAAGCCGGAGGCGGAGAAGCGGGAGCGCAGGGCGATGCCGGCGCGGGCGGTGAGGGCGGGGGCCCAGCCGGCCATGACGGCGTTGCCGTGGAACATCGGCATGCACAGGTAGTGGACGTCGTCCTCCTCGACCGCGAACTGCTCGGCGAGGCGGTGGCCGGCCGCCGCGAGGCGTCCCTGAGTACAGATTGCCGCCTTGGGGGCGCCTGTTGAGCCGGAGGTGAAGTAGAGGAGGAGGCGGTCGGTGGGCTCGGCGGCGCCGCGGTGGAGGGCGGTTGCCGTGAACTGCCCCAGGAGGGCGCCGTATTCGTCCGTCCCGGTGACCAGGAGGCGGACGCCGGGGAGGTCCAGGCCGCGCAGGAGCGGGAGTTGGGACGGTTCGGTGATCAGGAGGGCGCAGTCGGTGTGGAGGATGTCGCGGGCCAGGTCGGGGCCGCGGTGGGTGGGGTTGATGCCGGCGACGGCGGCTCGCGCGAGGGCGGCGGCCGAGAGCCAGTGGACGAACTCCGGTGTGTTGTCGAGGAGTACGCCGAGGTGCGGGGGTGCGTCCGGCGGGAGCAGGGCGGTGAGCAGGGCCGCCCGGGTGGAGGCTTCGCGGGCGAGGTCGTGGTGGGTGAGGACGGTGTCCCGCCACCACAGGGCCGGGCGGTGGTCGGCCCAGCCCCGGGCGACGAGTTCGGCGGTCGTGGCGGCGCGCTCCGTGGACTCCATGGCGGAGCACGGTAGTTGACGTACCGTCAGATGACGATGGTCACGGCGTGGGGAAGTCGGTCGGGGAATCGGCGGGGAGGTCGTCCGGGCCGCTGCCGAAGACTCCGTCGGCCAGGTCGAAGAAGGTGTGCACACCGATCATGAAGGCGACGCAGATCGCCGCGAACACCCCGAGGAAGGCGAGCAGTACGCCGGACTCGGCCATGAGGCGGCCCCGCATGGGCGGCAGCGCGGTCGCCCGCTCCGGGTGCTCGGGGGTGTAGTGGACGGTGACGTAGTCACCCTCGATGACGGTCCCCGGGCCGTTCTTCTCCTCGAAGCGGACGGGGCGGCCGTCGGCGGCCGTGAACTCGTAGACATGGTGCAGGGTCGTCCGGGTGCGGTGGTACTCGCCGGCGTCGCTCCTGGTCGTGGTGTACGTGCGCAGACAGCGGCCCTCGGCGGTGAAGCCGCTGTTCCAGGCGGCGCTGATGCGCCGGGAGCGGAGGACCACGGTGGCGGCCATGGCGAGGGCGCCGGCGAGCATGAGCGACGGAACGAGGTAGAAGATGACGTCCATGGTGGTTCCCCCGGGTGTGCTGGTCGGTGCACAGGCGTGCCGGTCGGTGCACGTGTCGGGAACGTACCCCTGAGGTACTACGGGTTGCCTCAGGGGAAGCTCAGAGTTCCGGGCGATACCTCGGGACTACACCCTCGGAGCTACCCCTTCAGACGTACCCCCTCGGTACTACCTCCCCGGTACCGCTCCGGGGCTCCCCCTGGAGCAGTCACCCTCCGGTCTCCCCCCGCCCCGCGCAGAACGCCACGGTGAGGTCCTTCACCAGCGCCTTGCGCTCGTAGTCGTCCAGTTCGACCAGACCGCGCATGGTGAGCCGGGTGACCGTGTCCTCCACCGAGTCGACGACCGACGTGAGGACCGAGGCCCGGTGCTGCGCGTCCAGCGCGGCGATCCGGCGGCGGTGCATCGCGGCGGCGACCTCGGGGGCGTACTCGACCCGGACGGGCTGGACGGAGTACACCTCAAGGCCGATGGCCCCCGCGTCCGCCGCGACCAGCCGGGTCAGCGCGTCCCCGGCGGTCTCGACCGGCCCGCGCCCGGCGCCCGGCATCTCCACCGGGATCCGCGCGAGCGCCGCCTCGACGCATTCACGCAGGTAGGTCTCATGGTCCTCGACCCCGAGCGTGGCCCGCGCGGTGTCGCGCACCCGCCACACGACGAGGACGACGGCCCGCAGCGCGACCCCGCTGCCGTCGGCGGCCGGCATCGGCTCACTGCGCCAGTGCCGCAGCCGTACGTCGACCCGGCGGCGCAGCAGGAGGGGGTTCACCCACATCAGCCCCGTACGCCGGACGGTCCCCCGGTACCGGCCGAACAGCCCCAGCACCCACGCCCGTCCGGTCCGGCCGCGCGCGAGCCCGCCGAACCCGAACAGGCCGAGCGCCCCGGACCCGGCGTAGGCGGCCCACTGGGCGAGGCCGAGGCCCGTCCCCGTGTACATCGGAAGGTGGAGGGCCTCGGACACGAGGTGCGGGAGGACGCCGGCCCACCAGGAGGTGACGACGCAGCCCGCGGCGCCGCAGGTGCCGGCGAGGACACCGACGGCTCCGGGGAGGACCCGCGCGGGGCGCTCCACCAGGGCGGGGTCGACCTGGGCGGCCGGACGGGGGGTGCCCTGGCCGGGACGTCTGAGGCGAGGGGTGGGGGGCTGTGGTCCTTGAGTACTACGGGGAGGAGCACTACGGGGAGTACCGCCCGGGGTACGGCTGACCAGCGCCTGGTCCACCGATACCAGAGGACCAGGCTCGGGGTCGTCCCGGAAGAGGAGGTGTACGGGGATCTCGGTGGTGGCCTCGTTCTGGATCAGCCGGGTGGGGCGAGGGGCCCCCTCGGGCGTCCCCTCCGGCCGTTCCTCCGCCGGCCCTCCGGGACCAGGCGTCTGTGAAGTGGTCGTCCTGCTCATGTCTGCCTCCAGCCTCCGCGCCAGATGCGTCAACGTTTCTGCGGTCCGCGCGTCGTCCGCGCCCACGACAGGGTCAGGAGAAGAGGCGCCTCCAGGTCTCGGGGCCCGGATAGCCGTCGGCGGCGGCTCCCCGCCAGCCCTGGGCGCGCTGGAACGCCTCGACGGCACGCCGGTCGGCGTCACCCCAGCGGGGGGTGGGTCCGGTGCCGTAGTACCTCCCGTACCCCTTGCGTACGAGCTGTTCGCCCAGCCGGGTGACGTACGTGTTCTCGGCGCCCGGCCGGAAGTACGCGCGCCCCGGGAAGGCGGGCACGGCGGTCGCGGGGGCGGGCGGGCCGGGGGTGCCGGTGACGATGTCGCGGCCCTTGCCGGTGATCAGCAGGGCCCAGGTGTCGGGGCCGGGGATGCCGTCCGCGTCGGTGCCCCGCCAGCCCTGGGCCTGCTGGAACGCCTGGGTGGCGCGCCGGTCGGCGGTGGACCAGCGGGGCCCGGGACCTGTCGTATAGAAACGTTTCGCCCCGCGCTCGACGAGCATCTGTCCCAGCGCTGTGACGTGTGCGTTGTTCGCGCCGGGGCCGAAGTAGGAGCGGCCCGGGAAGGGGGTGGCGCCGTCGGTCTGAGCGCCCCCCGTACCCGTAGTACCCGTCACTCCTGAGTACCGGTAGGCGACGTACCGGTCGGAGTGGGTCCAGTAGGCGTAGGGGGTGGCCTGGCGGCGGGTGCCGGGGCGGGTCTGCTCGTACGCGATGTAGTAGCTGTGGGTGTAGTCCGTCCAGCCGCCGAAGATCACCACGTGGGATCCCTTCTGGGGGTCGACCGGGTTGTGGAACAGGAGGATGTCGCCGGGCTGGAGGTCCTCCTTGGCGACGCGGACGCCGTAGCGGTCGAGGGTGCCCGTCCACTCGTTGCCGGGGAGGTTCCAGGCCATCGAGACGAACCCGGAGCAGTCCTGCCGGTAGCCGTCCGACCAGTACGCGGTCATGCTGTACGGCACTTTCGCGGCGACCCACTGCTTCGCGCGCCGGATGATGTCGGCGCGGGTGGTGGCCGGGGCCTTCACCGGGGTCGCCGGGCGGCCGGACGGACCGTGCAGCGGGGCCGCGCCGCCCTGGGGGGTCTCGGGCTCGCCACCTGCGGGAACGGCGCGGGCGGCGCTCTGGGGCGCGGCCTCGGCGGGGGGCGCGTGCGCGGCGCCGAGGGCCGCGGTGGCGGCCGACGCGGTGGCCACGACGATCACCGCGCGAGGGGTGACGGCGAGCGCCGGGCGGCCGGGGCCGATCGGTCTGCGGCGTACGCAGCCGGTGCAGCCGCAGTCGTTCGCGGGATCGATCTCCTCGAATACCGGAGTCTCCATGAGACGCCCCTCACACTCCGCCGGACATATCCACTTCCGTGCACATTCGCCAGCTTCTCAACTGTCACCCGGGCTCGCATGTTGACGGTCCGAATGATGTAACCGGGTAGTACTCGGGTGTTCGACCGGGCGTTCGGACGGTCGGGATCACCCCCGGGCGTCCTGTAGAGTTACGACGTCAGCAGGCGCCGCTAGCTCAGTTGGTTAGAGCAGCTGACTCTTAATCAGCGGGTCCGGGGTTCGAGTCCCTGGCGGCGCACAGACCGGAGAAGCCTCCCGAGTGATCGAGGGGCTTTTCCGCGTTCCCGGGCTGTTACGGCACCGCCCGCCGGGGTAGACCGCGCCAAAGGAGGCGGCCGGAAGGGGAGCGCGGAATGCAACACACCACCCGGGAAGGCCGGTTGGCGGCGGCTCTGCTGGAGGCGGCCGACACCCTCGCCGACGGCTTCGACACCGCCGCCCATCTACGGCTGGTCTCCGCCCGGTGCGCCGAACTGCTGGCCGCCAGGGCCGTCGGGATCACACTGGTCGGCGACGGGGGCGAGACGCTCGCGGCCGGCGGCAGCGGGCGGCTCGCGGTGGTCCTGCTCAAGGCGCAGCGGGGTGGCGGACCTTGCGCGGAGAGTCACCGCACCGGGCGGCCCGTCCTGCCCGTCTCCCTGCGCAGCCCTCAAGTCGCTGCCCGGTGGCCCGAGTTCACGTCCGTCGCGCTGCGACACGGGATCGGTACGACGTTCGCGGTGCCTTTACGGCGTGGGGGGTCGCCTCTCGGGGCGCTCAATGTCTTCGACGCCAACCGTCAGGTTCCCGGCGGGAGTTCGGGGGTGATGAGGGCTCCGGGGGTGGTCGGGGCGCTGGGAGCAACCGACGCTCCGGGGGCGGTCGGGGCTTCGGGGCCGGTCGGGGCTTCCGCCTCCGTCGTGACGGCCCAGTCGATCGCCGACGCCGCCGCGCTGGGGCTGTACAACCATCGTGCGCACGATCAATTCCGCACGCTCTCCGGGCAGTTGCAGCACGCGCTGACCAGCCGGGTACACATCGAGCAGGCCAAGGGGATCCTGGCCGAACGCCGGCGGGTAAGTGTGGACGAGGCGTTCGACGTCCTGCGCGGATACGCCCGCCGCAACCGGCTGCCGCTGGACTCGGTGGCTCGTTCCATCATCGAACAGACCTTGGGTGACCATGAGTTGGGGGACCACCGGGCGCCCCGACCGCCCCGGCACCCGCGCGGGCCGTCGTACACGTGGCGCGACACCTGCGGGGATGACGGTTAGTCACGGCGTCGGGACTTGGCGTCAAAAGCACCTAGGCCCGGGGCCCTGATCCGTTCTACAGTCTTCCTCGGACACCTCGGCCTCCTCGGCTCTACGGCCTTGCGGTGCCACTCCGTTACTCTTCACAGACGGCCCCAGCCCCCGGCCTGCACACAAACCCACCGAGGTTTCCACAAGCCTCCCGCGCCGGTCGCCGGGTTTCTCCCGCAGCCCGAGCGCGCGCGGTCGAGGACCTGCCCGGTCGGCGGTTTCGGGGGAGCGGGCCGCCGGCCGGGACAGGTGTAGTCCCTTGTGGGGTACGGGAGTTCAGGGCCTCGTACCCGTGAGGTACGCGGAGACGATCACGTTCGCCGTGTAGCTGCGGCTGACCCGGTCGAAGGTGCCGCCGCAGGTGATCAGCCGTAGCTCCGCGCGCCCCGACTCCCTTGTGCCGTACGCCCGTTGGGCGTCGAAGCGGTCGCGCCGGACGACCTCCACGTCGTCCACCGTGAATTCGGCGACCTTTCCGTCGCCGCGCACCACGCGGACCGTCTCGCCCGCCATCACCGTGCTGAGCTTGTAGAAGACGGCCGGGCGGGTCTCGGTGTCGACGTGCCCCACCAGCAGCGCGGTGCCGCGCGCGCCGGGGGTGACGCCGGCCGCGTACCAGCCGACGACGCCGGCCTGGTCGTAGGGCGGGGGGTCGATCGCGCCGCTCGCGTCGAGGCCGCGGGCCACCACGGGGGCCTGTACGCCGAGTTCGGGGATGTCGATGCGCTGCGGGAGGGCCTTGGTCAACGGACGTGCGGCGGGCGGGAGTTGCCGCTCCGGTGGACGTCCCACCGCCGCTATGTCGCCCGTCGTGGGGGCGGACATTCCGCCAGGGACCTCGGTGACCTCGCGGCCCCACAGCCAGAGGCCCAGGAGAAGGAGCGCCCAGGCGATGCCGGTGAGGAGGCGGGTGGGGTGGGAGGAGCGGGGGTGGTCGGACACCGGTCAGGGCTTTCGGGGGGTGGCGTCGGGGGGTGTGGGGGTGACGCCGGGAGCGGTGGGTGCGGGGGTGGTGCCGGAGGCGGTGGGTACGGGGGTGGGGGTAGGGGGTACGCCGGACGCGGCAGGTACGGCGGGCGGCACGGTGAGCCCAGCGGGCGGCACGGCGAGTACGGCGGTGGGCACGGCGGCTGCGGTGGCTCCGCGTCTGCGGAGGACCCCCCGGAGGGCCAGCACCGCGAGGGCGGCGAGGCCCGCGAGGGTGAGGCCGGTTACGGCGTGCGCGGTGTTGGGGGCGGTGGCGCGGGGCTGGGCCAGGGTCCGAGGGTGGGGCAGGGTCCGCGCCGGGTTCTCCACCCGGTTCGCGAGCAGGTCCGCCGCTCCTCCGCCGCCCGCGCGGACCGGGGCCACCGGGGTGGCGTGCGGGGTCGCGCCGGGGCCCGCGACCGTGATCCTGCCCTTGATCTCGATGTCCGCGCAGGTGATCGTCACGGCGTACGCGCCCGGCTCGGTCATCGAGCGGATCTTCGTCTCGCCGACGAGGGTGCCGTCGGTGCCGATCAGGCGGGCGTCCGAGACGAAGGCGCCGGACACAGCCTTCGCCGTCTTCCCCGTGCAACCGCTGACCTTGAGAGCTACTTCACCGCCGGCCACGGGCGTCGACGGGACCACCGAGACGCTCCGGTCCCCGTCCGCCGCGTACGCCGCAGGTACGACCGGGGCGAGAGCCAGGGCGGCGACCAGGACACCGGTGCGGAGCGTGAAGCGTGGTGAACCCATCGTGAAACCTCCAGATATCTGGAGGCTCCCCCACGGGGTCGGATCCCGCACCCTCAGTAGGGGTGGGCTACTCCGTCCGGGTGGGGGTCCCGAGGTGGGTCCAGGCACCCCGGAAACGGCGGTGTTCCGGGCGCCGGGGTGGTTCAGATCCGTTCGACGAGGTCGGCGATCGAGTCGACGATCTTCGAGGGGCGGTAGGGGAAGTTCTCCACCTGCTCGGGCTGGGTGAGCCCCGTGAGGACCAGGTACGTCTGCATGCCCGCCTCGATGCCGGCCAGGACGTCCGTGTCCATCCGGTCGCCGATCATCGCGCTGCTCTCGGAGTGCGCGCCGATCGCGTTCAGCCCGGTCCGCATCATCAGGGGGTTCGGCTTGCCCGCGAAGTACGGCTGCTTGCCGGTCGCCTTCGTGATCAGCGCGGCCACAGCGCCGGTCGCGGGGAGGGGTCCCTCTGTGGAGGGACCGGTCTCATCCGGGTTGGTGCAGATGAACCGGGCGCCGTCGTTGATCAGCCGGACCGCCTTCGTCATCGCCTCGAAGGAATACGTCCGCGTCTCGCCGAGGACGACGTAGTCCGGCTCGTGGTCGGTCAGCACGTACCCGATGTCGTGCAGCGCGGTCGTCAGACCGGCCTCGCCGATCACGTACGCCGTGCCGCCCGGCCGCTGGTCGTCCAGGAACTTCGCGGTCGCGAGCGCCGAGGTCCAGATGTTGTCGACCGGCACGTCCAGGCCCATCCGCCGCAGCCGGGCGTGCAGGTCGCGGGGTGTGTAGATCGAGTTGTTCGTCAGCACCAGGAACGGCTTGCCCGAGTCCCGCAGCTTCTTCAGGAACGCGTCGGCCCCCGGGATCGGGACACCCTCGTGAATCAGCACACCGTCCATGTCGGTGAGCCACGACTCGATGGGCTTGCGGTCTGCCATGTGCGGGGTCTCCTGCCGTGCCGTACACGAACGCACCGTGAGTGCGTCGTGGGGCCCACCCTAAGCACAGGTCGGATCTTGAGGGAATGGGTGGATTTCCTGGGAATGGCCGGTGGGTTGCGGGGCGGGGTGGATGGGGGGGACTTGAGAGGGAGGGGGTGAGGGGCGAGGGCTCGGAGGTAGGGGGTACTGGGGAGGTAGGGGACGCCCCGTAGTACCGGGGAGGGACGGCCGGACGGTACGACGCGCCGCCCCCCTTACCGGTAGCGCCTCCGGCGTACGACGACGACTCCCGCCCCCGCCGCGACAAGGCCCCCGGCGAACACCGCCGCCCCCACCACGACCGGCCCGGCCCCCGTACCGGCGAGTTCACGGCCCTCCTCGGTACGCGCCCCCGTCCCCCGCGGGGCGTAGGTCGAGCTGGAACCGGTCATCCCCTCGACGGTGAACCGGTAGCCGCCGGACTGACCGACCCACTCCCCGTCGTCCCCCCGACGCTGCACGACAGCGGCGTGGGCGGTGACGTCGTTGGTGACGGCGTCGGAGGTGAACGAGAGGCGGAGCTTCACGGTGAGGGTGCGGTGCGCGGGGACGGAGAACCCGGCGAAGCCGCTGCCCCCGGCGCCCGCGCCCCCCTCCTCACCGGCGCCGTCCGCGTCCCCCTCGACGAACGGCCCGACCAGTTCGTCCGCGTCCGTCTCCTCGAACCGGACCGCGCGGGGGCGCTCACCGTCGTAGAACTCCAGATGGACCTGGCCCGCCTTCAACTCCCGCCGCCCGTCGACCAGGACGACCACCGGGTGCACCCCGGCGCAGTCCCGCCCGGTGCTGTTCACCAGGTCCAGGTACCAGACCCCGTACCCGCCCCCGGACTCGTAGCTCTCAGGTCCACCCCGCAGCCGGGCGGCGAGCGGGAAGTCCCGGGCGTCGGGGCCGGCGCAGGCGGGAGCTTCGACGGCGTACGCGGAGAGGGGGGCGGGGGCTACGCGGAGAGCGGCCGGGGCTGCCGGGGCCGGAGCTACACGGAGACCGGCCAGGGCTGCCGGGGCGAGGGCGGCGGCGGGGGTGGAGAGGAGGGCGGGGCCGAGGAGGGCGGGGGCGAGGGCTGCCCCGGCGAGTCGGCGGGCGTGGGACAGGCAGGGTCGCATGGTCACGTGAGCCTGCCCGAGTACGCCGGGTTGAGGGCCTCGGCGCTCCGGTGGGGTGCCGGAGTCCGCCCGTTCAGCTCATCCGACATACACACGAGTCACGTACGGCTGCGTGGGGGCGTTGGTATTAGCCGTCTACACCTCCGGAGCTACGGCTCCCCCTACCCCCGCCCGAACACCTCCGCCAACCGCAGCTGCGCCGCCCCCACCGCGACCCCCCGCGACCCGCCGTCGGCGAGCCGCACCGGCACCTCCCCCACCTCGGCGGAGACCCCTCGCACGAACACCTCCGGTGCCTGTTCGACCCGGCGTCCGCCGAGCAGGACCCGGTCGATGTCCAGGAGTCCGACGAGGTTCGCGGCGCCCACGCCCAGCAGCCGGGCCGCCTCCTGCGGGTCCCCGCGGTCGAGGGCGGCCAGGCACAGGACCTCGACGCAGCCGGACTTTCCGCAGGGGCAGGGCGGGCCGTCGAGGAGAATCACCTGGTGGCCGAACTCCCCGGCGCCCGTGCGCGCCCCCCGGTGGACCGTGCCGGCGATGACGAGCCCCGCGCCGAGGCCGGTGCCGAGGTGGAGGTAGGCGAAGGAGCCGCCCTCGCCCGCGGCGGAGAGGCCGAGGGCGGCGGCGTTGGTGTCCTTGTCGACGACGACGGGGACGCCGAGCTCGCGGGCGAGGACGTCACGCAGGGGGAAGCCGTCCCAGTCGGGAAAGCCGGTGACACGGCCGAGTACCCCGTAGGTATGGTCCAGCGGCCCCGGAAGGGCTACCCCCACCCCCAGAAGTCCCACGACCCCCTCCGCGAGGACTCCCCGCACCTCACGTACTAGACCGTCTACAACCTCGGAGGTACCCGCCCCCAGGTCCAGCGGGGTACACCGTTCGGCGGCAACCCGCCCGTCCAGCCGGACGAGGACCACGCGCAGTTCGTCCCGGTCGAGGTGCACCCCCACGGCGTGCCCCGCCTCGGGGACGAGCCGCAGGACGGTGCGGGGCTTGCCGCCGGTGGAGGCGCGGCGGCCGGCCTCCGCCGCGAGGCCCTCCTCCCGCAGCCGCGCGGTGATCTTGCTGACGGCCTGCGGGGTGAGCCCGGTCCGCTCGGCGAGTTCGAGGCGGCTGATCCCGTCGGCGCCGGCCGTGCGCAGCAGGTCGAGCACGAGCGCGGTGTTGTGCCCGCGCACGGCGAGGAGGTTGGTGCCCGTCGTACGCCCCGGGTCGTTCGTCCTGTTCACGGCTCCATTCTCGCCCGCGCTTGCACTTTGGCAACAGCGTTGCCAAAGTGGACGGCATGAGTACTGGCGCTGCTGCGAACCCCCTCCGCGTGGGCCTGATCGGCTACGGCCTCGCGGGTTCCGTCTTCCACGCCCCGCTGATCGGCACGACGAAGGGCCTGACACTCGACACGGTCGTCACCTCGAACCCGGACCGCCAGGCGCAGGCGCGCGCCGAGCACCCGGGTGCCGGGGTCGTCGCGACGCCGGACGAACTCCTCGCGCGGGCGGGCGAGTTGGACCTGGTGGTGATCGCGTCCCCGAACAGGACACATGTCCCGCTGGCGACCGCCGCGCTCGACGCGGGGCTGCCGGTCATCGTCGACAAGCCGATCGCGGGAACGGCGGAGGAGGCCCGCGCGCTGGCGGCGCTCGCCGAGGAGCGCGGTCTGCTGCTGTCCGTCTTCCAGAACCGCCGCTGGGACAACGACTTCCTCACGCTGCGCAAGCTCCTCGCGGACGGCGAACTCGGTGACGTATGGCGGTTCGAGTCCCGCTTCGAGCGCTGGCGTCCGCTGCCGAAGGGCGGCTGGCGCGAGTCCGGCGACCCGGCAGAGATCGGAGGTCTGCTGTACGACCTGGGTAGTCACCTGGTAGACCAGGCGCTGGTGCTGTTCGGTCCGGTGACGTCCGTGTACGCGGAGGCGGACGTCCGCCGGCCCGGCGCCGAGACCGACGACGACACGTTCATCGCGCTGACGCACGCGAACGGCGTCCGCACCCACCTGTACGCGTCCGCGACGACCGCCCAACTGGGGCCGCGTTTCCGGGTGCTGGGGTCGAAGGCGGGGTTCGTGAAATACGGGCTCGACCCGCAGGAGGCGGCGCTGCGGGAGGGTGCGCGGCCGGGGTCCGGGTGGGGCGTGGAGCCCGAGGAGCTGTGGGGGCGGGTCGGCTCCGGGGAGTCGCCGTCGACCGGGGGCGGGCGGGCCGTGCCGACCCTGCCTGGGGACTACCCCGCTTACTACGCTGCGGTGACCGAGGCACTGACCGGCGGCGGCCCGAACCCGGTGCCCGCCACCGAGGCGGCCACCGCCCTCGACGTCCTGGAGGCGGCCCGCCGTTCGGCACGAGACGGATCGACGGTGAACCTGTGATGGTGAACGAGAAGCCCGCCCTGGAAATCACCCCCACGCTCGATGAGCTGAAATCCCAGGAACGGCGTCTGGTATTCCGGCAATTCACTTACGAGGACGCCTGGGCGCTGGGTTCCCTCCTGGTCGGACTGGCCCGTGAGCGCGAGGCTCCCGTGGCGATCGACATCCACCGCGCCGGACAGCAGCTCTTCCATGCCGCGCTGCCCGGCTCGTCCCCCGACAACGACGCCTGGATCGCCCGGAAACGCCGGGTCGTGGAGCGGTACGGTTCCGCTTCCTATCGGGTGGGCGCGGAATTCAGGGCGAAGGGGACGACTTTCGAGGAATCGTCCCGCCTCGACCCCGACACGTACGCGGCGCACGGCGGCTCGTTCCCCGTCACCGTGGAGGGAGTGGGCGTGATCGGGGCCGTGACGGTGTCGGGGCTCCCGCAGCTGGAGGACCACAGACTCGTGGTCGAGGCGCTGGAGGAATTCCTCGGGAAGGACTGACGGCTCAGGCGTCCTTGAATTCCTGCCGCTGCCGCCCGAGCCCTTCGATCTCCAGCTCCACCACGTCACCGGCCCGGAGATAGGGCTTGGGCTCGGGCCTTCCCAGCGCGACCCCGGCGGGCGTACCGGTATTGATGACGTCGCCGGGGTAGAGCGTCATGAACTGGCTGACATAGCGCACGACCTCACCCACCGGGAATATCTGTTCGGCGGTGGTGCCGTTCTGCTTCTGTTCTCCGTTGACCCAGAGTTTCAGTGTGAGGTTCTGCGGGTCGGGAATCTCGTCGGCGGTCACGAGCCAGGGCCCGAGCGGGTTGAACGTCTCGCAGTTCTTTCCCTTGTCCCAGGTGCCGCCCCGCTCGAGCTGGAATTCACGTTCCGACACGTCGTGCGCCACCGCGTAACCGCCGACATGCGCGAGCCCTTCCTCGGCGGATTCCAGATAGCGGGCGGTACGGCCGATGACGACCGCCAATTCGACTTCCCAGTCCGTCTTCACGGAACCGCGCGGCACGAGAACCGTGTCATAAGGACCCACGACCGTGTCGGCGGCCTTGAAGAAGACCACCGGTTCCGCGGGCGGCTCGGCGCCGGTCTCCCGGGCGTGGTCGTGGTAATTGAGGCCGATGCACACGATCTTCCCGATCCGGCCGACCGGCGCCCCCACGCGTTCCGCGTCCGCGTCGATCGCGGGCAGTCCACCGCCGGCGACGGCGTCCCGGACCCGCGCCAGGGCCGCCCCGTCCGCGAGGAGGGCGCCGTCGATGTCGTCCACGAGCCCGGAGAGGTCCCGTAGTACTCCAGCGGTATCCAGCGCCGCGGGGCGTTCCGCCCCCGCCGTACCGACGCGCAGCAGCTTCATGGCCGTAGTACCTCTCCCTCGCTGGTGGTACGTCTCCGGTGACCCCAGCCCTCCGATGTCTGCTCGAATCCTCCGATCTCTCCGTTCAGTCCGCAATACCCCGTTCACGTGCTGGACCGCCGTGACGGCGGGTGCGTCACCTGTGGAGCAGCGCCCTCTCCGCCGTCCCCCACGCCGTACTCGTCACGATGTACAGCGCGGCGGCCAGGGGGACGACGGCGACGCTCACCAGCGTGAAGAACGACAGGTACGGCATCACCCGGGTGACCGCGCCGAGGCCCGGGACCTCGCTGCCCGGGGCGGCCGGCACGCTCGCGCTCAGGGTGCGCCGGCCCTGCCGGTACCCGAACCAGGCGACGACCGCGACGAGGGCGAAGAGGCCCAGGTAGACGAGGCCCGCCGGGCCGAACAGGCCGCCGCCGCCGCCCAGCGCGTCGGTCCACCGCTTCCCCAACGGCGCGGCCAGCAGCTCGTGTTCGAGGAGGCCGTTGGGCTCGCCGCCGATCGTCGGGCGGGAGAAGAGGTGGAACAGGATGAAGAACACCGGGAGTTGGATCAGGCTCGGCAGGCAGCCCGCGAGCGGGGACACCTGTTCCTTCGCGTGCAGCTCCAGGACCGCCTTCTGGAGGCGCTCCGGGTCCTTGCCGTGCTTCTTGTTCAGTTCGGCGATCTTCGGTTGCAGTGCCTTGCGCGCCTTCTGCCCGCGCGCCGACGCCCGGGACAGGGGGTGGACGAGGAGGCGGACGAGGGCGGTCAGCAGGATGATCGCGGCGGCTGCCGCGGAGGCGTGGAAGAGGGGTTCGAGCAGGGCGGCGAACCGCTCGACCAGGGACGCGAGGACGGACATGGTGGGTGAGCCCTCCGGGGGTCTCGTCGTGCCGGGAGTGGTGGGGCGGCATGACGACGCACGCGGGCAGGCGTGTCCCACTGGAGGGGGCGGACTTCTCTCGCCGCCCGGCCTGTGACCTGCGGGTGCCCTACGCGGTGGTCGTCCGGAGGGCGAGCCCTGGGGCCCTGGGCCTGGAGCGGCCCGAGGCGTCGGGGTCACGTTGCGGCAGGAAGGCCGTACGGCGGGCCCTGTCCCGGATCGCCGTACGTATGCGCGCGCCCGGGACGGGGGGTGCGCAGCGGGCGGCGAGGAGGCGGCAGAGGGCGAACGCCGAGCCGATCGCGGCGGCCACGGCGAGGGTGACGGAGAGGGGGCCGGTGTCGAGGAGGAGAGCGCCGGCGAGGAGGACGAGGAGGGAGGCGAACGCGCGTACCGGGAACCGGTTCTGCAATCGCTCCATCATCCACTCCCCCTCTGTCGCTCGGCCCGGCCGGGCTCGGCCAGGCAGCCTGATCGGTGTCTGTGCCCTGAAGACGAACGGGCTCCCCCTGAGGTTCCCGCGCCGGACGATCTTTTTCGGTCACCCCCGCCGCTCGCTGGACACCAGCTTCCCCCACACCACCAGCCGGTACCGGGACGTGTACTCCGGGGTGCAGGTGGTCAGCGTGACGTACGCCCCAGGTATGTCGTACCCGTACCCCGGGTGGACGATCGAGCGGGGTACGGGGCGTAGTACTCCGGAGTCACGGGCCGAGGTCTGCGGCAGGATGCGGTCGACGGCGTACGTGTAGACGGTGGACGCGGTCTCCACCCGTACGGCGTCACCCCGCCGGAGCCGGTCGAGGTGCCGGAAGGGCTCGCCGTGGGTGTTGCGGTGGGCGGCGAGGGCGAAGTTGCCCCGGGCGCCGGGCTGTCGGGTGCCGGGGTAGTGGCCGGCGTACCCCTTGTCGAGGACGCCCCGCTTGTCGATGCCCTTGGCGATCGGGACGCGGACACCGATGCGGGGCAGGACGAGGACGGCGTACGCCTGGGAGTGTCGGGGGGTAGTACCTCCGGGAGACCGGCCCGGACGCCCCCCGGCGGAACCGGAACCGCGGCCGGAGTCGGCGGAGGGGTCCGCCTCGGAGGAGTCGCCCGGGGACGGCTCCCGCCCGCTCCCCCACTGCCGCTCCAGCGCCCGGACCTGGCGCTCGGCGCCCTGCCTGGCCTCCTGGTTGGTCCACCAGAGCTGGTGGACGACGAGCAGCAGCCCCAACACCCCGGCCGTGACGAGGAGTTCGGCGCCGGTCCACAGGAACCTCCGGCGCCGGGCGCGCCGGCGCAGGACGCGGTGCTGCACGACGTACCGGCCGACGGGATTCGGCACGCGGGACCACCTCCGCCACGTCAGGCCCCGATCCGGGGTGCCGGGACCATAAGCGATGGGGACCAAACTCTCCAGACCTGCCCATTCACGGCGTCGCGTTCGTCCGGTCGAACCCTTCTTCCATCGGTTTGTGAAAGGGCTGTCGTATGTCTCGACAACACGGCACGGCACCCCTGATGCTTCCTGTCGCACCCCCACGGGGCCGGTGGACGACCGGACCCTCCCCACAACCGTCGATCGACGACGATCGAACCGGAGTAGCCATGATCCGACGCAGGACACTGCTCGCGGCCGGCGGCGGCGCGTTCCTCGGCACCGCCCTGGCCACCGGCACGGCCCACGCCGACGCGACGATTTCCGTCAACCCCGGCTCCACGTACGGCACTTGGGAGGGCTGGGGCACGTCCCTGGCCTGGTGGGCGAACGTCTTCGGCGCCCGGGACGACTTCGCCGACATCTTCTTCACCACCAAGTCGACGACGTACAACGGCACTTCGCTGCCCGGCCTGGGCCTCAACATCGCGCGCTACAACCTGGGCGCGTGCAGCTCGAACTCGGTGAACGGCGAGTCGATGGTGGCCTCGCCCAACATCCCCGCGTTCAAGCAGATCGAGGGCTACTGGCAGGACTGGAACAACGAGGACCCCGCCTCCTCGGCGTGGAAGTGGACGGCGGACGCCAAGCAGCGCGCCATGCTCCAGAAGGCCGTCGCGCGCGGCGCGACGACCGAGCTGTTCGCCAACTCCCCCATGTGGTGGATGTGTTCGAACCACAACCCGTCCGGCGCGGCCGGCGGCGGCAACAACCTCACGACGTGGAACTACCGCCAGCACGCCTCCCACCTCGCGGCGGTCGCCCTGTACGCCAGGAACAACTGGGGCGTGAACTTCGCGACGGTCGACCCCTTCAACGAGCCCGCGTCGAACTGGTGGACGGCGACCGGCACACAGGAGGGCTGCCACATGGACGCGGCCGTCCAGGCGGCCGTACTCCCCTACATGCGCAGCGAGTTGGACAAGCGGGGCCTGACCGGCGTACGGATCTCGGCGAGCGACGAGACCAACTACGACACGGCACGCAGCACGTGGAACGCGTTCTCGTCGACGACCAAGGGGTACGTCAACCAGGTCAACGTGCACGGGTATCAGGGGTCCGGCGGGCGGAGGGACCTGCTCTACACGGACGTCGTGACGACGTCCGGCAAGAAGCTGTGGAACTCCGAGACCGGCGACAACGACGGCACCGGCATGTCCATGGCCAGCAACCTCCTCTCCGACTTCCGCTGGCTGCACCCGACGGCGTGGGTGTACTGGCAGGTCATGGACCCCTCGTCGAACTGGGCGATGATCGCGTACGACGCCGCGACGCTCACGCCCGGTGCCGTACAGACGAAGTACTACGTCATGGCCCAGTTCAGCCGGCACATCCGGCCGGGTATGACGATCCTCGACACGGGCGTGAGCTACGCGGTGGCGGCGCTCGACCGGTCGGCGAACCGGCTGGTGATCGTCGCGGCGAACACGGCGACGTCGGCGCAGACCCTGACCTTCGACCTCTCCCGGTTCACCACCGTCTCCGGGGGTTCGGGGGGTGTCGTACCGCGCTGGAGCACGCTCACGACCGGCGGCGGCGACCTCTACACGGCCCGCTCGGACATCCGGGTGTCCGGCAAGACGGTCGCGGTGCCGTTCGCGGCAAAGTCGGTGCAGACGCTCCAGATCGACGGGGTGGTCGTGTAGGGGATACCTGAGAGGGACGGGGTGTGGGGGCGCGCACCCGTACCCCGGAGGTATGACGCGCTCCGCTGTACCTGGGTATGGGGTACTGCTGTACCTGGGTACGGGGTACTGCCGTGGGCCGGGGTACGGACCCCCGGCCTGCGGATACCTCACCTTTGTCACCGGCGGGCAGTACCGTGTCGTCCATGCGCCCCGACACGCCCGCCGAGAACGTCGACCACACCGCCGAAGCCGCCCGCCTGGAACGCACCGTGGCCCTCCACCCGGAGGACGCGGAACCGCTCCTGCTGCGGGCGGCGGCCCACCTGGAACTGGCCGGCGACCGCCCCGCGGCAACCGCTCTGTACGACCGCCTGCTGGCGACCCCGGACTCCCTGGACGCCCCGCACCTCACCCGCGCCCTCAAGGCCGCCAACCTCTGGGAGTACGGCCACGAGGCCGAGGCCCGCGCGATCATCGACGGCATCCGCGCGTCCGCCCCGCGCGACCCGGCGCCCTGGGTGATCGTCGCGGAGGCGCTGGAGGCCCACGACGAACTGGAGGCCGCGGAGGCGACGTTCACCGACGGCGCCCGCCTCCTCCTGCCGGACGGCGCCGAACCCCCGTACTCCACGCACCCGTTGCTCTTCGGCCGCCACCGGGTACGCCGCATGCTGGGCGCGGCCCACGACGACTGGGACCAGCTCGCCGACACCCTCCACACCTCGCCGGTCTCCCTCGACGAACTCCACGACCCCAAGCGCGTCTGGTCGTTGGGCTCGGAGAACCCCGACGAACTCGCCGCCGAGATCTCCCGCCTCCGCGCCGAACTCGGCGCCTACCGCGAGGCGTTGTCCCGCCCGTTCCCGGTGGCGATCCTCCACTGGCCGGCCGCGGAACTGACCGAACTCCTCACGGCGTACCCGTCCCTCGCGGCCGAATACCCCTCCCACGAAGCCCACTTGGCGACCATAGAGTCCTCCCTCCGCGAACTCGCCGCCTCCGGCACCCCCAACCTGGGCATCGTCACGGGCACGGTCCCCTCCTACGAGGCCTTCGCCGCGTCCGAGGGCACGTCCCCGTCCGACCCGACGCTCCTGCCGCAGTACGCGACGACGCTGGCGGCACGGGGGCGGGCGGTGGCGTGGCCGCCGCAGCGGGGGGCGGAGTGCTGGTGCGGGTCGGGAAGCGCGTACGGAGAGTGTCACGGAACGGGTGCTTGAGCCGTCTTGTTACAACACACTCTGACCGGCTACCCGCTAAGCCCGCTCGGCGTGTCCCCACTGCGCAAACACACGCACTCCATCGGCTCACTTCTCCCTCGTGCCGAAGTGAGCCGAGTCGAGGGCAGCGCGCAAGGCCACGGCCGCAGCGATGCGCAGAGCCCGTGACACGGCTCGTTGGGCCCCTTTGCGCAACGTCAAAGCCGCTCACGACAAGAGTGGGCACGCCGGCACACTGTCCTTGTGCATGGTGCTGTCCCCTCCTCTCCCGCCGTCTCTGCCCGAATGCGCAGACAGAGTTCGCGCGACACCGCGCCCGAGGTCGCGGTGCGCAAGTTGCTTCATGCAGCAGGGCTGCGCTATCGAGTCAACTTTCCCGTACCCGGCATGCCTCGGCGAAGCATCGACATTGCCTTCAGTCGAGCGAAGGTCGCCGTCTTCCTCGACGGCTGCTTCTGGCACGGGTGCCCCGAGCATGCGACTCACCCGAAGTCAAATGCCGAGTGGTGGCGCGCAAAGTTGAACAAGAACATGATGCGTGATCACGAAACGACTGAACACCTGAGATCATCAGGATGGGTCGTCCTTCGATTTTGGGAGCACGAAATTCCCGATTCGATCGCATCCATCATCACGGAAGAATGGAGAGTTAATTCAGATCTCAAGCACGCAAAATAGGTCGCCCAAGAAGTCGCAAAGCAAAAGTCCGGAAAAATCGCACTCCTAAAGATCACGACAGAGGGATCATGCCCGCTCCATTCATCGATTCACTTTGCGGATATCGCGACGGAAGGCCGAACACATCGGACAAAAATGATCCCGGATCGATCGCCTTGGGAAAAATTTTCTTCGAGGTAATGGGAATTTCCCCCGACGCGATTCCCCCTGATCAGCGCGACCAGAAAACGGCCGTGGGCACCTTGATGAATAGCCTCCTGTCCGCCGACCTCGAAGAATCCCTCAAGGCGGATTCTCCTCATCTCACTGTCGAACCGGAGAAGTCATTTTCAGAATTCGAGCAATTCACACACCTGACCGCTGCACGCGACCTCCGAAGCGACATGACCAAAGAGGTGACAAAAGCAGTAAAGGAACTTGAAGCATACTCCGCAAGCGCAGGACTCGACGAGGCGGTACTGACCAAGCTGATGGGACACCTCGAATCGATTCGTCAACAAGTTGCGGCATCGGAAGAGCGTCGAATTGAGCTTCTTAATCTCCAGGGCGAAGAATCCCTACTCAAACTCGATGTAACCATCGCTCGCAAGTTGACCAACGGCCTCGACGAGGCAACACCGATGCGACACCTGGTAGCGGGCCTGTCCCTGAAGTGGACTCTCCGGACCGACAGGGCCCAGGACTGCAGAAGCCAGGGAGTGAAGATGGCCGCCCTGAGAAGGGGCCGGATGCCTCACTTCGCCGCAGTCACCATGGAGCCCCGCCCTGCCATGCTGGCACTGCTGGGGCGCGGATCAGGCGACATCGACTGCGTCTACCACCTGCACCTGCCCGCCTTGTCCGACGCAATAGACGAGTACTGCTCCGGATCGACTCACAAGTCTCGGCTGGCCATCCGCGACAACTTCAGGCGCCTGCGCGATCAGCGGCGGATCCGTGACTACGACGAGCTGCGTAGGTACATCGCGACACTGTGACGAGCGTGGTTCTTCTCACACTCCCACTCCAGTCGGCCGGATGCTCCGTCGCACGCCTCTACCACCCGGCGCGCTCAATTTCACCACCCGCATCAACACCCACTGTCAGCACCTGGGATTAACCTGTCCAGCATGGCTAAGCGCATCTCCATGATCGACCTGTTCGCAGGCTGCGGTGGTATGACCTCCGGCTTCATGGCCGCAAAGGGGTACAAACCGGTCATGGCTGTCGAATGGGACCTTCATGCGGCTGCTACCTACGCCGCCAACTTCGGTGAATCTCACATGCGTTGGGGCGACATCCAAGAGATCAAGGATCGTGAGATCCCGAACGCGGACGTGATCATCGGCGGCCCCCCCTGCCAGGGCTTTTCGAACCTGGGCACCCGGGATGTGAACGATCCGCGCAACAAGCTGTGGAAGGAGTACATCCGGTTCGTCAGGCATGCCCGCCCCATGGTCTTCGTCATCGAGAACGTCGATCGCTTCCTCAAGTCCTCCGAGTTTTCCCTCCTCCAGGCCGAGGTCCGCCGCGGCGGCCTGCTCGAAGGTTACGAACTGTCCTACGGACTGCTGCTGGCAGCCGACTACGGTGCGCCTCAGCGTCGCAAACGAACCATCGTGATCGGATCTCGGATCGGAAAAATTCCCCTGCCCGAGGCGACGCACGGCCAGGGAAACCCCATCGGTCTGAAGAGTTGGCGTACCGTTCGTGAGGCTTTCGCAGGGAAGCAACTGCTCGATGTACCCGCCGTCAAGGCACTGCCCGAGTCAACTGTGTCATTCTTCGGCCAAACAGTACCGGGCATCTACAAGAGCGAGGACTTGCACATCGGACGGACCCCGACCGATATTTCATTGCTCCGATACGCTCAGATCCCTCCGGGCGGTGGGCGGTTCAACCTACCGGAAGAACTTCTTCCCAACTGCTGGAAGAACAAGCCCACCGGCACTACCGACGTCATGGGCCGCATGCAATGGACCGAGCCTTCGCTCACCATTCGAACTGAATTCTACAAGCCCGAGAAGGGGCAATACCTGCACCCCCAATGGGAGCCAGGGCCGAACGGATATCGCGTCGATCGCCCGATCACACACAGAGAAGCAGCCTTGCTTCAAACTTTTCCCGATTCCTATCAATGGTGTGGCACAAAGATCCAGATCGCCAAGCAGATCGGAAATGCCGTCCCAACTGTTCTCGCTGAGGCAATCGCACGCCAGATCAAGCCATACATCTTGAGCGCTTAACAGTCGACGGCAGGGGCCGGTTGTGGTTTTTCGTCCGACCTCGCCTCCACATAAGAAACGCCATCGATCCAAACCTGTGGGCGACCGTCGTCGATTGGTGCCGGAATCAAGCGGGTTGCAATCCAAGTCCCCTTTTCCGGCACCTCCAGACCTAGCGCTTTCGCCACTCTCGGGCTTTCTTTCTGATGTCCCAGAATCACTACGCCATCTGGCGCAAGCCTCTTTCGAGCATCCCGCACACGCTTCGCCGCATCCAGTTGCTTGGCAACCGTCAGAACCGCATTCCTGTCAATAATGCGTCTGTGTACCATTCCGAACAGAAGATCGACTCTGTTCTGCCCGGCGGGCTCCCGACTCAGCGCCTCGCGAACAGTCGGGTCGAGACCCAAAAGTAGATTAGGCTTCAATTTCCCCTCTTCGATTATCCATCTGATCATCCTCTTGCCCGAGGAGGATATATTTCGCTTTCCATCCTGATTGCCGCCCTGTGTGAGAACATCCTCCGAAACTCGGACCAGGCCGACCTTGAAGCTGGATCTCCTGTCGTTCGCCGCCATAAGGAGACAGATATGCCCCATCGCTTCGCGGGGAATCATCCATCTGCCGTCCAGGGAGAACTTCGCGTCCACTTCATGACCACACACTCGATAATCCATCTTGTTCCCAAAACCAAGGTCAAATGCAGTGCGGCAGATGATCTCGACCTTAGTACCTAGATAGGTTTTTTCTGTCTTCTCCAAAGCGTCGACGTCGTACCTTCCGGTCCGCTGACCGTCCAATACTTCGTCCAAGGCTTGTCTGAGGGCAGATGAAAACCGGTTCTCCAGGTCAGCATGTCCCTCGAACCACAGCGCAACGCGCTCAACCGCTCCGCCCTCGTCGCTCTCCCGCGTCGAGCTGGGATCGTGGGCCTTAAAGTCGTTCGGCTCGTCGAACAGGGCATCCTCAACAACTGGCATGCAACCACCCTAAGTCGCCGGGGTGGCCCACCTCCATAGTTTCGAGTTACAGGATGCCCCGTCGGACGGAGCGTTCGGCTCACTCGCTCCGTTCGAGAAGCATGCGCACCTGTTCCAGCTCCGACGCCACGCGCAGCCACGTGTACGCCTTCAGCTCGGTCGTCGTACGCCGCGCAATCCCGTCGACTCGGTCGAGTACGTAGCGAGCAGCCTCGATGCCCCTCAGGTCATCGGGGGGCTTCACTTCATCCCAGGTGAACCGGGCCGATGCCAGAACAAGCCCCTCCTCAACGGTCACTGTCACGAGGAATTCCCTCTTCAAAATGCCAGTCGCGAGAGGAAGTACCTCCACCCCGCTCAGGATTCCCTTTTCTCCCGCCACTTGGCAGAGCACCCGTAGCGAATCAGGGTCACGCCACCCGATGTTGAAGTCACTCGCAGTTCCGAAGGAACCGGAATCGTTGTTGCGCTTCATCCTGATCGCCTCATCAAGGCTGCCCCTTCGAAGCACTCCTGCGCCTTTTCCAAAGTGCTTTCCGGGTCCAACCCATGTGCCCGAATCCAGTGCAAAAGGTCAGCGATGATCCTTACCGCCTCCTCTGCCGATCGGACCACGGAGGTTTCCACCGTTCCGACGTAGCGGGGAGTTCGCGCACTGTAGGACGTCAGCAATTCATCAGCGCGTGAAACATGGTGATCACGCACATGCCCATGCGGAGATGTGAGTGCCGTGGCCAGCTCACACCACGTCACCTTTCCGGCTTCCGTCAGACGAACACCCCACTTCTCGCACATCATGTCGATGAGCGCCAGGCCGCGCCCTCCCTCGGATTCGTCCTCCACTCGGCCGGGCAGCGCCGGAAGTTTGTCAACTGACGGGTCCTGCACCTCCAGACGAAGGTTCGTGTCACTCATCGAGACAGCGAGTAGACCGGACACTCCGACGCCCACGTGCTTGATCACATTCGTGACCAGCTCACTGACGCACAGCAAGGCGGGTTCCGCCACACCGAGCAGGCCCCAGTGGGTCAGATGCTGGCGCAGGATCCGGCGCAGAGCGGGAACCTCTCTCGGTGTCGCCTCGAAGGGAATCCGGAGCTCCGAGCGCGGCAAACAGTTGTCGTGATCCATGAGCGACCTCCTTGGGTGCACAGCAGTTCTCCCGCCGCCGATCGTGCAGGCGAGCAGTGGCCTGTCTCCCTGACGCAAGCCCACCTCCTCCAGGGCAAGAGGAACCAGGCAGGCATGCGCGATGCACTTCTGCTCGCTGCCCGTGAGCAGCTCAGTGCCCAACGTAGAGCCGTCTTGGTAAAATTGCCATCGACTTCGATAAATTAGCTAGATCGTGGCTCCGGTGCGAGCCGCAAGGCAGACTGCGTCTGAGCGCACATGGAAGGAACGGCATGCCCCCGAAGGCAGTACCCACCCAGCGGCAAAAGCGCCTCGGCCACGAGTTGCGCAAGATGCGGGCAACCGCCGGCATGTCCGCTGAGCGGGCGGCGAACCTCCTCGGCGTGGACCGAGGGAAGATCTCCAACATGGAGTCCGGCGTCCGAAACATCAGTGAAGAACGTTTGCGGATCCTTGCACAGCACTGCCACCACACCGACCCCACCTACGTGAACGCGCTGGTCGAACTGGCCGACACCGGATCTCAGAACTGGTGGGAGCAGTACCGAGGATCCCTGCCTCAGGGGTTGATGGACATCGCCGAGCTCGAAGCACGAGCGATCCGGATGCAAACGGCGTGCACGGTGCACATCCCCGGGCTCCTTCAGACCACGGACTACGCCTTGGAGGTGTTCCGCGCCGTCCTCCCCAACCTGCCCGAGCACGAAGTGGCGCTACGGCTCGCGCATCGCAGCCGCCGCCAGGAAGTACTAGCCGGTGGGACCGCTGTGCCCTACATCGGCATCGTCCACGAGGCCGCACTGCGCATGCAGTTCGGTGGCCCCCGCGTCGCACGCGCACAGCTCCAGCACCTGCTGGACCAGTCCGAGAAAAGCAACGTGACCCTGCTGGCGATTCCCTTCACACACGGTGCCTTCCCCGGTGCTGGGCAAACTGTTCTGTACGCCGAAGGTCCGACAGAGCAACTGGACACCGTGCAGATTGACAACTCCCACGGCCCGGACTTCCTTTACGGGGAAGACGAACTGGCAAAATATCGTTCCCACTTGGAACGGATGGAGCAGCTTGCGCTGTCTCCCGACGACACAAGAGCCTTCATCCGAACCGTCGTACGCGAGCTGTAGGAGTCAGCATGCCCGAGATCCAGTGGGAAGAGCCGTTCTGCGGAGAAGGAAACGCCTGCTTCCGTATAGGGACCGATCGCTCAGGGAACGCATATGTCGCCGTGCGTGGCCAAGAGGACCGTTTCATCACGGACAGCCGGGACGCACTGCGGATCATGATCCTCGACATCAAGGCAGGCAAGGCGGATCACCTGCTCCAGTGATCATGGGTTCAATCGGCGTCGATCATCCACCGATCAGGCCCTGAAATGCGACGAACCCCAGTCCGGTCACCCGCGACAAGGTGACTGAACTGGGGTTTGCTACAGGCATGTTGGAGCGCTAAGTGGTGTACTCCAGCTCAGTCACTGCGGCATCTCGCACTGCTGAGGCAAGATCGTCGAGGTCCAGTCCGTCCAGGTGTCCCCGGAGCGCTTGCCGAGCTTCACGCATCCATGCGGCAAGCATGGGGCCGTTGACGACAGCGGGTAGGACAATGCGGCGGAACTCCGGGTCGTCGATCGCCTCGGCGACCAGTTTCTCGGCCAGCCACAGCAGCGTGCGTTCCCGGATGGCGAACGTCAGATGGATGCTGTGCTCGCCCTCGTCAACGACGTACGGATTGTGAACCCAGCCCCTCGGAAGAAGAAGGGACTGTCCGGCGCGAAGGTCGATCTCGGTATCCGGTCCTGCGGCCTCCCACCCGGGGATGTAGTCATCGCGCCACACACGCCACGACTCGTTGTACGCCCGCATGGGCGCCTCGACCGGCGGGCGCCAGAGCTGCCACCGCTTGACGCCGGAGATCTGCACAATGACGGCCATCTGCTGGTCCCAGTGATGGCGCAGGCCCTGGTTGCCGGGCGGGGTCAGGAAGGCGTGGACGTAGTTGGAGTATCCCGTCTCCTGCTGGATGCCGCGCGAGACCGCCGCGAGGTACGGGACGACTCGCTGTAGGTTGCCGAGCCGGATCGTGAAACCCGTGTCGTAGAGCTTGGTGAGTTTGGCGGCGTCGGTACGGCCGTCGGTCGTGAAGGCGTTCTGGTTCAGGGACGGGGCGGGGGCTTTCACCACCGCGATCTCGTTCGCCGGGACACAGCCGGCGAAGGCGTAGTCGTGGAGGTAGTCCTTGGTGACCGTCTCGTCGAGTGCGGTCCTGTCGCGCTCGAAGACGCGAGGCTCGTCGGGCCAGGTGGTCAGCAGTTCGGCCCGGCCGTCCTCGGGCAGAATGAGGCTCAGCGACATGGCGGTGTCCTTCCGTGCGGTTCAGGAGGGCGGCAACGGGCAGCGCAGGTCGGGGTGGTGGCGGTTCGGACAGCACACAACGTTGATCGAGACGATGTTGCCCGAGCGGTTGTAGTGGACCCAGCTCACGTCGACACCGACCGGCAGGACATCGGCCGCGTACTCGCGCTTGACATCCAGGCCGACGTACATCTGCTTCCCGTCATCGGGTTCGAGTGGAAGGTTGTCGAGGTAGTGCTTCGTCATCCACTCCAGTGCCGCCTCCGGGTCGGTCCACGTGCGGTCGGCGGAGGTCTGGTTGCGTTTCAGGAGCCAGTGGCCCGACATCATGGGCGGCAGGTTCGAGGCCGGGAACTCGGCGGAGACCTCGCGGTAGCGCGCGAGCGTCCGCTCGGCCGTCTTGTCGTCGGGAGCCGGGGGCGCGGGAGGGGTGGGGTGCGGCGGCCGGCGGTTTCCTTCCCGGTGGTAGTTCTCCGGGGTTCCGACCCATGGGCCGTACCCGTGGAAGTGCCCTGACCAGGTCATCTGTTTCCTTCTGGAGATACGACGGGCCGCCCTGCCACGCAGGACGGCCCGCTGGTGCGTGGTGGGGGAGGTCAGATCGTCAGGTGCCGTTCCCTGGCGTAGCCGATGACGAACGCGTCCAACTCGGCCTCGGTGAAGCGGATCTCCTTGCCCGCGCCCTCTGGCTTGGAATCTGTCAGGACGTACGCAGGCTGCGCGCCGGGGATCAACGCGAATCGAACGCACGCCTCATGCTCGCCTCCCAGATTGCCGCCGCAGAACTGCCGGGCTTCGGTTCCCTCGACGGGCAGGGTGTAGAGGTCAACGTTCATGGGATCGTCCTCCTGATGCGATTGCGGTATGGAGAATCGGTCTCCGTACCGTCGGGTCCTCGTTCCGATGAGCGGCCGCCAAGGTGAGGCCGGCCCCGGGATTCACGAGATGCCGCGTCCATTGCCCTCGGCGTACACCCGCAGCAGACATCGGGTCAGTTCGGCCATCTCCCGTAGGTGGAAGAACGCTGCGAAGGCCGGAGTCGACGACGTAGGGCGCTGCTTGAGGTCCAGGAGTCGGTAGCCCTTGCGGAACAGTTCCCTGACTTCGGGGTTTTCGTCCGCGCCCAGGTCCTGGACCAGAAGGATGTTCAGATGGCGGCCGACTTCCACCGTGCGGGTGTCGATGGCCGCGCGGGTCGACGTGTTCAGCTCCATCTTCAGCGCTAGGTCGGTCATCTCCAAGAGGAGCTCGACGTCGATGGAGTCGTCGACGTCTGCCGCGCCGGTCTCCTGTCTCACGGTCGCCACCACGTGTCTCCCCTCGGTACGGCGGCAAGGGCGGCTGCCTGGCTTTCGGGCTCGGAGACGACGGTAGGGTCGGCGCCATCCAACTCCCAAGAAGATTGCGCGAGTTTGCAGAACCAGCTTTGACGGGTGTTAACGGCTTGTCGAACATCTAGTCATCGCGCAAACAAGCGCAAGGCAGCGGACGGGAGAGCCCCATGAAGCTACGGTTCCTCGGAAAGAACTCGACGCCCGGAGACAGTCCCACCCTGTACGCCAGCGACCAGGACAGCTACGTGATCCAGGGCTGGAAGATCTACTCGAACGAACTGCTCATCCAACTTGACGTTCCGGAAGGAGAGACCGCCGTCGAGGTGCCGACCGAGTTGTTCGAGCACCTGACGAAGGACGGCTTACAGTCCGGTCTGGTCAAGAAGTTCACCGCTCCGATCATGATCGTCACCGAACAGGGGACCTGTGTTCTCCAGGGCCCGGAGATGAACGATCCTGAAGCCCTGAGTCAGATGCGCATGCCCGACTATGAGACCTGCATCGAGGTCCCCAAGTCCTCGATCACGGCCCTGTTGGAGGAAGACCGTGGACCTGATCACCCCGGCCCAGCGTGACGAACTGTTCAACAGTTTCGAACGCGACGCCTTCCACCTGGAGTTGAGGGACGACTACGGCTCTCCCGTCGAGGACACGCCGTACGCCCGATGGCAGCGGGGCGAGCCGGACGACTACGCCTGGCTCGACGACTGGAAGGCGCTCATCGGGCGCGTCACGGACACGGGCAGGACGGTCCGCCGCGTACGGGTGGTCACGGAGCCGCACAGCCGGTACGTGACGTGGGAACACTCACTGACCCGGCTCAACATCGAGATCGGCGAGGACATCCGCTGGCTGCCACGGCATCTCCTGCCGCCGGACATCGAATTCCCTGTGCAGGGCAACGACTGGTGGCTGTACGACGACCGGCTGCTCGCCATCGGCCACTTCGACCCGGAGGGACGCGTACTCGGCTCCGAGATTGTCAAGGATCCCGACATCGTGGCCGAGTGCGCCCGCGTACGCGACCTGCTCTGGACCATCGCCATCCCGCACTCCGAGTACAAGCCCTGACCCATCAGTGAGCAATCAAGCACAAGAAGCACGAGAGGCGCTGGGTGCCCGGCTTCGCGGATTCCGCAAGGACGCGGGATTCAGCAGCGGCCGGGCATTCGCGCGAGCCACCGGATGGGCGGAGTCGAAGGTTTCCCGGATCGAGAACGGGAAGCAGAATGCGAGCGAGCAAGATATTCGCATCTGGTGCGGCACGACCCGCCGCGAGGACCAGGTGGAGGACTTGATTGCCACGGTCCGACACATAGACGAACTTTGGCTTGAGTGGCGCAGACAACTGTCGACCGGATCGGAGAAGAGACAGAAGGCCGCTCTGCCCATTTACGCAAAGACCAAAGCCTTCCGCATCTGGCATCCGACTCTGATTTGGGGAACACTTCAAACCTCCGCATACGCCGCCGAGACCTTCAAACTGGTTCGCAACTACTACGAGATACCCGACGACACGGAAGCAGCCACCGCCAAGCGCCTTGAGCGTCAGCAGCACCTCTACAAGGGGGACAAAATCTTCAACGTACTGCTCGCCGAGCAGGCGTTGTACACCAACTTCGGAGGAGCAGAGGTGATGAAGGGCCAACTCGACCGCCTGTTGGCCGTATGGCGGCTCCCTCGACTCAGTCTGGGGATCGTGCCCAGGTCAGCCCCCATGCATATCTGGCCCGGCAACTCCTTCTCGATGTTCGACAACAAGCTCGTACTCGTCGAGACCTACTCGGCAGAGTTCTCGGTGACACAACCCCGAGAAATCGAGCTGTATGCCAAAGCTTTTGCGCTCTTGAAGCAGTCCGCAGTATACGGACCCACGGTCCGCGATCTCATATTTACCGCTATCCACCATTACGATCGGATCCCGTCCGACTAGAAAGGAAGAGTATCGTGGCACCTAACTGGCGCACCAGCTCCTACACAGGAAAAGAAAACTGTGTTGAAGTCGCCGACAACAACCCGGAAAAGGTCATGGTTCGAGACACGAAAAACCACGGTGGAGGAATCCTGGGATTTCAGCTGATCACCTGGGGAACGTTCGTAAAGTTTATGGCGTTGAAGAACCTCTGACGAAGGCCGACACCACCCTGTACAACTCGGCCGGTCGGTCCAGGTGTACGTCGTGGCCCGCGTCCGGGACCGTCACCAGGTGGGTGATGTCGGGGCGGCGGGTCCGCATCTCCAGAGGTTCCGGCTCCGGCATGGTGCCGTGGGCGCCCCGAACTACCAGGGTGGGGCAGCGGAGTTGGGTCCACTCCGGCCAGTAGTCGCAGGTGGCTGGTTCCTGGACTGCCGCGAGCATGGTTCGGCGGTCGATGCGGGGGTGGCCGGTTCCGTCCGGGCGCCAAGTCAGGCTGTCGGCCCATGAGTCGTGGCCGAAGAAGGTGACAGCGGACTGGCGAGAGAGGAAGGGCGCTGGCCAACTGTCCAGCCACGTCGCGATGTTGTCGGGGAGGTCGGGGGTACCGGCTGCGGGGCCTGCCTCTATCAGGATCAGGGCTCGGGCGAGGGCCGGGTGGGCCGCTGCCGTCAGGAGGGCGGTCAGGCCGCCGAGGGACTGGCCCAGGAGGACTACGGGTCCTGGTCTCAGGGCCGTCAGGAGTGCCACCGCGTCCGCTGCCGCCGCCGTGCGGGACATGTCCGGTGGCGTGCGGGTGCTCGCGCCGTGGCCTGCCGCGTCGTAGCGGATCACTCGGTGGCCGGCTGCGACGAGGCGGGCGGTCAGGTCGTCCCATTCGCCCATGTGGCCCGCCAGGCCGTGCAGGAGGAGGAACGGGGGGACCTGCTTGGGGTGCGATGGGTGTTCGTCGCGGTAGGCGATTCGGGTGCCGGTGGGGGTGGGGAAGAAGGAAGGCGGGGGTGGGGTCACGGGGTGGGATTCTGCCGGTTCAGCCGCCGCCCCCGCCTCCGGGTTCACCTCAGGCCTTTCGCATCAGTTCCGCCCTGCCGAACAACAGCGCGTAACCCTGCGGGAGTTGGGCGATGATGCGGCCGGTCGCAGTGGGGCCCGCGTAGTGGGAGAGGGCTGTCAGAACTGACGTCACGTGCCAACGGGCCGTGTCCGGGGTGGTGTTGTCCAGGCGTGCGGCCACCTTCGCCACGAACTCCGCTGCTCTGTACGGGGGCTGGGGTGGGGCCGTGAGGAGGGTGGCCGCCTCCGGAGGGAGGGTGCGGGCCAGGGCCGTTCGCTCCGGGGCGGGGAGGTGCGGGGCCAGGGTGGTCAGGGTGGTGCGGGTGATCTTCTCCGCTTCCGCCGTCGTCGGGTACTGGCCCGTCCTCTTCACCCTCGCCACCAGGTGGGGCCAGGGTTCCGGGGTGCGGATCAGGGAGTGTCTCGGTGACGGGATCGCCCTCCCCGAGGTGTCCTTGGTCTGCTTCGGGTCGGCCGGGTGAGGCTCCGTCGTCGTCATGTTCTCGTTTCCGCTCGGGTTTCTCGCTGTGCCCCGTCTTTCGCTCCTGCCCTGTTTTCCAGGGGTGACACCTGTGAAGTTGACAGGGGTTGGCTCAGGTTCGGGGGTGTCTCACCCTGCGGGGTTAGCCTCGGGAGTAACTCCCGGGAGGTATCTCATGGCCAAGGTTCCCAGCTCGCTCATCGCCGCCGGTGGGCTCGTCGGTGGGTACGGTGTCGCCCGCTGGACCAAGAAGCGCCAGCTCGGCGGGGTCGTCCTCGCCGGGGCGGGGGCCGCTGCCGCCTGGCAGTGGAAGGAGCGGGCCGGCGGGACGGCCGCGGGGGCGCTCGGGGTCGCGTACCTCGCCGCGTTCGCCGGGTCGCATCCGCTGGCGAAGAAGGTCGGGGCCTGGCCGTCGGTGTTCGGGGTCGCGGGGGTCGTGGGGCTCGCGTCGTGGGCGGTCGCGGACCGCAAGGGGGACTGAGGGCAGGCCGTCGTACTGCGGGGCTACCTCGGTAGGGGTACCGGCGCGGTCGTACTGCGGGGCTACCTCGGTAGGGGTACCGGCGCGGTCGTACTCCGGAGCCAACCCAGCAGGGGTACACCCCCGCTCCACCCCTCCGGTCCGGCGTCGAGCCGGAGCCCCGTCATACCCCTCCCCCTCACCCCACTCCCGCCCCCTCCCCCCGAAACGCCCGCCGATACCCCTGCGGGCTCGTCCCCACCACGCTCCGGAACCGTTCCCGGAACGCCGTCGGTGATCCGAAGCCGACCTGTGCGGCGATCCGTTCGACCGGGTGCGAGGTCGTCTCCAGGAGGTACTGGGCCCGCCGTACCCGCGCCCGGTGCAGCCAGCGCAGCGGCGTCGTGCCGGTCTGTTCGCGGAAGCGTCGGTTGAGGGTCCGGGTGCTCATGCCCGCCCGCGTCGCGATCTGATCGAGCGTCAAGTCCCTTGCGCACTCGGCCTCCAGCCACTCCAGCAGCGGTTCGAGGGCGGTGCCCGCCGGTGCCGGCGGCAGGTCGTGGACGATGAACTGGGCCTGGCCGCCCTCGCGTTCGAGGGGGGTGACGCACATGCGGGCCGTGTGCGCGGCGACGGCCGAGCCGTGGTCCGCGCGGACCATGTGGAGGCACATGTCCATCGCCGCGGCGGCTCCGGCCGAGGTGAGGAACTGGCCGTTGTCGACGTACAACACCTCGGGGTCCACGTCGACTTGAGGGTAGCGGGCCGCCAGGTCGGCCGCCGCGATCCAGTGGGTCGTCGCGCGCAGGCCGTCCAGGAGGCCGGTCGCCGCGAACAGGAACGCGCCCACGCAGACCGACGCGATCCGGGTACCGTTCGCCGCCGCCTCGCGCAACGCCTCCGTGACTCCCGGCGGGAGCCGCGCCGGGGGTTCGTCCACGCCGGGGAGGATGATCGTGTCGGCCTCGGCGAGGAGTTCGAGGCCGTACGGGGGCCGCAGCGTGAACACCGGCGTTCGCATCCCGGCGCGCACGTCCTCCCCCGCCCGCACGCCGCACACCTTCACGTCGTACGGCGGGCGCCCGTCCGGCAGCCGGGCCCAGCCGAAGGTGTCGATGGGGAGGGAGAGGTCGTAGGGGATGACTCCGTCGAGCGCGAGCACGGCAACGGTATGCATGGCTGGATGTTAGACGTTCGCCGGGTTCTCGCCAGCCGCCAAGGCCATGTCACGCCCCCGTCGTCGACCCCGGCCGCACGATCATCAGCACCGTCACCGTCGCCCACAACAGGTTGAACACCCCTGTGAACATGCCGAGTTGAACAGTGGTCCGCTGGTCCCCGCCGCCCTCCGCCAGAACCTCCTGCCGGGGCAGCACAAGGACGACGAGGACGAGCGCGGCGGCGACCGTCAGGGCCGTCGACACGATCAGCCACGTATCGCCCATCACCCCCATCGCGCTCGCCGTGGCGAACCCGAGGACCGGTACGGCGATGCCGATCCCCGCGTACACCCGGCAGATGCGGTGCAGGAGCCGTACGGCGGACCCCGCCCGTTCGTCCTCCGGCACGGCCAGCGCCTTGCGTGCGGCGGGCGGGAACATGCTGGCCGCGACCGTGACCGGGCCGACGGCGATGATCGCGGCGAGGACGTGCAGGGAGAGGAGGAGCTTGGTCATGGGGCGACGGTAGGAGGAGGCGGGGATCTTGGAGAAGTGGCGGGAATGACAGGGGTCGACGGATTCTCGCCAACGGGTGAGCGGCGGGCGGGCCAGCGGGCGGACCGGACAGTACGGGAGGCGTACGGGTACTACCTGGAGGCGTACGGGTACTACGGGGTCCGCTGCCAGGTCATCCAAAAGGCTGACGGGTACTACGGAGCCCAACTTTTCGTTATCGCCCCCACCCCCACCCCGTCTCCACCACATGCACCTCACCCGACGCACCCTCCTCAAGACCACCGCCCTCACGGGAGCGGGAGCAGGAGCGGCCCTCGCCCTCCCCGCGGCGACCGCCACCGCCGCCCCCGCCGCCTACGCCCACCCCGGCCTCCTCCACACCGCCGCCGACCTCACCCGCATGGCCACGAAGGTGAAGGCCGACTCGGCGCCCTACACGGCCGGTTACGCGAAACTCACCGCCAACCGGCACTCGCGGACCGACTGGAACCCCCGCCCCCAGCAGACCGTGTACCGGGGCTCGGGCAGCCCGCAGAACTACACGCTCCTCTACAACGACCTGCACGCGGCCTACCAGAACGGCCTTCGTTACCACGTCAGCGGCGACGAAGCACACGCCGACACCGCCGTGCGGATCCTCAACTCCTGGTCCGGCAAGCTGACTTCGCTCCAGGGCTCCGCCGACCGCTTCCTCGCGGCGGGCCTGTACGGCTACCAGGCCGCGAACGCCGCCGAACTGGTCCGCGACCACCCGGACTTCGAGCTGGACCGCTTCCGCACGATGCTCACGAAGGTCTTCGCGACGGTCAGCGACGACTTCCTGCGCCACCACAACAACGCGGTCGTCACCAACTACTGGCCCAACTGGGACCTGACCGCCCTCGCCTGCGTCCTGGCGACCGGCATCTTCTGCGACGACAGGGCCCAAGTCGCCCGCGCCGTCGACTACTTCAAGAACGGCGACGGCCTCGGCGCGGTCCGCAACGCGATCCCCGTCGTGCACGAGGACGGCCTCGCCGAGTGGCTGGAGGCGGGCCGCGACCAGGGGCACACCCTGCTGGGCGTCGGGCTGATGGGCACGGTCTGCGAGATGGCCTGGAACCAGGGGATCGACCTGTACGGGTACGACGACAGCCGGTTCCTGAAGGGCGCGCAGTACGTCGCGAAGTGGTGCCTGGGCGAGCCGGTCCCGTACACGCCCAACACCCGCCGCAAGGGCGCGATCGGCGGCTGGTCCGGGCAGGAGACCGCGTCCGCCGCGGCGTCCGTGGACCCGAACACGACCCGCCCGGTGTGGGCGATGATCGCGAACCACTACACCAAGCGGCGCGGCCTGGACGCCTCGTACGTCACCCGGGTCGCCGCGAAGTCCGCGCCCGAGGGCGGCGGCGGGGACTACGGCCCCAACAGCGGCGGGTACGACCAACTGGGCTTCGGGACACTGGCGTTCACCCGGGACAGGGCGACGCGGGCCCAGCAGCTCGCGGGGGCGGGAGCAGGAGCGGCAGCGGGCGCGGGCGCCGAAACCGGAGCGGACGCCGCGAACCCCACCCCCGGCACGAACGCCGCCGCGGGCCCCGACGCCGGCACGAACCCCGCCCCCTCGGCCTCCGCCGCCGACCACCCCAGGACCCAGAACCTCGCCGCCACCGGCCCCACCGACCTCGCCCCCTGGGCAGCCGCCACCGGCATCACCGCTCTCGCCGCGGGCTTCCTCCTCCTACGCCGCCGCAACAGGAACCGCGAACTCCAACTCCAGGCCCCGGCCCCGGCCCCGGCCCCGGCTCAGACCTACGCGCAGCCTCAGGCCCAAACCCATGCCCAGTCCCAGGCCCACCCCCAGCCCCGAACCGAGTCCCAGCCCCAGCCCCGCCGCCCCCGCCAACGCCGCCGCCCCCGTTAACCCCGCCCCAGCTCACGCCCCCAAAGCCCGCGACACCGTATAGATCAGCACCCCCGCCAACGCCCCCACCACAGTCCCGTTGATCCGGATGAACTGGAGGTCCCGCCCGATATGCGCCTCGATCTTCCGAGTCGTGTGCTCCGCGTCCCACCCGGCCACCGTGTCCGTGATCAGCGACGTGATCTCCTTCCGGTACGTCGTCACCACATGCACGGCCGCCCCTTCGACCCACCCGTCGACCTTCCCCTGGACGGAGGGTTCCGCGGCCATCCGCGCGCCGAGTGACAGCAGCGCGGCCCGCACCCGCAACCGCAGCTCACTGCGCTCGTCCTCGGCCGCGGCGACGATCATCGAGCGGACGGCCGTCCATGCGGACGCGATGAGGTCCTGGACCTCGCCCCGCCCGAGGACCTCGGTCTTGAGGCGCTCGACCCGCGCGCGGGTGTCCGTGTCGGACTGGAGGTCGGCGGCGAAGTCGGAGAGGAACCGGTCGAGGGCACCGCGCGCGGGGTGCGAGGGCATGTCCCGCATCTCGGTGACGAACCGGAGCAGCTCCTTGTAGACGCGCTCACCGATCCGCTTGTCGACGAACCGGGGCGTCCAGCCGGGCGCCCCGCCCTCGACGGCGTCCATCACGGAGTCGCTGTGCAGGACGAGCCAGTCGTGCGCCCGCGCCACGATCAGGTCGACGGCGCGCTTGTGGCCGCCGTCCGCGACGACCTTCTCCAGCATCTTGCCGATGCCGGGCGCGATCTCCTGCGCGTCCGCGCGCCGGGTGATGGCCTCGCCGACGACGGCCTGGACGTCGGAGTCGCGCAGGACGGCGAGCGCGCCGCGCAACGCGGTCGCCAGCTCCGCGGTGACCCGGTCGGCGTTCTGCGGCTCGGCGAGCCAGGCACCGAGGCGGCTGCCGATCCCGACGGAGCGCAGGCGCTGGCGTACGACGTCCTCGGAGAGGAAGTTCTCGCCGACGAACTCGCCCAGGGACACGCCCAGGGCGTCCTTCTTGGTCGGGATGATCGCCGTGTGCGGGATGGGCAGGCCCATGGGGTGCCGGAAGAGGGCGGTGACGGCGAACCAGTCGGCGAGTGCGCCCACCATGCCGGCCTCGGCGGCGGCGGCCACGTACCCGGCCCAGGCGCCCGCGCCCGCGTGGGAGGCCCACTTCGCCAGCACGTACACGACGGCCACGAAGAGCAGCAGCCCGGTCGCGGTGAGCTTCATCCGCCGCACCCCACGCCGGCGCTCCTCGTCGGCGGCGGTGAACGCGGTCATCGTGCGGTACGACGGGGCGGCGCCCCCAGCACCCCCAGCACCCGCCGACTCCGCGCCGCCAGCCCTCACCCGGCCCGCACCCCCGGAACCACCCTCCGGGCCCGCGCCCGCAGAACCCACCGAGCCCGCACCCCCGGCCCTCTCGGACCCCTCGCCTCCAGCCCGCCCGGCACCCTCCACGCCCACGCTCCCCTCACCCTCAGCACCGCCCGCACCCGGCATCGCACCGGCCCGCTCGGCACCGCCACCCGGCACCCCCGCGCCCAAGCGCTCAGCGCCCCCCGTCTCCACTTCCCTGCGTTCCATAAGCTCCACCCGGTCGGCGATCTCCTCCCCATTGTCCTTCTTGCTCCTGGAACGGGAGAGGCGTCCCCGATGGTTCCCCCCACCCCCGCGTTCACTCGCGCGGGTGATCCTCCCGGCGCTTGTGGGGCTCGCCCAGCAGGTCGCGCATGACGTCGTGATGCCCTTCCAGCATCCGGTGCCGCTCTCCTCGCCGGTCCTCCTTCAGCCGGCGCCGCTCCTCCCGCCGGTCGAGCTTCTCCTGCCGCAGCGCCGCCTTCGTCCGCTTGCGCTCGACGTCGACGCCGCCCCAGAACGCGAACCCGGTGATCACGACGCGCGGCGCGCCGGGCCCGGCGGGCACCCCGCTCTCGCGGTGGCTGAAGTCGCCCATGATCCCGATGCCCTTGGAGACGATCTCGACGCCGGGCGGTACGAGGATCTGGATGCCGCCCATGATCGCGACGCAGTTGATCTCGACCTCCCCGGCGGAGAAGTCGGCCTCGCGCAGGTCGATCTCGCCGCCGCCCCAGAAGGCGACGCAGTTCATCCGCCGGGGCACGGTCCACCGCCCCTTGCGCTGGAACCCGCCCATGACGGCGACGGCCCAACTCGGCGACGTGTCACCGCCACCGATCACCCGGCCCGTCCAACTCCCGTCGGACGGCGGCTCCTTGAAGAGGTTCACCGGCGCCTGCGGCGCGCCGCCCGGCGCGGGCAGGTCACGGGTGATCGGCGCCAACTCGCCGTACGTACGCGCCTTGTAGGTCGTCTCCAGCCGTTCCTCGAACTCCTCCATGTCGAGCCGGCCCTCCGCGAGGGCGTCCCGCAGGATCTCCGCGACGCGTTCGCGGTCGGCGTCCGATGCGCGCAGTTCCGGAGCGTTGTCGGTCATACGGTCAGCCTACGAGCAACGGGCGCCGGGTTCTACGCGACGGCCCTTCACGCGCCCGCCTTCACGCGCCCGCCCGGTCCGCGTACATGCGCGCGATCACCGCCTCGATGTCCGGCTCCCGCACCGACAGGTCCACCAGCGGGCACTCCGCCGCGATCCGCGCGACCAGCGGCGCCGCCGACTCGGACGCCGGGAACGCGAGCCACTGGCGTACGCCGTCGACGCGTACGACGCGGGCGGAGGGGCCCGCGTCGATGGGCGGGAGTTCGCGCTCCAGGTCGACGACGAGGACGCGTTCGCTCTCGCCCGCCTCGTGCAGGCCCGCGAGGGGGCCGTCGTACATCATGCGGCCGTGGTCGATGACCATCACCCGCTTGCAGAGCTGCTCGATGTCCTGGAGGTCGTGGGTGGTGAGCAGGACCGTCGTGCCGCGTTCGGCGTTCAACTCCCGCAGGAAGTCACGGACCTTGGCCTTGGAGACGACGTCGAGGCCGATGGTCGGCTCGTCGAGGTAGAGGACGTCGGGGTCGTGCAGGAGGGCCGCCGCGATGTCGCCGCGCATCCGCTGGCCGAGGGAGAGTTGGCGCACCGGACGGTCCAACAGGTCGGCGAGGTCGAGGAGTTGGACGAGGCGGTCGAGGTTCTCGGCGTAACGGGCGTCCGGGATGCGGTACATGCGGTGCATCAGCCGGTAGGAGTCGATGAGCGGGAGGTCCCACCACAGGGTCGTGCGCTGTCCGAAGACGACGCCGATCCGGTGGGCGAGGCGGGTGCGTTCGCGGGAGGGGTCGATGCCCGCGACGCGCAGCCGGCCGCCGCTCGGGGTGAGGATGCCGGTCAGCATCTTGATGGTCGTCGACTTCCCGGCGCCGTTCGGGCCGATGTACCCGACCATCTCGCCGCGCGCGACGGTGAAGGAGAGCGAGTCCACGGCGCGCACCTGGGAGCGCTCGCGCTTCAGGAAGCCGGTCTTCCTGCGGACGTCGAACACCTTCTCCACGCCGTCGACTTGGATGAATTCGGCCACGGTTCAGCTCCCTGTGCTCCGGTACGACCTGACGCCCGCCCGCCACACGAGCCCCGCGAGCGCGCAGCACAGCGCGGCGACCAACGGCGGTGCCCACGCGGCGCCTTGGGGAAGGTCCAGGGGGTACGGGCGCCCCAACACGTAGGACGCGGGCACCCAGTTGACGAACGCGAGCGGGAAGACGAACGTCACCCCGCGCACCAGCTCCTTCGCGAACACGGTCGGCGGGTACTGGAGCATCGTCCCCCCGCCGTAGGTGAACGCCGACTGCACCTCGGCCGCGTCCTCGGCGATGAACTGGAACGCGCCGCCCGCGACGAACACCGCCGAGAAGATCGCCCCGCCGGACAGCACGGTCACCGGCACGAGGAGCACCTTCTCCGGGGTCCAGTGGATGTCGAGCGCGGACAGCGCGTACGCGAGGATCAGGGCGCCCTGGGTGATGCGGCTGAGGCGGCGCAGCGCGAACCGGTCGGCGGCGACCTGCGCGAGCACCGGGGCGGGCCGTACGAGGAGGGTGTCGAGGGAGCCGTCGCGCACGCGCTGGCCGAGGCGGGCCACCGAGCCGATCGCGAGGTCCGCGATGCCGAACGACGTGGCCGCGAGGCCGTACAGGAAGGCGACCTCGGGGAGGGTGTAGCCGCCGAGGGAGTCGACCTGCGAGAACATCAGGACGATGCCGACGAAGTCGAGGCCGGTCAGCAGGAGGCCGCCGACCAGGGACATCGCGAACGAGGCGCGGTAGGCGAGGGTGGAGCGGATCCACATGCCGGTGATCATCCGGTAGGCGCGCAGGCCCTCGGTGAGCCGGTCGCCGGCGGGCGCGACGGTGGCGTACGCCCCAGGCCCGTCGTACCCCCCGGACCCGTCATACCCGTCGTACCCGTCGTACCCGTCATACCCGTCGTACTTCTGAGGTAGCTCAGCCACCCTGGACCACCACCCTGCGGGTAGCCACCGACACCAGGAGGCGGCCGGCCGCGAGGAGCACCACGGCCCAGGCCGCCTGGAAGGCGTACACGTGTAGTACCGAGGTCTTGCCCATCAGCAGGTCGGCCGGCATCTGGAGCTGGGCGGCCCATGGGAGGAGCTGGACGACGTCGCCGAGGGCGCCCGGGAAGGCGTTCAGCGGGAGGGTCATGCCCGAGCAGAACAGGCCGGTGATCATCATCATCTGGAGCGCGCCGGTGCCGTCCAGGAGCCAGAAGCCGGTGAGCGCGACCAGGAAGCGGATGCCGAAACTCACCAGCGCCGCCAGGACCAGCGCGAGCAGGAAGGCCAGCCAGCGCAGGGGGTCGGTCGGCAGAGCCGTCGGGAAGAGCAGCGCGCCGATCGCGAACGGGATCACACCCCGGCCGATCAGCTGGAACGCCGCGCGGCCCAGGTCGGCCGCCAGCCACCAGAGCTGGAGGTCGACCGGCCGGTACAGGTCGACGGCGACGTCACCGGAGCGGATGCGCTCCATGAGGTCGACCTCCATGCCGCCGCTCTGCAACGCGAGCGTCGCGAACAGGGCCTGGCCGAGCCAGACGTACGTCACCGCCTCCGCCTGGTCGTACCCGCCGAGATTCGGACGCTCGTCCCACAGGGCGAGATAGGTATAGACCAGGATCAGGCCGAAGACCGTATTGGTGAAGACCCCCGCGGCCGTCGCCACCCGGTACGTCGCGTACCGTCGGAAACCCCCCGCCGCGACAGCCGCGTACAACCGCGCCGGACCCACCGCGAGCGTCCTCCTCCTCGTCCGAGACCTCCCCCGGGATGCCCCCGGGACGTCCCCGCGCGACGTGACATTCGTCGCACGGCACCGAAGCGCAGGAGCCTAGTGCGCAGGAACGGCGGCGTGCCAGGCGTTTTCTCCGCCAACGCGTGCCGATTGCCGGGAACGGTTCGCATGGTGCGAGAGTCTTCAGACCAGAGGCGCGCGAAAATCGAGTACGACGAGCCCGCCGAGGACCTCGGGTCCGCCGAGCAGCAACGAGCAGTAACGGGTCGCACGGCCCGCGAGCACCACAATCCGCACGAGCCACAGCTCGCCGCGCGAGAATCACGAGACACACGCCAGAGCACCAGGCACGCACAGGAGTCCGAGCAACACATGAGCGACGAGCCGCAGCCGCAGCGACCGCCCCAGGGGTGGGCGCCGAGAGAGCCCCTCGGCGACGCCACGGGCGTCCCGGACGCCCCTGAGGACGGCAGCAAGAAGGCCAAGCGGCCGAAGCGCACCGGGTGGCGGCGGATCATCCCCACCTGGCGGATAGTGCTCGGCACCTTCATCGTCGGTGTCCTCGCGCTCGTCGGCCTCTTCTACCTCGGCTACTCGATGGTCAAGATCCCGCCGGCCAACGCCCTCGCCACCAAGCAGTCCAACCTGTACCTGTACGCGGACGGCACCGAGATCGCCCGCGACGGCGAGGTCAACCGCGAGAACGTCACCCTCGCGCAGATCTCCAAGGACGCCCAGCACGCCGTGCTCGCCGCCGAGGACCGCGACTTCTACACCGAGTCCGCGATCGACCCCAAGGCGATGCTCCGCGCCGGCATCAACACCGCGATGGGCAAGGGCAAGCAGTCCGGTTCGACCATCACCCAGCAGTATGTGAAGAACTACTACCTCGCGCAGGAGCAGACCGTCTCCCGCAAGGTGAAGGAGTTCTTCATCTCCATCAAGCTGGACCAGGAGCAGAGCAAGGACAAGATCCTCGAGGGCTACCTGAACACGTCGTTCTTCGGGCGTAACGCGTACGGCATCCAGGCCGCCGCCCAGGCGTACTACGGGGTCGACGCGACCGCTCTCACCCCCGGCCAGGGCGCCTACCTCGCCTCGCTGCTGAACGCCCCCAGCGAGTACGACGTCATCGCGCACCCCGAGAACAAGGCGGCGGCCCAGGCCCGCTGGAACTACGTCCTCGACGGCATGGTCAAGAAGGGCTGGCTGGAGCAGTCGAAGCGGACCGGGATGAAGTTCCCGACCCCGCTGGAGTCCAGCGGCGCCTCGACCGGCATGTCCGGGCAGCGCGGGTACATCGTCACCGCCATCAAGGACTACCTCAAGGACAACAAGATCCTCACCGAGGAGGAGCTCGACGGCGGCGGCTACCGCATCACCACGACCCTGGAGAAGGCCAAGCAGGACGCCTTCGTGAAGTCCGTCGACGACAACCTGATGTCGAAGCTCGACAAGAAGAAGAACAAGGTCGACAACTACGTCCGCGCGGGCGGCGCCGCCGTCGACCCGAAGACCGGCAAGGTCCTCGCGATGTACGGCGGCATCGACTACGTCAAGCAGTACACGAACAACGCGACCCGCCAGGACTTCCAGGTCGGCTCCACGTTCAAGCCGTTCGTCTTCACCTCGGCCGTCGACAACAAGTCCGAGACGCAGGACGGCCGTCTCATCACGCCGAACACGGTGTACGACGGCACCAACAAGCGCCCCGTGCAGGGCTGGAGCGGCGGCAGCTACGCGCCCGCCAACGAGGACGACGTCGACTACGGCAACGTCACCGTCCGCACCGCCACCGACAAGTCGATCAACTCGGTGTACGCGCAGATGGCCGTGGACGTCGGCTCCGACAAGGTCAAGGACACCGCCGTCGCGCTCGGGCTGCCGAGTAGTACTCCAGAGCTAACCGCCTCACCCTCGATCGCCCTCGGCGTCGCCACCGGCAGCGTCCTCGACATGGCCGAGGCGTACGCCACCCTCGCCAACCACGGCAAGCACGGCACGTACACCCTGATCGACAAGATCACCAAGGACGGCAGGACCACCATCGAGCTGCCCGCCCAGAAGTCGTCCCAGGCCGTCAGCCGCGAGGCCGCCGACACCACCACCGCGATCCTCCAGAGCGTCGTCGAGAACGGCACCGCGACCGCCGCGCAGGCCGTCGGCCGGCCCGCCGCCGGCAAGACCGGCACCGCCGAGGAGGACCAGGCCGCCTGGTTCGCCGGCTACACGCCCGACCTCGCGACCGTCGTCTCCGTCATGGGCCAGGACCCGGAGACCGCCGCGCACAAGTCGCTGTACGGCGCGATGGGGCTGCCCCGCATCAACGGCGGTGGCGCGCCCACCGAGATCTGGGCGCAGTTCATGAAGGACGCGCTCAAGGGGACGCCGGCCTCCGAGTTCGACCTCCAGCTCCAGGACGGGGCGGACGTCGTGCAGGAGGTGCCGCCGACGCCGTCGGACACGGAGAGCACCGGGCCGGAGCAGGGCGGTACGCCGACCGACGGGGGCACCGACGGGGGTGACGCCCAGGGGCAGAACCAGGGTGCCACCCAGGGCGGGGCCGCTCAGGGCGGGGCCACCGGTGGTACTCCGGGTACTACGGGGGGCGCCTCGACCGGGGGTACTACGGGTACGACGGGCGGGGACACGTCCACGGGTGCCACCGGGGGTGATACCTCCGGCGGGAGTACGACGGGTACGACAGGCGGCGATACCTCCGCGGGAGGGTCGGGCGGGGATACCTCCGCCGGGACCGGGACGTCGGTGGGACCGGCGTCCGGCGGGACCAACGGAGGGACACCCGGGACGTAGGAGCCTGCGGGTACTAGTGTCCTGAGTCGGGAATTCGCTGCGTAAGTCAGTGCTGGTTCGGCATGATGGCCGGATGGCGAGGACGGGACGGCCGAAGGCCGAGCTGGTGCT